>NZ_JBHVQS010000015.1:0-147402 GCF_042886435.1 Streptomyces sp. NPDC058000
GGCCCGGAGAGTCTCTCTCCGGGCCGCCGCCCTGTGTCGTCCCCACTGCCCGGCGCGGCCCCGGAAACCGCCTGCCGAAATCCCTTGCCCGATGGCCGGACGGAGGCGCACGCTGACCGGACAAGCGGGCCCCCGCCGGAGGGTTGTTGCCGGCGGCCCTTGGGTACGACCGCCTACGACCGATTTGTTCGTCCGATCGGCCTCGTCACGCGGGAGGGAACAGCATGATCTGGGAAGCGCTCGGCGCCGTGATCGTCGGATTCGCCATCGCCCTGTCCGCGCGACGCTGGCTGCCCGAGCGGTTCCCCGCCCCCGCCCTGACGCTGGCCACCGGACCGGTCGCGGCGCTGCTCGGCGCGCTGCTGACCCGGTCGATCCTGGGGCCCGGCCACCCGGTCCAGGTGATGGTCGCCGCGCTCGCCGTGGGCTCCGCGCTGCTGTCGGTCCTGGTGCGCCCGCCGCGCCGCCGGTCCCGCCCCCGGAGCCAGGCCGCCCCGTTGAAGGGCCACCGGACGGCCTGCTGACCGTCCGGTGCCCCGTTCGAGGCCGGTGCGGGACTCCGTGCCGGCCCCGTCAGGCCGCGAGGCCCAGCGCGGCCATCCGCTTGGTGTGCGCCTCGGTGATCCGGGAGAACATCCGGCCGACCTCGGCCAGGTCGAAGCCGTCGGCCAGCCCTCCGACCAGCATGGTGGAGAGCGCGTCGCGGTCCGCGACCACCCGCTGGGCCTGCGAGAGCGCCTCGCCCATCAGCCGGCGGGCCCACAGCGCCAGTCGCCCGCCGACCCGCGGCTCGACCTCGATGGCGGCCCGGACCTTCTCCACCGCGAAGGTGGCGTGCCCGGTGTCGTCCAGCACCGCGAGCACCAGGTCGCGGGTGTCGGAGTCCAGCCGGACCGCGACCTCGCGGTAGAAGTCACTGGCGATCGAGTCGCCGACGTACGCCTTGACCAGGCCCTCCAGCCAGTCCGAAGGCGCGGTCTGGCGGTGGAACTCGTCCAGGGCCGCGGCGAACGGCTCCATCGCCTCGTTCGGCTCCGCCTCGATCTCGGCGAGCCGGTCGCGGAGCCGCTCGAAGTGGTGGAATTCCGCCGAGGCCATCTTGGCCAGTTCGGCCTTGTCGTCCATCGTCGGGGCGAGCTTGGCGTCCTCCGCCAGGCGCTCGAAGGCGGACAGTTCGCCGTACGCGAGGGCGCCGAGCAGGTCGATCACAGCGGCCCGGTACTGCGGGTCAGCGGATGCCTGGGCCCAGTCCTGGGCGGCGATTCCGGTCTGTTCAGATACGTCAGCAGCGGCGTTGTCAGGCGTCTCCATGACCGGCACAATAGCCCGCCCGAGGGGCCGCGGAAGGCCCTGGTCAGCCACGGCTCGACCACCCGTTCGTGTGATCGCCGCGACCGGTACGGCGCGCCGTGATGAATTCCTCAGTCATACACGCCTTCGGATTCACACGCGATATCCGGGGTACAGTGCTAAAGGACCCGCCGAGTATCGGTGGGTCGTTCCACGAAAGCGGATGCCCGGTCGGTGGCCCGATCGGCTCCACCCGACCGCCCTCCCCCGCGGCGCGTACGAGACGTGCGCACAGCAGGAGGGATACCGCTCGCGGCAGGAGTGCCTGAGCGATGGCAGTGGTCCCGCGCCGTCCGGCCTGACAGGCCGGCGCCGTACGAACCCGTACGACGGTGCGGTACGACCCCCTTCGCCGCCTCTCGCCGCGTCTCACAGAAGAGGCAAGACTCTGTCTACGACGTTCCGTGATCTCGGGATTTTCCCCGAGACCGCCGAGGCCCTGGAAGCC
This sequence comes from Streptomyces sp. NPDC058000, assembly GCF_042886435.1. Taxonomy (NCBI): domain Bacteria; kingdom Bacillati; phylum Actinomycetota; class Actinomycetes; order Kitasatosporales; family Streptomycetaceae; genus Streptomyces; species Streptomyces sp. NPDC058000. The sequence goes on from NZ_JBHVQS010000015.1 coordinate 1,799, forward strand.
GTCGGCATCGTTTCCCCCTTTCCCATCCAGGAGCTGACGCTCCCCGTCGCCCTCTCCGGCAACGACGTCATCGGCCAGGCCAAGACCGGCACCGGCAAGACGCTCGGCTTCGGCCTGCCACTGCTGGAGCGGGTCACCGTCCCCGTCGACGTCGAGGCCGGCCGGGCCACGCCCGAGCAGCTGACCGAGGCGCCGCAGGCCCTCGTGGTCGTGCCCACTCGCGAGCTGTGCCAGCAGGTCACCAACGACCTGCTGACCGCCGGCAAGGTGCGTAACGTCCGGGTCCTGGCGATCTACGGCGGCCGGGCGTACGAGCCGCAGGTCGAGGCGCTGAAGAAGGGCGTCGACGTGGTCGTCGGCACGCCCGGCCGGCTGCTCGACCTGGCAGGCCAGAAGAAGCTCAGCCTGTCGCAGGTGCGCACCCTCGTCCTGGACGAGGCCGACGAGATGCTCGACCTGGGCTTCCTGCCCGACGTCGAGAGGATCCTCCAGCTGCTGCCGGCCAAGCGGCAGACCATGCTGTTCTCCGCGACCATGCCCGGCCAGGTCATCTCGCTGGCCCGTCGCTACATGTCGCAGCCCACGCACATCCGCGCCACCGCCCCGGACGACCAGGGCGCGACGGTCGCCAACATCACCCAGCGCGTCTACCGGGCGCACTCGATGGACAAGCCGGAGCTGGTCTCCCGCATCCTCCAGGCGGAGGGCCGCGGGCTGGCGATGGTGTTCTGCCGCACGAAGCGGACCGCCGCCGACATCGCCGACCAGCTCGCCCGCCGCGGCTTCGCGTCCGGCGCGGTCCACGGCGACCTCGGCCAGGGCGCCCGCGAGCAGGCGCTGCGCGCCTTCCGTAACGGCAAGGTCGACGTCCTGGTCTGCACCGACGTCGCCGCCCGCGGCATCGACGTCGAGGGCGTGACGCACGTCATCAACTACCAGTCGCCCGAGGACGAGAAGACCTACCTGCACCGCATCGGCCGCACCGGCCGGGCGGGCGCCAAGGGCACCGCGGTCACCCTCGTCGACTGGGACGACATCCCGCGCTGGAAGCTGATCAACAAGGCGCTGGACCTGTCGTTCGACGAGCCGGAGGAGACCTACTCCACCTCGCCGCACCTCTACGAGCAGCTCGACATCCCCGCGGGCACCAAGGGCGTCCTGCCGCGCGCCGAGCGCACCCGGGCCGGGCTGGCCGCCGAGGAGGTCGAGGACCTCGGCGAGACCGGGGGCCGCGGGCGCGGCCGGCGGTCCGAGGCACGGGCCGAGAAGGACACCCAGGAAGAGCCCCGACGCACCCGCACACCGCGCCAGCGGCGCCGCACGCGGGGCGGGACGCCGCTGGACGAGTCGGCCGCCGCTCCGGTGGAGCCGGAGCTCGCACCGGCGGACGCCGCGGTGCGTACCGCCGAGGGCACCGAGGCCGCCGCGGCACCGCGGACGCCCCGGCGTCGGCGCCGCACCCGGGGCGCGGTGGCAGCCACTGCCACCGCGGCCGCCGTGGCCGAGGTCCGCGAGGCCACGGCCGCCGTGGTCACCGAGGCCGCCACGGTGCCGGCCCCCGCGGCCGGCCCGGACGCCGACGCGGACCAGGAGCCGGCCGCCAAGCCGCGCCGGCGCCGTACCCGCAGTGCCGCCAAGGCCGCAGCGGAGGGCACGACGTCGGCCGCTCCGGTGGAGCCGGTGAGCGAGGCTGCGGAGGCGACCGCTCCGGCCGTGGCCGAGGCCGCAACCGTCGTGGCGACGGCCGAGGGTGCCGACGCCGCCCCGGAGAAGCCCAAGCGCACCCGCAAGCGGGCCGCGACCAAGAAGGCGGCACCCGCCGAGGCCGCGGAAGCCGCCGTGGACACGGCGGAGGGCACCGCGGTGACCGCCGCCGTCGCGGAGACCGAGGCGCCGGCCAAGCCCAAGCGGACCCGGACCCGGAAGACCGCCGCCGCGCAGCCCGCTGCGGAGGCCGAAGCCGCCGTGGCGACGGCCGAGGGCGTCGAGGCCGCTCCGGAGAAGCCCAAGCGCACCCGGAAGACGGCCGCGGCCAAGACCACTGCGGCCAAGACCACTGCCACCACGGCCGCCGCCGCCAAGACCGCCGCGGCCGAGGCCACCGACGGGGAGGCGCCGGCCAAGCCCAAGCGGACGCGGAAGACCGCCGCCGCCAAGGCCGCCGAGGCCGCCCCCGAGGCCGCTGCCGCGGAGGCGGTGGACGGCGCCGAGGCCAAGCCCAAGCGCACCCGCAAGCGGGTCGCCACCAAGAAGGCGCAGCCCTCGGAGGCACCGGCCGAGAGCTGATCCCGCCCGGCCCGACGGCATCTGACGACCCGGCCCCGCCTCGTGCGGGCGCCGGGTCGCCGGCTTTCCGGGCCCCGGCAACGCCGACGTCCCGGGCGGGTTTTCCCCGACCGGCCCGATAACCTCGGCCCATGAGCAGGCCGCCCACCCTCACACTGCCGCCGTGCGCCCGCGCGTACCGGCTCGACACCGAGCGCGGCGCGTTCGCCGCGCACGACGCCCGCCCCGACGGTGCCCCGATCGGCACCGCCCTCCTCGTCCCCGGTTTCACCGGCAGCAAGGAGGACTTCATCGCACTGCTGGCACCGCTCGCCGCCGCCGGGTTCCGCGCGGTCGCGGTGGACGGCCGCGGACAGTACGAGTCCCTCGGACCGCGCGATCAACGGGCGTACGAGCAGCGGGAGTTGGCACTCGACGTGCGGGCCCAGGCACAGGCCCTGGGGGAGCCCGGCGGCGGCCCGCTGCACCTGCTGGGGCACTCCCTCGGCGGACTGATCACCCGGGCCGCGGTGGTGCACGACCCGGCGCCGTTCCGTTCGCTGACCGTGCTCAGTTCCGGGCCGGCCGCCATCGACCCGGCCCAGCAGACCCGGGTGCGGATGCTGATCGAGGCGCTCGGCACGATGGGCATGGAGCAGGTGTGGGAGGCGATGCAGGCGCTGGGCGCTCCCCCGGCCGGTGCCGGGGGGACCCCCACTGCGGCCGCGCACGACGCACTGCCGCCGGAGATTGCCGCGTTCCTGCGGCAGCGTTGGCTGAACACCGTCCCCGAGCAACTGATGGCGACCGGGCGGCAGATGCTGACGGAGCCCGACCGGGTCGCCGAACTGGCCCGCACCGGGCTGCCGGTCCACGTCGTCTCGGGGACCGTCGACTACGCCTGGCCGGTGCCGCTGATGGACGCGATGGCCCGCCGGCTCTCCGCCCGGCGCACGATCATCGAGGGCGCCGAGCACTCCCCCAACGCCGAACGCCCGGAAAAGACCGCCGGGGCGCTGGCCGGCTTCTGGAGTGACGTCGGCTGACCCCCGCCGCCGGAGGGCTGGCAGGCTTCTGGAACGACGTCGGCTGACGTCCCATCACCGAGGTGCCGGCCCTAGAAGCGCCCCTGAATGTGGTCCCAGAACCCGTCGCGCAGCACCCGCCGCAGATCGGCGTGACCGCGCAGGGAGTGCTTCAGCAGCGCCTCGGCGGCGGTGAGCAGCTCCTGGTCGACGGTGCCCGGCAGGTACGGGTGGCCGGGCAGCAGCTCGGCCACCCACGCCGGGCCGCGCTCCGACAGCCACTGGGCGGCGACCCGCGCCCCCACGAACCGGACCTCCTCGCGGGTCGGCGCCGGCCCCTCGCCGGCGCCCGGCTCGGGGCACTCGCCGGCCGTCCGCCGGGTGACGTACGGCTTGCAGAAGTCCAGGTCGAAGGTGCGCGCGCTGTCCACCTCCCACATCAGCGGCTCGGCCTGGTTGCGGCCGCCCGGGGCCTCGATGCCCCAGAGGTGGACCCGGGCGCCGTAGCCCTGGGCCGCCTCCACGGCGGAGACCAGGTCCTCGTCGCCGCCGATCAGGACGGCGTCGGTGATCGCCCGGTGCCGGGCCAGCGACTCCAGGTCGGTGCGGATCAGCGAGTCGACGCCCTTCTGCTGGTTGTGGGCGTTGAGGTTGCCGAGCCGGACCTTGACGTCGGGGAGCTCGGCGATCCGCTGCTGCTCCTGGGTGTGGATCCGGCGGCGGGCGCCGTCGTACCAGTAGACCCGCAGCAGCCGGCTGTCCGGGAAGATCATCCGGGCCTTGTCGATGAACGCCTCGATGATCCCCTCGGCGTCCAGCTCGAACGCCTTGCGGTCCTCCGTACCGGCGACCAGCCGCCCGGTGGCGGCGTAGACGTAGCCCGCGTCGGCGAAGACCGCGTGGGTGGACGGGGTGGTGGCGACCTCAGCGAGGACCCGGGTGAGCAGCTCGTTGGTGCGCTCGATACCGGCGGCGAGCGTCATGAGGTCGGTGGTGCCCGTGGGCTGGGGGTTGCTCATTGCGGGGTCCATTGTCCTGGCGGGCGCTCGGCGGGCACAACCACACCCGTTCCCGCACACGCATTCCTTAGACCATGAAAAGTTTTCGTTAGCGTAGGGAATCATTTCAGCTGTAGGCTCGTTGTACCCATACGGAACGCCCGGCAACGAAGCCAGGCAAGTCCTGTCAAAGAGTTCTCCGCAGGAGGATCAGACGAAGGGAGAAGCCGTATGCGCTTCGAGATCATGCGCCTGGACGACGTCGACGGCGCCGCCGTGGACAGCACCGTCGTGGACGCCGCCTCCGTCAACCAGATCGTGCAGCAGGCCGCCGCCATAGGGCAGCGCATCTACATCCGCCCGGCCGGCACCGCTGCCGTCCACTGAGCGTCGACACGACCGACCCGCGCTCTGACGACGACGTAACGAAGACACGCGAACGCCCCCGTACGGACACGCCGTACGGGGGCGTCGTCGTATCCGGAGCCGCTCAGGACGCCTGGATCACCTGCGTCACACCGTTGATGATCTGCTGCACGGCGAGCGCGGAGAGCATCATCCCGGCCAGCCGGGTCACCAGCACCACCCCGCCGTCCTTGATCACCCGGATGATCACCAGCGAGAACCGCATCACCAGATAGAGCACCACGTGGATGGCGGCGATCGCCGCCCAGACCGCGACCTGGGACGCGACGCCGTCGGCGTGCTGCACCGCGAGGATCACCGAGACGATCGCACCCGGCCCGGCCAGCAGCGGCATCCCCAGCGGCACCAGCGCCACATTGACGTCCTTGGTCTGGGTCGGCTCCTCGGACTTGCCGGTCAGCAGGTCCAGCGCCACCAGCAGGAGGAGCAGTCCGCCGGCGATCATCAGCGCGGGCGTGGAGATGTGGAGGCGCCCGAGGATCTGCTTGCCGAAGAGCCCGAAGACGGCGATCACGCAGAACGCGACGGTGGCCGCCTGCCAGGCCATCCGGCGCTGCACCTTGGCCGGGCGGCCGGAGGTCAGGGCGAGGAAGATCGGGGTGATACCCGGTGGGTCCATGATCACAAATAGCGTGACAAAGAGGGTACTGAAGACGGCGACGTCGAACACGGTGCTGGCCTTGCGGTGGTACGGACGAGGGGAAGGAAGACGCACGGGACCGGACGCGGCACGACCGGGTACGGCCCGTGGGAAAGAGGGTGGGTGCGCAGACGCGCCCCACTGAAGGAGGCGTGCGGTACGGCGGCCGGCCGGGTGGCCGGTGCCCGCGGGCTCAGCCGCCCGCGCCGGGGACCGGGAAGGCGCCGGTGGCCCGGCGCACGATCTCCCCGTAGATCTCGGGATCGGTGGTGCAGTCGCCGAGGCGACAGGTCTTGCGGCTGCCGTGGTAGTCGCTGGAGCCGGTGGTCAGCAGTCCGAGGTCGGCGGCCAGTCCGCGCAGCCGGGCGCGGGTCGGGTCGTCGTGGTCCATGTGGTCGACCTCGATGCCGTCCAGCCCGGCCGTGGCGAGTTCGGCGATCGCGCTCTCCGGGACGCAGTTGCCGCGCTTGACGGCGAGCGGGTGCGCGAAGACCGTGACCCCGCCGGCCGCCTTGACCAGCCGGATCGCGTCGAACGGGTCGAGCTCGTGCTTCTCCACGTAGGCCCGGCCGTCGTTGGCCAGCCACTCGGAGGTGAAGGCGTCGGAGACCGAGCCGACCACGCCCAGCTCGACCAGGGCGGTGGCGATGTGCGGCCGCCCCACGGCGCCGTCGCCGGCGATCCGCGCCACCTGCTCCCAGGTGACCGGGACGCCCAGCTCGCGCAGCTTGCCGACCATGGCCCGGGCGCGCGGCACCCGGTCGTCCCGGACCAGCTCCCGCTCGCGAGCGAGCTCCGGCTCGTCGGGGTCGAAGAGGTAGGCGAGCATGTGCAGGCTGACCCCGTCGAGCCGGCAGGACAGCTCGGCGCCGGTGACCAGCGTCAGCCCCTCGGGCAGCGCGGCGCGCGCCTCGGCGTACCCACCGACGGTGTCGTGGTCGGTCAGCGCGACGACGTCCAGACCGGCGGCCGCGGCATTGCGCACCAGTTCCGCGGGGGTGTCCGTGCCGTCGGAGGCCGTGGAGTGGGTGTGCAGATCGATACGCACGGCACGGGCTCCAGACTGCTGCGGGACGGACACGACGGTGGACCCGGGGCCCGGGCACCACACCGCGGGGCACCGTAAGGAACTACAAGGGGCTACAGCACTACCACGGACTACAGGAAGGATACCGGGCGCCCGAACATGCGCCCGCCGGTCGGGCCCCACCTCAAGCCGAGGAACCGAAGCCGCGGCGCCCTCGTCAGCTCAGAATCCTCGGCGACAGCGCCCCGCAGGGCAGCAGATCCACCTCGGCACCGGCCTCCCGCAGATCCGTCAGCACCAGCTCGTCGTACATCAGCAGCGCGGACTGCTCGGGCCAGGCGATCGCCCACAGCCACAGTCCGCGGGCCTCGCCCGCGAAGACCGCACGGTCCGCGGGGGCGCCATGGACCTGCCACATCGGGGTCGGGCGGCCGGCGGCCAGCACCTTGGCGTTCGGCGGCTTGCCGACGCTCAGGTGGGGTCCGGGGTCGGGGCCGTCGATGCCGGCGTAGCGGGAACCGAGCCCGACGCCCAGTTCCTCGGCGATCAGCAGGAGTTCACCGGGGCCACCGAGCGGGCCGGGGCCGGAGCAGGCGACGGCGGTCGCCCGGCCGCCGCTACGGTCGTCGCCGGCGCACGCCACACCGGTGAACAGCCAGCCGACCGGCAGCGGCCAGGGCATCCACACGGGCACCTGGGCCCGGTGCACGACAACGCCGAGCGCCTCGACGCTCGGCGGGACGACCGGCTGGAGCGGGTGCACGGTGCCGTGGGCGGCGCACTGCCAGCTATCGGAAAAGAGACCGGGCGCCCGTACCCGGCCTCCGCACTTTGGGCAACTGGGTTCGCCCCTCATAACGACCAACGGTCCTCCTGGGCCGCCGTCCCGTCAAGGACGATCACCCGACCGGTGTGCCCCTAATCACGTACCGGACCGCACACTTGGCCGGTTCCCACCACCGCACCAAACCCCCCGAATATTTAGTTGCAGCTTGCACCTTTCAGCTCGCCCAACTCGTTATATGTAAACAGCAATGATCTTCGGTTCGCGCACAGGAACAGGGAACTTCGTCCGGTGGTTCGCGGCGGCGGCCGCGCCGTTCCTCGCCCCGAAGGTCGCGGAGTGGACCGACCTCCACGTCCCGTTCGTGATCGCGGCACTGGCCGCGGCGGTCGGCGCCGGCATCGTCGCGGTACGTCGCCGGGCCCTGATCCTGCGCACCGAGGAACTGGAGCCCCGGCACGTCACCGAGGACGGGATCTCGGCCTTCGCCAACTAGTGGGCGCCACAACGGAACTGGCGCCCCGTCCGCGTACCGCGCGGGCGGGGCGCCGGGCCGTTGCCCGCGGTCCGGTCAGTCCAGCGCGACGCCCGTGCGCAGCGGATCGCGCAGATCGGTCCCGCGCTCCAACCAGCGCGCCTGGAGCGCCTCGGCGCCGTGCACCCGCTTCCAGGCGGCCTCGTTCGGCGTCATCGGCAGCAGCGGCAGGAATCTCACCGGTTCCCTCGGCTCGTCCAGCTCCAGGTCCTCGACGAGGCCGCCGGACGCACCCACCAGCACCGAGGTGAACGGCGCCCCGGGCCACAGCGGATCGCCCACGTCCAGCGACGCCCCGGAGGCCACGACCACGCCCTCGACCTGCGGTGACGCGGCGAGAACGGCGAGCGGCCGGAGCACCTTGTCGGTCTCCGCGCGGCCGGCCCGCACGGAGAGCAGGAGCTCGGCCCGCGGGCCGCGCAGGGGGTCGGCGACCACCGCGGTGGGGTCGGCCATGGGCTGGGCGGACATCCCGAGGGTGGCGTAGCGGAGCACGTCCCCGTCGACGAAGCGCAGCACCTCGATACGGTCGGTGCCGAGGAAGGTGACGGCGGCACGCGCGTCCGGTTCGCCCAGCGCCGTGCGCAACCGGGCCTCGACCAGCTCAAGAACGTCAGACATGGGCCGAGCATAGGTGCCGGCCCCGCGCCCGAAAGCCGCCCCCCGAGGAGCCCGTGAGCAGCGGCTTCGCACGGCGTTTCGTATGGAACGTGCAAAGGCGCGCCTCAGCGCTTCGGACGGCTGATAGCCTTGCCGTCTGCTCAGGGAATGACGTCGTCCCCCAACGGGGACCGGCCGGAGGAGGTGGGGCTGCGGTGGATCCGAGTCGACCGTGCAGTACCGACAGTTCTCCCGTCTTTCTGTTCCCGCAGCGAACCTTCTGATCCGAGAGCTTCCGTACCCCGCCGCACCGCGGCGAAACCTGTGAAGTTCTCTTGCTCCGGACGCAGATGACGGAAGAGCGCCTTCGACTCTTACTTCCGTGATGTCAGCGAACTGCCGTCAGTAGCCCCCCGCACCGAGCGCCGCCCGCTTTGCGGACGTACGGCCAATGTCGCCTCGTACGTCCTCGTTCCGGGCAGCGTTGCGCCCGCGCCACGGCACTGACGGCCGGCCCGAAGGAGCCTGCTATGTCGATGATCCGCGACCTGCGCGCCGCCGTCCGCCCTGCCCGGCGCCGCGACGATTCCCCCTACCGCACCGCATCCTCCGCCCCGGCCTGCACCAACAGCGCCGTCGTCGACTGCGGTGTCTACCGCGACGGCCACCGGCTGCCCGGCCACCTCACCCCGGCCGAGGCGATCGCCGGCGTCCGGGACGAGGGCGGCTTCGTCTGGATCGGCCTGCACGAGCCGACGGAGGCCGAATTCGCCGGCATTGCCCAGGAGTTCGGGCTGCACCCGCTCGCCGTGGAGGACGCCGTCCACGCCCACCAGCGGCCCAAGCTGGAGCGGTACGACGACACCCTGTTCACCGTCTTCAAGACCGTGCACTACGTCGAGCACGCCGAGCTGACCTCGACCAGCGAGGTGGTGGAGACCGGCGAGGTGATGTGCTTCACCGGCCCGAACTTCATCGTCACCGTCCGGCACGGCGGCCAGGGCTCGCTGCGCGCCCTGCGGCACCGCCTCCAGGAGGACCAGGAGCGGCTGGCCAAGGGCCCGTCCGCGGTGCTGCACGCCATCGCCGACCAGGTCGTGGACGGCTACATGGCGGTGGCCGGCGCGGTCCAGGACGACATCGACGAGGTGGAGATCGACGTCTTCAGCTCCGGCACCAACGGCAAGGCCGCCGGCGGCAAAGGGGCCGGCGGCCAGGGCACGGCCAAGAGCGGCGACGCCGGGCGGATCTACCAACTCAAGCGCGAGGTACTGGAGTTCAAGCGCGCGGTGTCGCCGCTGCTGCGGCCGATGCAGCTGCTGAGCGAGCGCCCGATGCGGCTGGTGGACGCCGACATCCAGAAGTACTTCCGGGACGTCGCCGACCACCTGGCGCGGGTCAACGAGCAGGTGCTGTCCTTCGACGACCTACTGAACTCCATCCTCCAGGCCAACCTCGCGCAGGCCGCCGTCGCGCAGAACGAGGACATGCGCAAGATCACCGCCTGGGCGGCGATCTTCGCCGTCCCGACGATGATCGCCGGCATCTACGGCATGAACTTCCAGTACATGCCGGAGCTGCACTGGAAGTACGGCTACCCGGCGATGATGCTGGTCACGGTCTCCATCTGCCTGGGGATCCACCGCGGCTTCAAGCGCAACGGCTGGCTGTGACCCGGCCCCTCGGGGACGCGCCGGCCGTGCGGTGTCTCACCGCCTGGGCGCCCCCGGACGCCCGCCACCGGGCCGATTAGGCTGAGGGCCATGACGGAGGAGACCGTGTCGCAGGCCCTGCTGGATCAGGCGCTCATCGAAGAGGCCACGAAGAAGTCCGGCCTGATCTGGGTCCGCGGGGCGACCGGCCCGGCGCGGGCGCTGTGGCACGTCTGGCACGACGGGGCGGTCTGCCTGGTCGGGGACTCCGCCGCCGAAGGCCCGGAACGGCGCGGAGCCGGAGCGGAGCGCAGCGGCAGCGGTGAGCAGCCGCTGGCCGCGTTGGGGCTCACCGACGGCGGCACCGCGACGGTCACCGTCCGCAGCAAGGACAAGGGCGGTCGGCTCGTCGCCTGGCCGGCCGAGGTCCGCGAACTCGCGCCCGGCAGCGAGGAGTGGCAGGCCACCGTCGAGGAGCTGAAGGGCAAGCGGCTCAACGCACCGGACGCGGACACCATCGCCGAGCGCTGGGCCCGGGAGTGCCGGGTGCTGCGGCTGACGCCGGCCGGCGAGACGGTGCAGCGCCCCGGCCGGATGCCGGACGACTCGCACGCCGTACCGCCGCTGGCCTCGCCCGCGATCACCCGTCGGCCGGTCCCCGCCGCGCTGCCCAAGCTGCTGCGCCGGGGCCGCAAGGGCTGACCCGCCCGTCCGGGGCCGCGTTCGTCAGCCGCCGGTGCCGGTCCGCGAGATCTGCTTGCCGTAGTCGACGACCTGGTCCTGGTCGGGGGCCTTGAGGTCCACGGCCTTGCCCCAGTCGACGAGCTTCACTTCGCCCGCGCCGCCCGCGCGCTGGAGCCGCAGCGGGTACGGCGTGCCCTCCAGGGAGACGTCGAGGGTGCCGCCGGACCCGGCACCGGCGGCCACCTGGACGGTGCGGACCCCGCCGACCGTCGTGTGGTTCCCGACCGTCAACTCGCCATGCAGGCCGAGCAGTCCGGCGAGCAGGGTGTCCTTGTCGGTGAAGCCGCTGAAGCGTTGGTAGACCGGGTCGGCGGCGGGCACCTTGACGTACTTGTTGCCGAGTTTGGCGGCGGTGGTGTCGGGGCCGGCGCCCGCACCGGCCTTCTCCCCGGCCCAGAAGGACGCGTCCGCCTTGAGGTAGAGCGCCTCGCCGACCCGCAGCAGTTGGAAGGCGGCCGCCTTGGTGGACAGCTGGCCGCGGGCGCCGTCCTTGGCCAGCCGCATGTCCAGGGTGTAGGTGCTGCCCTGGCTGACGATCTTTCCGGAGAGCCGGACGGTGTCGGTGCTGGTGGCGGCGGCCCGCGCCTTGGCCTCGATCTGCTGGGCGGGGAGCTTGCCGACCCCGTTGGTGCCGGCGTCCGGATCGTCCGCGGCGCAGCCCGTCACCGTCGCGGCCAGTGCCGCGCACACCGCCGCCACCAGCGCCGCCCGCCCGGTACGTCGGGTCGCGGCCGGCGGTCGGCGAGTGGTGTCCGGGGGGATGGCGCTCACGTCGGCTCTGCCTCCTGCATGCGGGTGACCTCGACAGCTCACGGCAGCGTACCCGGGGTGCGGCGGCCGGTCGGCCGGATGTCGGGCGGCCACCGGACGGCCGCTCCCACCGGGGCGCGGCCCACCCCGACGGGTTAGCCTGAACCCGAGCCAATGCTTGGTTTTCTGGTCAACAGTGGAGCAATCCGGACGGAAAGGGAGAAGGGCGGCGCTGTCCATGGCGGTGGTCACTCCCCGGATCTTCGTCTCCCACCTCTCCGGCGTCGCCGTGTTCGACCCGAACGGCGACCAGGTCGGGCGGCTGCGGGACCTGGTCGCGCTGCTACGGGTCGGTGACCGCCCGCCGCGGCTGCTGGGGCTGGTCGTCGAGGTGATCAGCCGGCGCCGGATCTTCGTGCCGATGACCCGGGTGACCGGCGTGGAGTCCGGCCAGATCGTCACCACCGGGGTCGTCAACATGCGGCGCTTCGAGCAGCGGGCCTCCGAGACGCTGGTCTTCGGCGAACTGCTGGACCGGCGGGTGCGGCTGGTCGAGACCGGCGAGGAGGTCACCGTGCTCGACATCGGCATCATCCAGCTGCCGGCCCGCCGCGACTGGGAGATCGACAAGGTCTTCGTCCGCCGTGGCAAGGGCGGAGCGCTGCGCCGCAAGGGGGAGACGCTGACGGTCGAGTGGTCGGCGGTGAGCGGCCTCTCCCTGGAGGAGCACGGGCAGGGCGCGGAGAGCCTGCTCGCCACCTTCGAGCAGCTGCGCCCGGCCGACCTGGCCGGCGTACTGCACCACCTCTCCCCCAAGCGGCGCGCCGAGGTCGCCGCGGCCCTCGACGACGACCGGCTGGCCGACGTCATGGAGGAGCTGCCGGAGGACGACCAGGTCGAGATCATCGGCAAGTTGAAGGACGAACGGGCCGCCGACGTCCTGGAGGCGATGGACCCGGACGACGCCGCCGACCTGCTCTCCGAGCTCCCCGAGGAGGAGAAGGAGCGCCTGCTGACCCTGATGCGCCCGGAGGAGGCGGCGGACGTCCGCCGGCTGATGTCCTACGAGGAGCGCACCGCCGGCGGCCTGATGACCACCGAACCGATCGTGCTGCGCCCGGACGCCACCGTCGCGGACGCGCTGGCCCGGGTGCGCGACCCGGACCTCTCCCCCGCGCTCGCCGCCCAGGTGTACGTCTGCCGGCCGCCGGACGAGACGCCGACCGGCAAGTACCTCGGCCTGGTGCACTTCCAACGGCTGCTGCGCGACCCGCCGTTCACCCTCGTCAGCTTCATCGTGGACAGCGATCTGCCCGCCCTGCCGCCGGACACCCCGCTGCCGGAGGTGACCAGCTACCTGGCCGCGTACAACATGGTCGCGGCGCCGGTGGTGGACGAGGGCGGGGCGCTGCTCGGCGCGGTCACCGTCGACGACGTGCTGGACCACCTGCTGCCGGACGACTGGCGGGAGGCCGGGCTGCACGGCCGCCCGAACCCCACCGGCACCGCCGGCACAGCCGGGCCGCAGGGGGAGACCGCCGATGGGCGCTGAGGACCGGGAGAACCCCCGGGAGCGGCGGCCGCACGGCGCCTCGGCGGTGCGCCGCGGCGGCGCCGGGGAGCGGCACCGGGGATCCGAGCCGCGGCCGCGGGTGCGACTGGACCTGCCGCGGGTGCCGCGCCGGACGTTCTTCCCGGAGTACGACCCGGAGGCGTTCGGGCGGATGTCCGAGAAGATCGCCCGCTTCCTGGGGACCGGCCGCTTCATCGTCTGGATGACGGTCGCGATCATCCTGTGGATCGCCTGGAACGTCACCGTGCCCGGCAACCTGCGGTTCGACAACTACCCGTTCATCTTCCTGACCCTGGCCCTCTCGCTCCAGGCGTCGTACGCGGCGCCGCTGATCCTGCTGGCGCAGAACCGCCAGGACAACCGCGACCGGATCACCCACGAGCAGGACCGCAAGCAGAACGAGCGCTCCATCGCCGACACCGAATACCTGACCCGGGAGATCGCGGCGCTACGGATGGGCCTGGGCGAGGTCGCCACCCGCGACTGGATCCGCTCCGAACTCGAAGATCTGCTACGGGAGCTGGAACTGCGCCGGACACCCGACGGCGAGCACCCGGAGCGTGACGAACGCGACCGCTGAGGGCCTTTCCGGAGGCGCCCTCGGCAGCCGTACCATCGGGACATGGCAACAGACACGCCCCAGCCCAACGGCTCCGCGCCGAGCGAGGACGCGATCCGCGAAGCGCTCGCGACGGTCAACGACCCCGAGATCCACCGCCCCATCACCGAATTGGGGATGGTCAAATCGGTGGAGATCGCCGCGGACGGCTCGGTGGCGGTCGTGGTGTACCTCACGGTCTCGGGCTGCCCGATGCGAGAGACGATCATCAGCAGCGTCCGCGAGGCCGTCGAGCGGGTCCCCGGTGTCACCCGCGCCGGGGTCGAGCTGGAGGTCATGAGCGACGAGCAGCGGCGGGAGCTGGCGACGGCGCTGCGCGGCGGCACCGCCGAGCGGGAGGTGCCCTTCGCCAAGCCCGGCTCGCTGACCCGGGTCTACGCGGTGGCCTCCGGCAAGGGCGGCGTCGGCAAGTCCTCGGTCACCGTCAACCTCGCCGCCGCGATGGCCGCCGACGGCCTCAAGGTGGGCGTGGTGGACGCGGACATCTACGGTCACTCGGTGCCGCGGATGCTCGGGGCGGACGGGCGGCCGACCCAGGTCGAGAACATGATCATGCCCCCGTCGGCGAACGGCGTGAAGGTCATCTCGATCGGCATGTTCACGCCGGGCAACGCCCCGGTCGTCTGGCGCGGCCCGATGCTGCACCGCGCCCTCCAGCAGTTCCTCGCCGATGTCTACTGGGGCGACCTGGACGTCCTCCTGCTGGACCTGCCCCCGGGCACCGGCGACATCGCCATCTCGGTGGCCCAGCTGGTGCCGAACGCCGAGATCCTGGTGGTCACCACCCCGCAGCAGGCCGCCGCCGAGGTCGCCGAGCGGGCCGGTTCGATCGCCGTGCAGACCCACCAGAAGATCGTCGGCGTGGTGGAGAACATGTCCGGGCTGCCCTGCCCGCACTGCGACGAGATGGTCGACGTCTTCGGCACCGGCGGCGGCGAGCGGGTCGCCGAGGGCCTGACGAAGACCACCGGTACGCAGGTCCCGGTGCTCGGCTCCATCCCCATCGACGTCCGGCTGCGCGAGGGCGGCGACGAGGGCAAGCCGGTGGTGCTGACCGACCCGGACTCCCCCGCCGGTGCGGCGATCCGCGCCATCGCGGGCAAGCTCGGCGGCCGTCAGCGCGGTCTGTCGGGCATGTCACTGGGGCTCACCCCGCGCAACAAGTTCTGACGCGTACGGGCCGACCCCGGCCTCGTACGCCACCGGAAAGGGCGGATCCATGGCGGTCCGCCCTTTCGCGCACGGCGCGTGCGCCGCCCGCAGGGGCGCCCGCCATCCCGTACGCGCCCCCCATATGGCGGCGGGCGCTCAGCCCTCGTAGGCGCTCAGGTCCTTGATCACCGAGAAGCCCAGGCCGTAGGCGCTCATCCCGCGCCCGTAGGCGCCGAGGTGGACCCCTTCCGGCGCGCCTTCGCCGGCGGACCCGGCGAGCACCCAGCCGTACTCGGACTCCCGGTAGCAAAACGGCGTCGGCACCCCGTCCACCGGGAGCATCAGCTCGCTCCAGGTCTCCCCGCCGAGATCGTCGGCCAACTCCCAGGCCAGCATCGTCTGCTGGTCCAGCCAGTCCTGGCGCAGCGTCCGGTCCATCTGGGTCGGCCAGGTGTGGGCGAGCAGACCGGATCCGGCGAGCCAGGCGGCGGTCGAGATCGAGGTGGCCTCCAGGACGCCGGTGCCGTCCGCGCTGCGTCGTACGGGACGGCTGGCGACCGTCACCACCACCGCGAACCGCTCGTCCTCCGGGTTCTCCACCTTTATGGTGGGCTCCACGCCGTGGCCGGTCGCGCCGTGCTCGACGGTGCCGTCCGCGGCCGAGCCCACCTGCATCAGCCAGCGCGGTCCGGTGAACGCCTCATCGAGGCCGTACCACGGGAACTCGGCCAGCAGATAGCCGTCGACCTTCCGGCCGGTACCGGCGGCCACCTGGTCGGTGACTGTCCGACTCGTCGTCTCCATCTGCGCGGAGCCTCCTCGTTGCCCTGCGTCGTGGGCGGCCCGCCCCCCTCAGGCGACCTCACCCCGGACACCGGGAGCATAGCCAGTCGGGTCAACACAGCCGGGCATACGAGATTCTCAGGTCGCGTCGGAGTCGAAGGGCGGCGGCTCACGGCGGGACGCGTCCGTGGCCTTGGTGAACATGTCCGGACGGCCGGCGGAAGCGGCCGGGGACTCCTTGGACAGGCTCAAGGGGGCGCCACCGGCGGACGCGGCGGACGCGGAGTTCGGCGCGGTGGAATCCCGCACCGCCTCGGTGACGTCGGCCATCTCCTTCTTCAGGTCGAAGCCGTCGCGGATCTCGGCGAGCTCCCGCAGGCCGTACTCGTCCTTCTCCAGGACGTGCTTGCGGACGAAGTTCCGCGGCTTGAGGTCCTCGAACTCGAAGTCCTTGAACTCCGGGCCGAGCTCGCTGCGGATGTCTTCCTTGGCGCTGTCCGAGAACGCCCGGACCTTGCGGATGAAACCGGTGACGTCCTGGATGACCTTGGGGAGCTTGTCCGGTCCGAAGATCAGCACCGCGAGGACCACGATCGCAACCAGCTCTAGGGGTCCTATGTCGAAGAACACCTTGCAGCTCCTTGGGGTATCCGCGGCCTTCGAGGGCCTTTGGGCCAAGGCCACCTCTCACGGTACCTGGCCACGGGCGTCGGGCGGGAGTCGCCCGTGCCAACACCGTGAAAACGATCAGTTCCGACCGGAGGAACCCAGTGTCAACCGGGCGGACCGCTCCGCGCCGCCCCGCTGGACCGTCAGCGTGAGCGTGTCGCCCGGCCGGTGGCTGCGGACCTTGATGATCAGCTCCTCGCCGCTGTGCACGGGCGCACCGTCCACCTGGGTGATCACGTCGCCCGGCCGGAGGCCCGCCTTGGCACCGGGCCCGCCCGGGGTGACCGGCGGCGCGCCGGCCTTGCCGCCCGCGGTGACCCGGGCGCCGTCGCCGTCGTACTCCATCTCCAACGTGACCCCGATGACCGGGTGGGTGGCCCGACCGGTGTTGATCAGTTCCTCGGCCACCCGCTTGGCCTGATTGATCGGTATGGCGAAGCCCAGCCCGATGCTGCCGCCCTGCCCGCTGCCGCCGTCCACCCCACCGCTGCCGCTGCCGCCGCTGCTGCTGTCGGCCGCCCGGATCGCGCTGTTGATCCCGATCACCCGGGCCTTGGCGTCCACCAGCGGTCCCCCCGAATTGCCCGGGTTGATGGGTGCGTCGGTCTGGAGCGCGTCGACGTACGACACATCGCTGCCGTCGCCCTTCTTGCCGCCCGCGGTGATCGGCCGCTGCTTGGCGCTGATGATCCCGGACGTGACGGTGTTGGCCAGGTCGAAGGGCGCGCCGATCGCCACCACCGGGTCGCCGACCTGCGCCGCGTCCGAGTCGCCGAGGGTGAGCGGGTGCAGCCCGGTGACGCCCTCGACCTGCACCACCGCGAGGTCGTAGCCGCCGTCCTGCCCGATGACCTTCGCCCGGGCGGTCTGCCCGCCGCTGAACGTCACCGATATCTCGCCGCCGGTCCCGGCCGGTTCGACGACGTGGTTGTTGGTGAGGATGTGGCCCTGCCGGTCGAGCACGAAGCCGGTGCCGGTGCCCTGCTCGGAGTTGCCCCGGACGTGCAGGGTCACCACACCGGGCAGCGCCGCCCGGGCGATCCCGGCGACGCTCTCCGGGCTTCGGCTCCCCTCGCCCCCGGCCACCTGCGGCAACTTGATGTCGTCGATGCCGCCGTACCGCTCGATGTACGCACCGGCCACCCCACCGGCGCCGCCCGCGAGCAACGCCAGCACCACGGCACCGGCCACCAGCGCGGGGCGCCGGCCGCGCCGCCGGGGCGCGGGCACGACGACCGGTCCGGTGGGCGGGGGCGCGCTCCAGGGGTCGTACTGCCGCCAGGCGGCGGGTGCGGCCGGGGGCGCGGGTCGGGGGCCGCCGTCGCCGGGGTGCGGGACGAAGCCGCCCTCGACGGGCTCGGGGGCGGCCGGCTGCGGTCCGGCGGCGGGCCCGACCGGGGCCGTGGGGTGGCCCACCGGGGCGTCCGGGGCCGTGAAGTGGCCGGCCGGGACGGGCGGACCGGCGGGTCGCCGTTCGACGTCCTGCGGGGCGGCAGGGGCCGGTACCGCCCCACCGGGCGCCACGGCAGCCGGGGTGGGCGGCAGCACGGTGCCGTGGGCCGGGGTGGCCATCGGCCGCTGGACGAGCGGGGCGGGCGCCCACGGGCCGGGACCGCCGTACGGGGGCGTGCCGTACGGGTCCTCGGGGTGCAGCGGCTGCCGCCGGGGAGCGGCGGGGGAACCGGCCGGCGGTTCGGTGCGCGGGTCGGGCCGGGCGCCGCCGGTCGCGGACTCGGCATCCGGACCGGGCTGCCGCGGCGCGCGGGCGCCGGCGGGCACCTGACCGAGCGTCATGGTCGCGGCGGGGCGCTCCGGCGCGGTGGGCGCGGTGGGCGCGTCCTCGGCCGGGTGCGCGCCGGTGGCCTCCGGCGCAGGCACGGGCTCCGGTACAGGCGCGGGCTCCGGCGGCGCGGCCGACGCCGTGGTCTCCGGTGCGGGCGCCGCCCCGGATATCTTCGCCGGCGCGACGACCAACTCCCGGTCAGCGCCGGCCGCTTGGGCATCGACAACCACTCCGGCGTCAGCGGCGTTACCGACGTCAGCGGCGGATCGGGGGTCGCCGGCAGTTCGGGGGTCGCCGGCAGTTCGAGGGGCTCCGACGGGCGGGACCGTACCGACCGCGGGCTGCGGCGGGCGGACGACCCAGTCGCCGGACGCCTCCGCGCCGGACGCGCCGGACGCGCCGGACGTGGCAGGCTCGGCGGCCTCCGGTCCCCCGGCCGCCGTCCGGGCGGGCCGCTCGGGCCCCGGAGCCTGCTCCGGGCGGCTCCACCACTTCAGCTTGGGCCCGGCGGCCTTAGCGTCGTCCATGCTCTCCCCAACAATTCGCCCGCGGCCCTGCGCGGGCCGCCGCCACCACCTGGGGCCTGTCCGGCGACAGACCCGTGCGGTACGCGCCCCGGGCAGGGGCGCGCCGCCCGAGAAGGGATTCAACCAGTTCCGGGCGGGGGCGCGCAGAGCCCGGTCAGTGCGGGCCGGCGGCGGACTGACCGGTGGGTGCCGGTGAGCCGATCAGCGGCCGCATGGGCTCCAGCGGCGGCAGCGGGGGCGGGCTGTGCCGGACCGGGGCGTTGCCGCTGGTGGCGGAGAGCGGGGCGAAGCGGAACTCCGCCGCCGGGCCGGTGGCTGCTATCAGCGGCGAGAGGCCGAAACGGCCGGGCGCCGGGCTGAACGCCGGCACCGCGTCCGCCGGCCGGCTCTCGTCCGGCACCAGCAGCGACATCGGGCTCGGTGCGGGGGCCCCGGTCGGATTGCTGGCGGAGGGCCAGGCGTCGGGAAGCGGATCATGCGTGGCCCAGAACCCCCGGCCACGGGAGAGCGCGAGGGAGCCGGCCGCCGGATCGGCACCGAGCGGGGTGACGGCGGTGCCGCTGCCCTCGGCACGAGGACCGGGGGTGTCGACGGCGGCCTCCAGCGGGAGGGCGCCGCCGAGCGCGAACGCCGCCAACGAGACCGCCCCGGCCGCCGCGAACGCGAACCGGCGCCGCTGCGGCGCACCGCGCTCCGTCACCTGCACCCGGAAGCCGCGGGCCCGCGGCTGGGTGGGGACGGCCGCCATGGCGCCGCCGAGGTGGTTCTCCGACGGGACGTAGCCGAACGCGCCGTCGCCGCCGGCGAACACACCGCGACCGAAGGTGCCGTTGCCGAGCCGGCTGCCGGGCCCGTCGGAGTCACCGCCGGGCAACTGCTGAAGACGCGCCAGCAGCCCCTCGGACGGCCCGGGGGACAGTGCCTGCGCGAACACGCTTTTCAGCCGACGCTGCGCGTCGGCCTCCGCCTTGCACCTCCCGCACGTCGCGAGGTGCGCCAGCACCCGCTCCCGTGCGTCGTGCCCCAGTTCACCGTCGACCAGGGCTGCGAGGCGGTCGCCGAGATGGTGCTCGGCGGGGGACGGACCGCCACTGCCGCTCACGCGATTCCGACCTCCCTGCTGGGCACCACGGCCAAGCTCCGCTGCTGCTGCCGCTGCTCCTGTCGCTCCTCGGCCCGGGCCTCGGGGGAGCGGTGCTTGAGCGCCTTGCGCAGGTGCGAGCGGCCCCGGTGGATCCGGCTGCGGACCGTGCCGAGCTTGACGCCGAGGGTCGCGGCGATCTCCTCGTACGACAGGCCCTCGATGTCGCAGAGCACCACGGCGGCACGGAACTCGGGCGCGAGGGTGTCC
This sequence comes from Streptomyces sp. NPDC058000, assembly GCF_042886435.1. Taxonomy (NCBI): domain Bacteria; kingdom Bacillati; phylum Actinomycetota; class Actinomycetes; order Kitasatosporales; family Streptomycetaceae; genus Streptomyces; species Streptomyces sp. NPDC058000. The sequence goes on from NZ_JBHVQS010000015.1 coordinate 21,702, forward strand.
AGCGCGTGCTGCACGTCCGCGTCGAAGTGGGTGTCGTCGAACTGCTGCTGCGGCGCGGGCTCCCGGCTGGGCAGCTTCTCGGCGGCGTCGTCACCGAGCGCGTCGAAGCGGATGCGCTGGCGGCGGCGGACCATGTCCAGGAAGAGATTGGTCGTGATGCGGTGCAGCCAGCCCTCGAAGGTGCCGGGGGTGTACGTCGACAGCGAGCGGAAGACGCGGACGAACACCTCCTGTGTGAGGTCCTCGGCGTCGTGCTGATTGCCGGTGAGGCGGTAGGCGAGGCGGTAGACCCGGGCACTGTGCGTGCTGACGATCTCCTCCCAGGTGGGCGGAGTCCACGCCTGCACGTCCGCGTCGGCGGCGAAGGTCGCGGTGGGCGCGTCGGCGATGGGGGCCCCTCCCCTGGCCTTGGGGCTGTGAGAGCGGAAACGGTCAGCGGTGTTGGTCACGGATTTCGGCCCGGCGAACGACCGTCGCAAGCGCCTACGGCGCACCCTTCGGTCACCCGTCGCAGCCGCACCTCCCCTGGTGGCTCTGGTGGTGTCCAGTAGAGCCCCTACCATATCCACCTCGCCCGTTAGCTCCGGATAAGCAGTTTTGACCAGCATTTGGTGTGGCTTCTCGTCCTGCCGCGGCTCTCGCCCGGCCTCTTGCGTGGTATCCACCGGTGCGTCCCCCCGTCTCTCCCCCTTGCCACTCCTAACGCCCGGTCCCATCTGCGGGTTCCCACGCACAGCGGATACAGTCACGGTTGCGTCAACTACGGGGACAGGAGAGGGCCATTACCGGCAACCGGCAGACGAGCTTGGCATTCGCCGAGGCGTACGGCGCCGGGACCATCGACGACGCCGCCCACGCCGCCCTGCTCTGGTGCCGCGACCGTGCCCGGGAGGTCGGCGTCCGCACGGTGACCGCCGGCACCGGCGCGGCCCTGCGGCTGCTCGCCGCCACCGCGGACGCCAAGGCGGTCGCCGAGATCGGCACCGGCACGGGAGTGTCGGGCATCTACCTCCTGCACGGCATGCGCCCGGACGGCGTGCTGACCACCGTGGACCTCGAACCGGAGCGGCAGACCTTCGCCAAGCAGGCGTTCCGCGCCGCGGGCTTCGCCGGCAACCGCGCCCGCTTCATCCCCGGCCGGGCCCTGGACGTCCTGCCGCGCCTGGCGGACGGTGGCTACGACCTCGTCTTCTGCGACGGCGACCTCCTGGAGTACCTGGAGTACCTCGCTGAATCGTTGCGGCTGCTGCGCCCCGGCGGCCTGGTCTGCTTCCAGGGCGTCTTCGCGGACGGCCGGACGGTCGACTCCGCGGAGCAGCCGGCGGAGGTGCTGCGGGTCCGCGAGCTCCTGCGGGCGATACGGGAGAGCAAGGCGCTGGTGCCGGCCCTGCTGCCGGTCGGCGACGGACTGCTCTGCGCGGTCAAGCGCGGCTGAGCCGGCCGCACCCCGTGCCGGGCCCGGGGTATCCGGCTGGAGGTACCCGGGGTGGAATCCCCGAAAGACCGCAGCGGTTTCTCCGCCCTCGTCAGACGGTGACCTTCTCCAGGGCCTCACCCAGGGCCTTGGCTTCGTCGGGGGTCAGCTCGACGACGAGCCGCCCGCCGCCTTCGAGCGGAACGCGCATGACGATGCCCCGCCCCTCCTTGGTCACCTCGAGCGGGCCGTCGCCCGTCCGCGGCTTCATGGCCGCCATGCTCGTTCCCCTTCCTGAAACCAGCTCATCTCAGCCGGCGGCCTTGATAGGCGCGTGTCACCGGCGTCGAACACATTGCTTCCAGGCCATTATCCCGCATCGAACGACCCGATGACCAACATCAGGGGGCATCCCTTTGGCAACGCGCTCCCGCAAACCCACCCAATTCGGGGAGCGGGCTGCGATACTTTGCCGCTCTCCACCACCCGGCGCGCCCGCAATCTTTGACGTACGTCACATGTCGACCGCGGATGATCTCCGGCATCCTGAGCGCTGGCTGCCGTTACCGGGCAGTCCAGAGCCGCGACGGAGGGGACTCCACTATGGCCGACACCGTGCTCTACGACGTGACCGACGGACTGGCGACGGTCACGCTCAACCGCCCCGATGCAATGAACGCGATGAACACGGAGGCGAAGGTCGCGCTCCGGGACATCCTCCAGGAGGCCGCCGCCGACCCGGCCGTGCGCGCGGTGCTGCTGACCGCCACCGGGCGCGCCTTCTGCGTCGGGCAGGACCTCAAGGAACACATCGGGCTGCTGGCCGAGGACCGGGAGACCGGCACCGGGCACACCATGAACACCGTGCGGGAGCACTACAACCCCATCGTCACGGCGCTGGCCGGGATGCCCAAGCCGGTGGTGGCGGGGGTCAACGGGGTCGCCGCGGGCGCCGGCGCGGGCTTCGCACTGGCCGCCGACTACCGCGTGGTCGCCGACACCGCCTCCTTCAACACCTCGTTCGCGGGCGTCGCACTGACCGCGGACTCCGGGATGTCCTGGACGCTGCCGCGGCTGATCGGCCACGGCCGCGCCGCCGACCTGCTGCTCTTCCCGCGCTCGATCGGCGCCCAGGAGGCCCACGAGCTGGGCATCGCCAACCAGGTCGTCCCGGGCGACGAGTTGGCCGACGCGGCCGCCGCGGTGGCCCGCCGGCTGGCTGAGGGGCCGACCGCCGCCTACGCCGCGATCAAGGAGTCGCTGGCCTACGGCGCCGGGCACGCGCTCGCCGAGACCCTGGACAAGGAGGACGAGCTCCAGGTCCGGGCCGGCGCATCGGAGGACCACCACCGCGCGGTGGAGGCGTTCGTCAAGAAGGAGAAGCCGGTCTACCTGGGACGGTGACGCCGTCCGCCTGGTGACCCCGGCGGACGGCGGGCCCGGCCGGGGGCGCCTCCCAGCGTGAGCTGGGGGAGGTCAGCCGGCCGCCGCCTCCACCACCGCACGCGCATGGCAGGCCGCGAGGTGATCGTTGACCAGACCGCAGGCCTGCATCATGGCGTACGCGGTGGTGGGGCCGACGAATCTGAAGCCGCGCTTCTTGAGGTCCTTGGCGAGGGCTGTGGACTCCGCGGTCACCGGCTGCACGTCGCCGGTGGTGCGCGGCACCGGGCGGCCGGTCCGGGCCGGGGCGTAGGACCAGATCAGGGCGTCGAGCTCGCCTGGGGCCAGCGCGGCGGCGAGCTTGGCGTTGCCGATCGTCGCGGTGATCTTGGCGCGGTTGCGGATGATGGCCTGGTCGGTGAGGAGCCGCGCGGCGTCCTCGTCGGTGAACCGGGCCACCTCGGCGATCCGGAAGCCGGCGAACGCGGCGCGGAAGCCCTCCCGGCGCCGCAGGATGGTGATCCAGGACAGCCCGGACTGGAACGCCTCCAGGCTCATCCGCTCGAAGAGCGCGTCGTCACCGTGGACCGGCCGGCCCCACTCGGTGTCGTGGTAGGCGCGGTAGTCCGCCATCTGCTCCGACTCCATCCCCCACGGACAGCGCGGGACCCCGTCGGGAGCCGTCACCACTCCGGTCATGACCGGCCCTCCCCTTCTCCTGACGTCACGTCGTCGTCTTTGCGCTTCGAAGCTTCCGGGCCACCGGGCCGCGCGCTGCCGTCCCGGGGGCCCTGCGGGTCCTGCGGGTCCTGCGAACCCAAGGCGCCCGGTGCATCCGGTGTGTCCGGTGTGCCGGTTCGTCCTGGCCCCCCGGCCGGGTCGGAACCGGGCGGAAGGTCCGCCACCAGCCCCGCCCCGCCCATCGCCGAGGCATGGGCGCCGGCCAGCGCCGCCTCCAGCTCGGCGATCCGGGCGTCCCGCTCGGCCAACTCGGCGCCGAGGCGGTCCAGCACGTCGTCGACGTCGTCCATGCGGTAGCCGCGGACGGTCACCGGCAGCCGGACGGCCTCCACGTCGGCCCGGGCCAGCGGGCGGTCCTGCGGCAGCGGGTCGTGGAGCCCCGCGGGCTCGGCGTCGCGCAGTCCGCCGCCCTCGCCGCCGGCGTCACCCCCGCCGACGACGACCAGCGTGACCGCGGCCACCACCACGACCATCGCGATCAGCATGAACCAGAACACGACCAACTCCCCGGACTTCAAGTGCCTGCACCGATCGTGCCATGCGGGTCTGACAGTTAGGGTCGCTCCCGGACCACGGAGAGGGAGTCAGGGAAATGCTGCGGCTGGGAAAACGCGAGTTCGGGGCGCAGGAGCCAGTGATCATGGCGATCGTCAACAGGACGCCGGACTCCTTCTACGACCAGGGCGCAACGTTCCGCGACGAACCCGCGCTGCACCGCGTGGAGCACGCGATCGCCGAGGGCGCCGCGATCATCGACATCGGCGGCGTCAAGGCCGGCCCGGGCGAGGAGGTGAGCGCCGAGGAGGAGGCCCGCCGCACGGTCGGGTTCGTGGCCGAGGTGCGCCGCCGCCACCCCGACGTGGTGATCAGCGTCGACACCTGGCGGCACGAGGTCGCCGAGGCGGTGTGCGAGGCCGGCGCTGACCTGCTCAACGACGCCTGGGGCGGGGTCGATCCCCGGCTCGCCGAGGTCGCCGCGCGGTACGACGTGGGCCTGGTGTGCACTCACGCCGGCGGCGTCGAACCGCGTACCCGGCCGCACCGGGTGGTGTACGAGGACGTGATGGCCGACATCCTGCGGGTGACGCTCGGACTGGCCGAGCGGGCCGCCGCGTTGGGCGTCCGGCGGGACGGGATCCTGATCGATCCGGGGCACGACTTCGGGAAGAACACCCGGCACAGCCTGGAGGCCACCCGGCGGCTGGGCGAGATGGCGGAGACCGGATGGCCGGTGCTGGTCTCGCTGTCCAACAAGGACTTCGTCGGCGAGACGCTGGACAAGCCGGTCAAGGAGCGGGTGCTGGGCACCCTGGCGACCACCGCGGTCTCGGCCTGGCTCGGCGCCCAGGTCTACCGCGTCCACGAGGTCGCCGAGACCCGCCAGGTGCTGGACATGGTGGCCTCGATCGCCGGCCACCGGCCGCCGGCGGTCGCCCGCCGCGGCCTGGCGTGACCCGGGCGGGTTGCCCGGGACCGGTGCGGACCGGTCCCGGGCACCGCGTGCTCAGATCCCGACCTCCTTGGTCACCAGCGCGATGGCCTCGTCCACGTCGTCGCTGAGGTGGAAGAGCTCCAGGTCCTGCGGCGACGCCTTCCCCTGGGCGACCACGGTCTCGCGCAGCCAGGAGAGCAGCCCGCTCCAGTAGTCCGAGCCGAAGAGCACGATCGGGAAGCGGGTGACCTTGCGGGTCTGGACGAGGGTCAGCGCCTCGAAGAGCTCGTCGAGGGTGCCGAGTCCGCCGGGGAGGACGACGAACCCGCGCGCGTACTTCACGAAGCAGGTCTTCCGGACGAAGAAGTAGCGGAAGTCGACCCCGAGGTTCACGTACGCGTTCATGCCCTGCTCGAAGGGCAGCTCGATGCCGAGCCCGACGGAGGTGCCGCCGGCCTCGAAGGCGCCCTTGTTGGCGGCCTCCATGGCCCCCGGACCGCCGCCGGTGATCACCGAGAAGCCGGCCTTCACCAGCGCCGCGCCGATCCGCACCCCGGCGTCGTACTCCGCCGTGCCGCGCGGGGTGCGGGCCGAACCGAAGACGCTGACGGCCGGGCCCAGCTCGGCCAGGGCGCCGAAGCCCTCGACGAACTCCGACTGAATGCGCATCACGCGCCAGGGATCGGTGTGCACCCACTCGGAGGGTCCTTCGGAGTCCAGCAGCCGCTGGTCCGTCGTCGTGCCGGTCTGCACCTGGTCGTGGCGGCGCAGTACGGGGCCCAGCCGCTGCTCCTCAGGGACGTACGCTCCCTCGGGGTTGGCCATGACGTGCTCCCTCCGCTGACAGATCGTTTGCCACTTCAGCGTAGATCCGCCGGTGTGACGCGGAGGGGAATTCGATGGGTATGCGGACGGACGCCGGCGGGACCGTCCGGCTCCGGACGGTCCCGAACGGTCCCGCCGGCCGGGTGCCCGCGCGGGCCGTCAGGTGGTCGGGCCGGCGGTCAGCCAGGCGCGCAGCCGCTCCTCGCAGTGCAGGATGCGGTCGACCGCGACCCGCTCGTCCTTCTTGTGGGCGAGCAGGGCTTCGCCGGGCCCGTAGTTGACGGCCGGGACGCCGAGGGCGCTGAAGCGGGAGACGTCGGTCCAGCCGAACTTGGGCATCGCGCTGCCGCCGACGGCTTCCATGAACGCCTTGGCGGCCGGGTGGGACAGCCCCGGCAGCGCCCCCGGGGAGTGGTCGTCGATGACGAACTCGTCCACGGGGCAGTCCGCGAAGACCTCGCGGACGTGGGCCACCGCCTCCTCGGGGGTGCGGTCCGGTGCGTAGCGGAAGTTGACGGTGACGGTGCACGCGTCCGGGATGACGTTGCCCGCCACGCCGCCCTCGATGCGGACCGCGTTGAGGCCCTCGCGGTACTCCAGGCCGTCGATGACCGGGCGGCGCGGCTCGTAGGCGGCGAGCTTCGCCAGGATGGGGGCGGCGGCGTGGATCGCGTTGGCGCCCATCCAGCTGCGTGCGGAGTGCGCACGCTCCCCACTGGTGCGCAGCAGCACCCGCAGGGTGCCCTGGCAGCCGCCCTCCACCTGGCCGTCGGAGGGCTCCAGGAGAACGGCGAAGTCGGCCGCGAGCCAGTCGGGGTGGGCGTCGGTGACGTGGCCCAGGCCGTTGAGGTGCGCGGCGACCTCTTCGTTGTCGTAGAAGACGAAGGTCAGGTCCCGGTTGGGGGCGGGGACGGTGGCGGCCATCCGGAGCTGGACGGCGACCCCGGACTTCATGTCGCAGGTGCCGCAGCCCCACAGGACGCCGTGCTCGTCGAGCCGGGAGGGGACGTTGTCCACGATCGGCACGGTGTCGAGGTGTCCGGCGAGCACCACCCGCTCGGCGCGCCCCAGGTGCGTGCGGGCGACGACGTTGTTGCCGTACCGGTCGACGGTCAGGTGCGGCAGGGCGCGCAGGGCGTCCTCGACGGCGTCGGCGAGGTCCTTCTCGTTGCCGCTCTCGGACGGGAAATCGACGAGCTGTGCGGTCAGCGCGGCGGCGTCCAGCGACAGGTCAAGGCCGGGGTGAGTGGAGCGCTCCATGGGGCCGACCCTATCGGCAGCCCTCGGGTACGTTGTGCTGCGTGTCCGCCCAGCCCGTGTCCCGTGCCCGCCGCGCCCGCCTGTGGCGTACTGCCGCGGCGTTCGCCGTCCTCCTCGGGGTGGTTGCGTACCTCTTGGTGCAGTACGTCACCAGCGGCCCCGGGGCGCCCCGCTGCGCGGTGCGCGTACAGGGCGGCGGGGATCCGTACGAGCTCAGCCCCGAGCAGGCCGCGAACGCCGCGACGATCTCCGCGGTGGCGACCTCGCGCGGGCTGCCGGAGCGGGCGGTGACGATCGCGCTGGCGACCGCCATGCAGGAGTCCGGGCTGCGCAACATCAATTTCGGCGACCGGGATTCGGTGGGGCTTTTCCAGCAACGGCCGTCGCAGGACTGGGGCACCGTGAAACAGATCATGGACCCGGTCTATTCATCCGGGGAGTTCTACCGCCATCTGGTGAAAGTTCCCGGCTATTCCCGACTGCCACTGACCGTTGCCGCACAGAAGGTGCAGCGCAGCGGCTATCCGCAGGCGTACGCCAAGCACGAGGCGAATGCGGCGCTGCTCACCGGGGCGCTGACCGGCCGGAACGGGGGCGTGTTGAGCTGCACCGTGAGCCACCCCGTGGACAGTGCCGGGCCGGACGGCGCGGCGAAGGTGCGGGAGAAGTTGGTGCGGGAGTTCGGTTCCGAGGTGCTGCCGCGGACGGAGGGCAGCAGCGGGCGCACCGCGGCGGCCGGCCGCAGCCTGACGGTGCCGGTGCAGCCGGACGGGTACGCCGCGGCGACCGACGATGCCGCGCAGCGCGGCTGGCGGCTGGCGAACTGGGCGCTGGCGCACGCCGCCGACCTGCACGTCGAGCGGATCTCCTACGCCGGGCGGACGTGGACGGCGGCCGATTCGGACAAGGGTTGGCAGGGCGCGACGGCGACCGGGGACGCCGCGGGCGGGGTGCGGATCGTCACCGCGCAGTAGCGCGCCGACCCACGGGAATCCGGCCGGTTGGACCGTGTCGGACGACAATCCCCTTTCCCAGTCCGGGTTTTCACCTGGTTGAAACCGTATCCTCGGCCAATTCCCGTGCGTTTAAAGGTCTGTGACGTTTCCGCACGGCTTCGGGGCGTGCACATATTGCTCATCTTTATCCAGGGCAGATTATGTGACACGTTGCCAATTCTTTACCGGAGTTCACCGCAACCTTCGGACTCCTGACGCGGTAATCAGGGCGTCCGTCCGCCCGGCGGACATGGCACATCTGTCAGAAGTACGAGTCCTTCTCCGTAAAAGGAGCACCATGTCCCTCCCCGTTACGCGTCGGATCGCCCGAGCCGCCCTGCTGGTCGCAGCGGGCGCAGCTCCCGTGGTCGCTGCGGCCGGATCCGCGAGCGCCGTGAACCTGCCTCCGTCGGGCCGCGAAGTGGGCGGACTGACCACCCTGGACTCCGCAAGCACCAGCAAGGCCCTGGACAACACCGCCCGGACCGGCCTCTCGCTCGTCAACAAGACCGGTGCCGAGGCCGCGCAGAACCTCGCGCCCGCCCTGGTGCGGACCCTCGCCCCGGTCGTCGAGGAGGCCGCACCGCTCACCCAGGACACCGCCCGCAAGGCGGAGGGCGTGGCCCGCCCGGTGGCGAAGAAGGGGGCCTCGACCAACTCCCTGGCCACCGACACCGTCAAGGGCCTGTTCGGTGCGCCCCAGGGAGCGCAGACGCCGGTCCACGGCCTGATCGGCGGGATGCCGATCGGCCGCTGAGCCACCGCACACCGCGCAACGCCGCGGGGGCCCGGGGATCTCTCCCCGGGCCCCCGCGCACGTCTGCGGGTCAGCGGTTCATTCGGCCAGGCGGCGCACCGCGGCCGCCACCCGTTCGTCGGTGGCGGTGAAGGCGATCCGGACGAACCGCTCCCCCGCGGCGCCGTAGAACTCGCCGGGGGCGACCAGGATGCCGCGCTTGGCGAGGTCGCCGACGGTGTCCCAGCAGGGCTCGTCGCGGGTCGCCCAGAGGTAGAGCGACGCCTCGCTGTGCTCGATGCGGAAGCCCGCGGCCTCGAAGGCGGTGCGCAGCGCGGCGCGCCGGCGGGCGTAACGGTCGCGCTGCTCGGCGACGTGCGCGGTGTCGCCCAGCGCCGCGACGGTGGCGGCCTGGACCGGCGCGGCCACCATCATCCCGCCGTGCTTGCGGATCTGCAGCAGCTCACCGAGGACCGCGGCGTCGCCCAGCAGGAACGCGGAGCGGTAGCCGGCGAGGTTGGAGCGCTTGGACAGCGAGTGGACGGCGACGATGCCCTCGTAGGAGCCGCCGCAGACGTCCGGGTGCAGGACGGAGACCGGCTCGGCCTCCCAGCCCAGTTCGAGGTAGCACTCGTCGCTGAAGACCAGAACGCCGTGCTCGCGGGCCCAGGCGACGGTGCGGCGCAGTTCGTCGAGGGTGAGCACCCGGCCGGTGGGGTTGGACGGGGAGTTCAGCCAGAGCAGCTTCAGGCCGGCCGGGTCGAGCTCGGTGGGCTCGTCGTAGACGACCGGCTCGGCGCCGGCCAGGCGGGCGCCGACCTCGTAGGTGGGGTAGGCCAGCCGCGGGTAGGCCACCTTGTCGCCGGCGCCCAGGCCCAGCTGGGTCGGCAGCCAGGCGACGAGTTCCTTGGAGCCGACGACCGGCAGCACGTTGGTGTGCTCCAGGCCGGGGGCGCCGAGGCGGTCGGCGGCCCATCCGGTGAGCGCGTCCCGCAGTGCCGCGGTGCCCCACACCGTGGGATAGCCCGGGCTGTCCGCCGCGTCGGTGAGTGCCTGCCGGACCAGCGCGGGCACCGGGTCCACCGGGGTGCCGACGGACAGGTCGACGATGCCGTCGGCGTGCGCCGCGGCGGTCGCCTTGTACGGCTCCAGGCGGTCCCAGGGGAAGACGGGCAGTCGGTCGCGGGGCGACGTGCCTGACGGGTGGCGGGAGGAGACTGCGCCCACGGTGCTCTCTTTCTCGTACGGAGTGGCGCGGGGGACGTCGGCGCGCGAAAACGCCTCGGTCCCGTACGGCGGGTGGGCCGTACGGGACCGGGCGGTGCCGTGCGGCCTTCCCCAGCTCATGCCGGGGCTACCCCAGCAGCCTCGGAGGCACGGGGGAGCGGGCCGGCTCCCCTCCGTCCCTCCGGAGGGTGATCAGTGGTCCTGGTCCTGGTTCTGCGGCGGCAGCGCGGCGATGAACGGGTGGTCGCGCTCGATCAGACCGAGCTTGCTGGCACCACCCGGGGAACCGAGCTCGTCGAAGAACTCCACGTTCGCCTTGTAGTAGTCCTTCCACTCCTCCGGGGTGTCGTCCTCGTAGAAGATCGCCTCCACCGGGCAGACCGGCTCACAGGCACCACAGTCGACGCATTCGTCCGGGTGGATGTACAAGGACCGGGAGCCCTCGTAGATGCAGTCGACGGGGCACTCCTCGATGCATGCCTTGTCCTTGACGTCGACACAAGGCTGCGCGATGACGTAGGTCACGCTGTCGTTCCTCCTCGGTAGGGCCGGCGGACCGATGGGCGGTACCGCCGCTGGGCGCGCGGGAGCGCGGCGTCGTCGATGCCCGCCACCTAGTATCTCCGTTCCCGGGCACGAGACGAACAAGAGGGGCGGTTAGAGAGCGATGGAATTCCTCGCCGGCGGACGCGCAGAGGTCCGGATCACCCATGCTGACGTGGGCAAAAGGGTATCCGTCCGGCGCTTGACCGGGGCTCGGGCCGGAGAGCCGGCGTTCACGGACGCGGTCGGGATTCTCACATCGTGGAACGACGGTGTGCTGAGCATCACACGGCGCAGCGGCGAAAGCGTACGGGTGGAGGAATCCTCGCTGGTAGCGGCCAAGGTCGTCCCGGCGGCGCCGGCCCGCAGGAAGGTCCCGGCGGCCACGGTGCGCGAGCTCCAGAGGGTCGCGGCCCGAGGTTGGCCGGCCATCGAGACCGAACGTCTCGGGGAGTGGACACTGCGGGCCGCGATCCAGGAGGCGGTGGTCGGGCGACGGGTGGGGTTCACCCGACGGGCCAACTCCGTGCTGCCGCTCGGCGACCCCGGTGTCCCGCTGGACGAGGCGCTGGCCCGGGCCACCCGGTGGTACGCCGACCGCGGGCTGCCCACCTTGGTCACCGTCGCCACCGGGCGGGCCGACGCCGACGAGCGGCTGGCCGCGGAACTGGCCGCCCGCGGCTGGTCCGACGAGGCGCACACCTCCGTGCGGATCGCGGCCCTGGCACCGCTCGCGGACACCGAAGCGGACATTTCGGGCGTGCGGCTCTCCCGGCAACCGGACACCGACTGGCTGACCCTCTACAACCGGGCCGGCACGCCCACGGCGGAGGCCCGGGCGGTGCTGACCGGTGGCCCCTCGGTGTGGTTCGCGCGGGTGCCGGCGCCGGACGGCGGGACCGCGGCGATCGGGCGACTGGTCGTCGACGGGCGCTGGGCGGGCTTCGCGGCGGTGGAGACCGCCCCAGGGCAGCGGCGCCGGGGACTGGCGACACTGGTGATGGCGGCGCTCGCCGAGCGGGCCCTCCAGGAGGGTGCCTCGGCGGCCTACCTCCAGGTCGAGACGGACAATGCGGGGGCCTTGGCGCTGTACGACGGGCTGGGGTTCGTCGAGCACCACGGCTATCACTATCGTCGCGGCCCGGCCGGCGGCGCGGCCGGGTCCTGAGGGGGTATCCGTCCGATATGGGCGAGCGAGCGGAGCGCGGGGAGCCGGAGCGGCATGCGGCGCGCGACGAGCGGCGGCGGCAGTTCGCCGCGGCGGCCCGCGAGGAGCGGCCGGACCTCGCGCTGCTGTGCCTGCTGATCGGCGCCGAGGCGGATCCGGCCCTGGACGAGGCCGGTATCGACGCGGCACAGATCGAACTGGACCGGCTGGCCGGTCTGCTGCCCTACTCCCCCGTCGGCGGCCCGGGCGCGTGGGCCCGGAACCTCGCCGAGCTGCTGGGCACCCGGCAGGGCTTCGGCGGCTCGCCCGGCGACTACCGCAGGCTGGAGTCGTCGCTGCTGCACGAGGTGCTGCGGCGGCGCCGCGGGCTGCCGATCCTGCTGTCGGTGGTCTGGACGGAGGTCGCCCGGCGGGCCGGGGCGCCGGTGTACGGGGTGGCGCTGCCGGGGCACTTCGTCATCGGCCTGGGCGATCCGGCCGGGCGGCACGTGCTGGCCGATCCGTTCGAGGGCGGGCGGCTGCTCACCGACCAGGACGCGGCGATGATCGTCGCGGGCGCGACCGGTGAGGCGCTGTCCCCGGGGATGCTGGCCCCGGCCGGCCCGTTGGAGATCGTCCAGCGGATCCTCAACAACATCCGGGCCTGGGCCCAGGCCCGCCCGGAACACAGTGCGGTGCAGCTGTGGGCGCTGGACCTGTCCTTGCTGCTGCCCAGTCATCCGGCGCGGCTGCGCCACGAGCGCGCGCAACTCCTCGTCCAGCGGGGCGAGTTCCTGACGGGGGCGGCCGAGCTGGAGGAGTACGCGCGGGTGCTGGAGCCGGTCCAGCCGGCGGCCGCGACCGCGGTGCGCCGGGAGGCCGCAGCGGCCCGGGCCCGGCTGAACTGAGCGGGCGGCCCGCCCTGGTCCGGCTCGGTCCGCCCCAGTCCGCCCCAATCCGCCCCGGTCAAGCCGCTACGGATCGGGCCGGTGCGGGCGCGGTCTCGTTGACCGGGGTGCGGCGGACCACCAGCAGCGTGGCGTCGTCCTTCAGGTCGCCGCCGGTGAAGTGCTCCAGGTCGGCGCGGAGGGTGCGGGCCAGGTCGGCGGGTTCCAGGTCGATGCGGGCGGCGATCCGCTCGGCCAGGGGGTAGAAGCCGCCGTCGCCACCGCGGGCCTCGGTGACGCCGTCCGTACACAGCACCGCCCAGTCGCTCGGTTCCGGCTGGATGCGGACGCTCCGGCGGGGCTCGCGGCTGAGCCCGCCGAGTCCCAGCGGGAGCCCGCCCTCGCCGTCGGAGCGCTCGTGGACGAGGCCGTCCCGCACCAGGTAGTACGGGATGTGTCCGCAGGACAGGAGCCGGGCCCGGCCCGGGCCGCGGACCTCCAGCAGCAGCGCGGTGACGAACCGCTCGTCGGTGCCCTCCTTGGCGGAGCGGGCGTTGTAGCGGGTCAGTGCCTGCTCCATCCGGCCGGCCACCCCCTCCAGCGAATCCTGGTACTGGGCCGCCTCCCGGAACGACGCCAGCACCTCCAGGCCCGCGCCGATCGCCGGCATGCCCTTGCCCTGGACGTCGCCGATCATCAGCCGCAGCCCGTGCGGGGTGTCGACGGCCTCGTAGATGTCGCCGCCGACCCGGGCGCCCTCCTGGGCGGACACGTAGAAGCCGTACGCCTCCAGGGGGCCGGCTCGGAGCGGCAGCTCGCGCAGCATCGCCCGCTGCACGGTGTCGGCCACCAGGGTGGTGCGGGCGTGCAGCGCCTCGCGTTCGAGCCGGGTACGGCACAGCACGAGGGCGAAGACGCCCACCAGGAACGCCCCGAAGACGCCGACGACCCGGCTGGCGGGGGCCCAGTCGGGCACCGTCAGCAGATCGACGTAGGTGAGGGAGACGACGTAGACGACGGCCACCAGCAGCGTGCGGTGGTAGGAGCAGCGCAGCGCGGCGACCAGCGGGGCGATCCCCATGAACGCGGAGATGTGCAGCTCCGGGCCGGTCGTGGCATCCACCGTCGCGACGACCAGGATGGCGAGGATCAGCAGCACGGGGGCGAGGAGGCTGCCCTCGGCGGGGCGATGGGCTGGCATGACACTTCAAGCCTGCGGGACGTTCCGCGAGCGCGCACAGGGGCGAAGGTCCACCCGCCCCCTGGCGAAGGTCCCGGAAGCGGCGCCGGTGGGGCGGGCCGGCGGCGGTAGGGCGGCCCGGGGCAGGGGGCTGGTGGGGTCGGTCCCTCGGGCCGGCGTGGATGACCCGCGGCGTCCGGTGCCGTGGAACTCGGCTTCGGGTCTGCTGGCCGCGCCTGGGGCCGGTCCGGTGGATCACGCCGGGTCCGGGTCCGGGTCCGGCTCCGGGTCTGGGGCCGGGGCCGGGGCCGGGGCCGGGGCGTCTGGCACGGCTCCTCGCCGCGTTGCCGAAACGTCCCGATAGCTCCGCTGTCAGGCCGCTCCGGTGTCCGGCGCGGCACTCCCCCAGCTGACGCTGGGAGGTGCCCCACGTCGCGTTGCTGAGACGTCCCGATGGCTCGGCTACCTGGCCACTCCGGCGCCTTGCGAGGCCGCTGCGCCAGTCCCCGTTGGGGCCTCTCCGGGTCCTGGTCCGCCGGGCAGGCCCCCTAGAGCCAGCCCTTGTCGCGGGCGGTGCGGACCGCCTCGGCGCGGTTGCGGGCGCCGGTCTTCTGGATGGCGAGCGAGAGGTAGTTGCGGACCGTGCCCCGGGAGAGGTGCAGTGCGGCGGCGATCTCAGCGTTGGTGGAGCCGTCGGCGGCGGCGTGCAGCACCTCGCGCTCGCGCTCGGTCAGCGGGCTGGCGCCGTCGGCCAGCGCGGCCACCGCCAGTGCCGGGTCGATGACCCGCTCGCCGCGCAGCACCCGGCGCACGGCGTCCGCCAGCTGGGCCGCCGGGGCGTCCTTGACCAGGAAGGCGTCCGCGCCCGCCTCCATGGCCCGGCGCAGATAGCCCGGGCGGCCGAAGGTGGTGAGGATGACGACCTTCACGTCGGGCAGCTCGGCGCGCAGCCGGGCCGCGGCGTCCAGGCCGCTCAGGCCCGGCATCTCGATGTCCAGCAGCGCGACGTCGACCTCGTGGGCCCGCGCCTGGGCGAGGACCTCGTCGCCGCGTGCCGCCTGGGCGACGACGTCCAGGTCGTCCTCCAGGGACAGCAGCGCCGCCAGCGCCTCCCGGACCATCGACTGGTCCTCCGCCAGCAGCAGTCTGATCATGCCGGCCAGCTTACGACCTGACCCGGCCGCGGCGGCCGGGAGCCCGCGCGACCGCTGCCTGGGGCGATCCCGGCGGAGCGGCGGCTCCAGGCCCTGTCGTCACGCTTCTGGTTGCGGGTCGACGCCCGACGCACCGAGAGCACGGCCGAGGCACCGAGAGCACGCCCGGCTTACCGAGAGCACGGCCGAACGCCGCCCCGCGCGCCCTCTGCACAGCCGACGTGAGCCGACGGCAGGGCCTGGACCGGCCTAGACCGGGCCGTTCACCGGAGGCCCGGTCACCGGCTCCGGGGAGGTGTCCGGCACGGGTATCGGATCCTCCGGGGACGCGGTCGGGGTGGTCCTGGGAACGTATGCGCGCAGGGCGAAGCCCCGGGACCCGGGGGCCTGGCCGGTCTCCAGGTGACCGTCGGTGAGGGCCAGCCGCTCGCGGAGGCCGGTGAGGCCGTTGCCGTCGTGCTGGCTGCGGAGCGGGCCGTCGCCGTCGTCGTTCACCGTGAGGCAGACGTAGTGCCGGTCGTCGGCCTCCCACTCCTCGGTGAGCAGCAGTTCGCAGCGGTGGGCGCCACTGTGCCGGACGACATTGGTGACCGCCTCGCGCAGCGCCCAGGCCAGGGCGCCCTCGGTGTCGGCGGTCAGCCCGCGGGGCTCGCCCTCCAGGGCCGGGTCGGCGGTGAGCGCGATGCCGGCGGTGCGCAGCGCGGCGCGGGCGCCGGCCAGCTCCACGGCCAGGCGGGGGCGGCGGTAGCCGGTGACCGCTTCGCGGACGTCGACCAGGGCCTGGCGGCTGACCTGCTCGATGTCGGCGACCTGTTTGGCGGCGTCCTCGGGGCGGTCGGGCAGCATCCGCCCGGCCAGCTCGCTCTTGAGGGTTATCAGGGAGAGCGAGTGACCCAGGAGGTCGTGCAGATCGCGGGCGAGCCGCAGCCGCTCCTCGTTGGCGGCGAGGCGGGCGACCTCCTCTCGGGCGACGCGGAGTTCCTGGGTGGTGCGGACCAGGTTCTGCACGCCGATCATGACGAAGCCACTGCCGAGGGCGGGTAGGGCGTAGGCGAAGAGGTAGTAGTTGCGGATCTCCGGGTAGCGGGCGCCGATCGCTATCAGCACCAGGGTGATGAGCGGGATGATCCAGCGGGAGTGCTGCCAGGGCAGCACCACGGCGGAGGCCACGCTGGTGAAGATGAACAGCACCAGCCAGGAGAAGCCCAGCGTCCACGTCAGGGCGACGGACAGCGCCAGCATCACGGCCAGCGGGGTGTACCGCAGCGAGACGGGCGGCTTGTGCCACATATGGCGGACGATCAGGACGACGTAGGCGAGGACGAAGAGCGTGAGGCCCACGATGCCGCAGATCCGCTCAGCAGTGGTGAAGCCGTGGCTGGTCAGCTCCCCCACCGGGTCGGCGAGGTAGAGCAGCCAGACGCCGATCCACATCGACTTGCTGAGGGCCTGGCGGCGACTGCGCGGGCGCTGCCCGATCAGGACCGGGTTCCGGTCGTCGGGTCCGCTCTTCGTCTCCACCGGTCTCATGCCTTCCGAGTGTCCTTGCGGTACAGCCAGGCCGCACCACCCACGAAGAGGACGAGGTAGCCCAGCAGGATCGCCATGTCCTTGACGTGCGGCGCGCCGCCGGCCTCGACGGCCGTACCCAGCGCCGCGTACGCGTGCGTCGGCAACCACTCGGAGATGTTCTGCACCCACTGCGGCAGCAGCGTCATCGGCATCCACAGGCCGCCGAGGAAGGCCAGCGCGAAGAAGCAGAGCATGGAGACCGGGCGGACCGCATCGCCACTGGCCAGGTAGCCGATGGCGACACCCAGGGCGGCGAAGACGAAGCTGCCGAGCCAGGTGCCGACGGCGATGGCGAGCCACTGCCAGGCTTCGAGGCGGACCCCCTTGACCGCGGCGGCGGCGATCATGACCAGCAGGATCGACGGCAGGCTGACCGTGGCCGCGGCGGCTATCTTGGCGGCGACGTAGCCGCGGCCGGGCAGTGCGGTCAGCCGCAGCTGGCGGACCCAGCCCTGCTCGCGCTCCTTGGCGATGCGCTCGCTGTTGCCCAGCAGGACGGCGGTCATGGCGCCGAACGCGGCCATCGAGACCATGTAGTACAGCCCCATGTTGAGGCTGGTTCCGGGGATCGGCTTGCTGTCCGCGCCGCCCGCGATGATCAGGTAGAGGGCCGGCGGGTAGATCACCGAGAAGAACATGAACTTCTTGTTGCGCAGCGCGCGGAGGATCTCAAGCTTGATCAGGGTGGTCATCGGGCCGCCTCCTCGGCGGTGGTGATGGCGATGAACGCCTGCTCCAGGCCGAGGCCGGAGACTTCGAGGTTGCGCGGGTAGAGGCCGAGACCGTAGAGGGCGTGCACGGTGGCGTCGGCGTCCTGGGACTGGATGCGGACGGTGTGCCCGGAGCCCGCGGCGGAGCCGCCGTTGGACACGGTCAGCGAGGTGAGGTGCGGCAGTGCCTCCAGGGCGCCGCGGTCGACCAGCTCGTCCAGGTCGAAGGTGATCCGGCGGGCGCCGGCCCGGGCCTTGATCTCGGCGGAGGTGCCGTCGGCCAGCACCCGGCCGCGGTGCAGCACGATCACCCGGTCGGCGATCTCGTCGGCCTCTTCGAGGTAGTGCGTGGCGAAGAGGACCGTGCGGCCCTCCTGGGCCTGGCGGCGCATGGCGCCCCAGAAGGTCTGCCGGGACGAGACGTCCATGCCGGTGGTGGGCTCGTCCAGCACGATGAGGTCGTTGGCGCCGGCGGTGGCGAGGGCGAACCGCACCCGCTGCTCCTGGCCGCCGGAGAGCTTGCCGACCACCCGGTCGGCGATGTCCGTGATGCCTGCGGAGGCCAGGATCTGATCCACCGGATAACCGTGCGGGTGCAGATCGCGGGCGAGCTGGACCAGCTCCCGAACCTTGACGCCCTCCATCAGGCCGCCGCTCTGGAGCATCGCGCCGACCCTGCCCAACTGGATGGCGCGCTGCGGGGTGGTGCCGAAGAGGGACACCGACCCGGTGTCGGGGGTGCGCAGACCGAGGAGCAGGTCGAGGGTGGAGGACTTGCCGGCGCCGTTGGGGCCGAGGAGGGCGACGGTCTCGCCGGGGTGCAGCTCCAGGTGCAGGTCGGCCACCGCGCGCACCGCGCCGTAACTCTTACTGACCCCCTGGAAGCTGACCACCGGGGCCCGTCCCGCGCCCTGCGCGGTGGTGGCTGTGGTGGTAGCTGTCGTCGTCATGGCATTCAGCTTCCTGGATCGTCGCGCCGTTCGGCAGTGTCAGGTGTCCGCAAGGTGGCATGACAGATGTCATGGGTGAAGCCCCCTAGGGGAATCCCGGAGGACTCGCCCTAGAGGGCTTCTGACCTGCGCTTTCCGTAGTGTACGGCGGCTGGACGGGGAGCTGTGGCGTCAGCTGCCGTTGGTCGCGATGGTCTGGACGCGCTCGGCGGGGGTCGTGCCGACCAGCGCCTTGCCCACCGCGCCGGCCACCTCCTCGACGCTGATCGGGTGCTTGCTGCCGTCGCCCTTGGTCACCATGACGCCGTCGAAGGTGGTGCCGTAGAGCTCCTTGAGGGCCGGCCGGTCGTAGTAGGGCACCAGCTCGCCGCCGATGACCTTGAAGGACAGGAACTTCGGGATGGACTTCTGCGGGCTGAAGGAGACCGCGTGCTGGGCGTCCGTCCGGATCGTGACCAGCCCGGACATCGCCGGCTCGGCGAACTGCTTGAGCGCCTTGTCCACCGCGGCCTTGCTGACCTTGGGCTGCTGGGTGGTGGCAGCGAGCACCACGGGGGTGTCGCCGCCGGTGCTGACGCGGTTGAGGTACGCCTCGGCGATCTTGCTCTCGGAGGCGGCGACGTCGATCGCCTTGTGGGGCGCACCGTAGTGCGGCACCGCCTTGCCGTTCTCGAACGTGATCCCGCCGTCCACCGCGGCGTCCGCAGGCCCGGTCACGCCCTGCAGCGCGACCCCCAGCTTCTCCTTGTCGGTGATCACCGCCGGTTGGGCGGTGCGCTTGACGCCGAAGAGCGAGCCGATGACGGAGATCGGGTTGTAGTCCCGACCGGCCGCGTTGCGGACCGTCGCCTGGAGGTCGACGTCCAGCCCCGCCCGGGCGGGCAGCAGGGTCTCGGGCTTGCCGTCGACCGTGATCTGGAGCGGTGCGGTGCGGCGGTCCTTGAGGCCGGCCTCCAGCTTCTTGACCGCATCGTCCTTGGAGCTGCCGCCGATCTCCACACCGAGCGCGGTGGTGTTGTTGGGGACGTCGGCGTGGTCGAGCAGCAGCCCGGCACCGTAGGCGACGCCCGCCAGCACGACGACCGCGACGCCGGCGAGCACCAGCTTGCTGCGGCCCTTCTTGGGCGGGTTGATCGGCTCGGGGATCTTGGGCCGCGGTTTGGCGGCCGCGCCCTCCTCGTCACCACCGGACGCCCCGGTGAACGGGGTGGCGGCCGTCGGGCCGTCCTTCCCGGGCACCTTGGGGATCCCGCTGACGAGGGTGTCGCCGGACATCCGGCCGCCCGGGCCGCCGCTCTTCGGACCGCCCTTGGGGCCGGACCCCGCGCCCTTGCCCTTCCGGCCGCCGGCCAGGCCGCCCGGGATACCGCCGGTGACGCCGAGGCCACCACCGGGCCCGGCGGGCGGCGCCGGGGGCTGCGGGGTGAGCTCGGCGGTGTCGTCGCTCAGCCGGCCCGCGGCGCTCTTGCCGGCGCTCGGGTCGCTGAAGCCGGGCGGGAGGTCGAGCGCCGAGTCACCGCGCGCCGGGCCGGTCGTCGGACCACTGGGGCCCGCCGGGGCGTCGAACGGGTTGCGGTCGC
The DNA here is from genome assembly GCF_042886435.1 of Streptomyces sp. NPDC058000. Taxonomy (NCBI): domain Bacteria; kingdom Bacillati; phylum Actinomycetota; class Actinomycetes; order Kitasatosporales; family Streptomycetaceae; genus Streptomyces; species Streptomyces sp. NPDC058000. The sequence goes on from NZ_JBHVQS010000015.1 coordinate 41,438, forward strand.
GGTCGGGCTGCGCCGGCGCGTCGAACGGCGAACCGCCGCGCGGGCCACCGTCGAACGGGGACGCCGCACCGCGCGGACCGCCGTCGAACGGGGAGGGACCGGTCAACGGGTCGCCGCCGAGGGGATCACCTCCCAAGGGGTCGCTGCCGAGCGGGCCACTGCCCAGGGGGTCACTACCCAGGGGCTTGCCGCCCAGCGGATCGCTCCCCAGCGGGTCTCGGCCCAGCGGACCGCCGTCGAGCGGGTCGCCGCCCAGCGGGTCGCTCTCGTAGGGCGAAACGCTCCGCCCGCGGCCGCCGTCGAAGGGCGCGCCGCCGCTCTGCGGGGCCGGCCCGGAGGATGCCGGGGAGGCGTCCGAGAAGTACGGGAGGTCCGGGCGCTGCGGGGCCGTGCCGCCTGTCGCACCGGGCTCCGCCGGCGCCGGGGAGGAGCCGGCGGCCGGCGGCGTCACGCCGGTCTGGGCCTGCGGCTTGCGCGGCGCGAACCAGTCGCTGGTCGTCTTCTCCTTCGGGGTGGCGGGCGCCTCGTCCGCCGTCGCCTCCGGCCGCGGCGTCTCCGCCGTGCGTTCGGCGGCCCGCTCGCCGCCGAAGGCCGGACCGGGCGTCCCCATGGAACCGGACGAGCCGGCGGAACCGCCGGGTGCAGCCGATGCGTTCATGCCGGACTCCTCACCGACGGGCTTGCGCACGACGACCGGCGGGATGGGGCGGGACCCCGGAATGTTGATCTTGATCCGCGTCGTCAGCGTGGTCTCGGTTTTGGGCTCCTCCGGCCGGTCCGCGGCTCCGGTTCCCGGCGCCTCGCCGGCCTCTCCCCTGGGCGAGCCGTAGGGCGGTGTCCCCGACGGGTACACGGCTCCGCCACGGCCCCGGGGGCCGGAGGACGAACTGTCAGATTCACGACTCAAAGCAGGTTCTCCCGGTTGGCTCCGCCGCTCGTCAGAGATATTCCCCGGCCTCAGGCCGGCAGGTGCCCCCAGGGCGGCGCGGCGGCGCGCACCACCATACTGGCCGCCGCCGGCCGACACCCTGGGTGCGCGGGAACACCGCCCCGCCGGCCGTCGCTCCGCCACCACGGCCGGCACCCCGGGAACCCGCGGCATCCGTCCTGGTATGAGCCACGTCATCCGCCAACTCGGCCCCGGGGCACGCCGGCAGCGCGCAGCTGGTTCCCGGTGGCGCAGATCACAGCGATCACGATGCCGCCCAGCAGGAAGGCGTACGAGCCGAGCCCCGGCCCGAACAGGAAGTCGCCTTCCGGTCGGACGTCGCTGAGCAGCAGGAACACCGTCACCAACCAAGCGGCGCCGGGCACCAGGACCCCGCCCGCGGTGCCGGTGGCCCGGGCGCCCCCGTAGAACAGACCGCCGAGACCGGCCAGGGCCAGCAGCAACCCGCCCGGGAACCACGCCGCTTGGAGGAGCGTTCCGGCCAACGCGACCAGAACGGCCACGACCAGCAGCAGGACGTACAGGCCCACCCGGCCCGGCGTCAGGGGTGCGCTGGGGGCGGGCCGGCCCGCCGGCGGCGCGGGGTTGCCTCCGCCGGCCGGGGCCGGGCCACCGCCGGACGCCCGGGTCCGACGGTTCTGGTCCGCATCGGCGCCGCCGTTCCGGGCGCCGCCCTTGCCCTTGGCCCCGCCGCCTTCGGGCGTGGCCCCACCACCGTTGGACGTCGTCATTCCGCCGCCTCCTCCCTGCGGGCACGTTCCTCCGTGCCCGTCGAACCGGCCGACTCCCCGACGCCGGCGAAGAGATCGTCCTCACGTTGCCCGTCGGCCGCGCCGGGCGTCCCGTGCACCAGCCGGTAGTGCTCGGTGCCGAACAGCGGCTGTCCCAGGTCGTTGGAGAGCGCGAAGAACGCCCCGTCGACCACGATCTGGGTCACATGTGCGCGCATCGCCGCGGTCTTCGCGTCCGCGTACCCGCCCGTACCGGCGATCGTGGTGGTGATCGTGTCGTCCGGGACCACGCCCGGGACGTCGTCCACCGCCGCGACCCCGGAGAAGCCGTGACCGGCCGCGCGCACCGCGGCGAGGCCCGCCTCGACCTCCGAGCGGGGGTTGCAGTTCCAGTAAATCTTTTCGACCGCATACGCGCCGCCGAGATCCGGGCGGAAGTCCGCCCGCGCGGCCAGCTCCGCGGCCCGCACGGCAACCCGGTGGGCCTGGATGTGATCGGGGTGGCCGTATCCGCCGTTCGGGTCATAGGTGACCAGGACCTGGGGGCGGACCTCGCGGATGACGGCCACCAGGTGGGCCGCGGCCTCGTCGACGGGGGCCTGCCAGAAGGAGCCCGACCGGTCGTTCTGGGGCGCACCCATCATCCCGGAGTCCCGGTAGCGGCCGGGGCCGCCGAGGAAGCGGTGGTCGGTGACTCCGAGGGCGGCCATCGCCGCGGCCAGCTCATGGACGCGGTACGGCCCCAGGGTGTCGTCTCGGTCCGGCGTCAGGTGGGCGAGCGCGGGCGGGATGACCTCGCCCTCCTCGCCTCGGGTGCAGGTCACCAGCGTGACCAGCGCGCCTTCGGCCGCGTACTTCGCCATGGTGGCGCCGTTGTTGATCGACTCGTCGTCCGGGTGCGCGTGCACCAGGAGGAGGCGGCGGGCGGGGAGGTCACTGCGCCGCGCTGGGGGTCCCCCCGGACGAAGTCTGGGGGAGCCTTCGCCCGTGGCGGCCGGGGCAGGGTGGGACGTCATGCAGACAGCCTACGAGCCGCCCCTCGCACCCTCCGCAGCCGATCGGGGCGGCCGCCCGGGCGCCCCGCGGGAGGGCGGTGCGGGGGCGGCTCCGGCCGACCGGGGCGCGATCAGAACTTGATGCCGCCGAGCATCCCCGCGACATTGGTCGTCAGGGTCTTGATCGTCGGAGCGATGGACGAGCTGGCCAGATAGAAGCCCAGCAGCATGCAGACGAATGCATGCACCGCCTTCAGTCCGGACTTCTTGATCAGCAAGAAGACGATGATCGCCAGCAGCACCACCGCCGAAATCGAGAGTGCCACGGCGGCTCACCTCCAAGTAGTCACGGTCCGGACAGAGTTGACGGTACGTGAGCCGACGGGTCGACGCCACGCACCTGGGTATGCCAAGGGCTCTTTACCCCGTACCCGCTACGCGCAAGGGATCATAACTTTCCGTCCTTGCGCATAAGTCGGTGCACCGGAGCATGGCGGGGGCGCACGCCGTTTTCCACAGTCCCGCGCCGACGAGCGGCTCCCGCCGTAGGCTCGGCGGCATGACCGGACAGCTGCCCTTTCCCCGGCACTACGCGCGCACCCAGCGCTTCACGCTCGGCACCCCGCGCGACTTCGCCCTCGCCCCCGACGGCACCCGCGCCGTCTTCCTCCGATCCCGTACCGGCACCGACCGCAGCCAGCAGCTCTGGGTCCTCGACCTGGACGGCGGACGGGAGTTCACCGCCGCGGATCCGCACGCCCTGTTGGCCGGCGCGGACGAGGAGCTGCCCCCGGAGGAGCGGGCGCGTCGCGAGCGCAGCCGGGAGGGGTCGGCGGGCATCGTCGGCTACGCGGTGGACGCTGCCGTGGAGTTGGCCGCCTTCGCGCTCTCGGGGCGGTTGTTCGTCTCGGAGTTGCGCGCCGGCACCACCCGTGAACTCCCCGCGGCGGGGCCGGTGGTGGATCCGCGTCCGTCCCCCAATGGGCGCCATGTGGCGTATGTGGCCAACGGCGCGCTGCGGGTCGTCGCGGCGGACGGCAGCGGGAGCGGAGGTGCCGCGGGCGCGGACCGGGTGCTGGCGGAGCCCGACGGCCCCGATGTCACCTGGGGGCTGGCCGAGTTCATCGCGGCCGAGGAGATGGACCGCCACCGGGGCTACTGGTGGTCGCCGGAGAGCGACCGGGTGCTGGCCGCGCGGGTCGACGACGCGCCGGTGACCCGCTGGTGGATCGCCGACCCGGCGCACCCGGACCGGGAGCCCGCGCGGGTGCCGTATCCGGTGGCCGGCAGTGCCAACGCCGAGGTCACCCTGGCGCTGTTCGGCCTGGACGGCTCCCGGACGGACGTCCGGTGGGACACCGCGCGCTACCCCTATCTGGCCCGCGTCCACTGGTCGGCGGCCGGCCCGCCGCTCCTCCTGGTCCAGACCCGGGACCAGCGCGCCCAGCGTTACCTGAAGGTCGACACGGAGACCGGCGCGACCGCGCTGGTGCACGAGGACCAGGACGACGTGTGGGTCGAGCCGTTCCCGGGGGCGCCGGCCTGGACGCCGGACGGGCGGCTGGTGCGGATCGCCGACGAGGGCGGCGCCCGGAAGCTGTTCGTCGGCGACCGGCCGCTGACCGGGGAGCCGCTGCACGTGCGGGCCGTATTGGACATCGGCGAGGACGACGTCCTGTTCTCGGCGAGCGGCGCGGACATGCACGACATCGGGGTCTACCGGGCGTGGTTCCGCGGCAGCGGCGACCAGGGCGGCTGGGAGCGGGTCGGCGAACGGCCGTACCCGACGGTCTCCTCGGCGGTGCGCGGCGGGGCGCTGACGATCCTGACCCAGGCGTCGCTGGAGCGGCCGGGCGCCCGGTCGGAGGTGGTGCGGCTGGATCCGGACGGCGGCGAGAAGGTGCTGGCGGTCATCGGCTCGCATGCCGAGACGCCGGGTCTCACCGCCCGCCCGCAGCTGGTGCTCGCCGGCGAGCGCCGGATCCCGTGCGCGGTGCTGCTGCCCACCGACTACCAGGAGGGCGACGGTCCGCTGCCGGTACTGCTCGACCCCTACGGCGGTCCGCACGGCCAGCGGGTGGTCGCCGCGCACAACGCCCATCTGACCTCCCAGTGGTTCGCCGACCAGGGCTTCGCGGTGATCGTGGCGGACGGCCGGGGCACCCCGGGCCGGTCCCCCGCGTGGGAGAAGGCGGTCTCCCGGCAGATCGGGCCGATGGCCCTGGAGGACCAGGTGCACGCCCTGGAGGCGCTGGCCGATTCCTTCCCCTTGGACCTGGGACGGGTGGCGATCCGCGGGTGGTCGTTCGGCGGCTACTTGGCGGGACTGGCCGCCCTGCGCCGGCCGGACGTCTTCCACGCCGCGGTGGTGGGGGCGCCGGTGACCGATCTGCGGCTGTACGACACCCACTATCAGGAGCGGTACCTCGGCCACCCCGACGAGGAACCAGCGGTCTACGCCATTAATTCTCTGGTGACGGACGAGGGGCTGTCGGGGGCGGTCGCACCGCACCGCCCGATGTTGATCGTGCACGGCCTGGCCGACGACAACGTGGTGGTGGCGCACTCCCTGCGGCTCTCCTCGGCGCTGCTGGCCGCGGGCCGGCCGCACGAGGTGCTGCCGCTGTCGGGGGTGACGCACATGGCGTCCCAGGAGCAGGTGGCGGAGAACCTCCTGCTGCTCCAGGTGGACTTCCTCAAGCGGTCGTTGGGGATCGGCTGAGGGCCGGGCGCCGTTCGCCGGCTCACCAGCCGGGCGGGGGCGCCGACGGTGGCGGCGGGGCGTGCCGTGGGCGCGCCACGTCCGGCCCGTCGCCGTACGCCACGGGCCGGCGTTCGCCCGCGGGGGCGTCCGGCGCGCCGGGCCGGGCCGCTGCGAGCAGGCCGCCGAGACCGGCGAGGGCCACCGACGTCGCGGCCACGAGGGAGAGTTGAGCGGCACCCGGGAGCCCGATCAGGTGCCCGAACGCGCCGCTGCGGCCGGCGACGGCGAGCCGGGCGCCGCCGTGGCCGAGCAGCAAGACCCCGGTCATCAGGGCGGCGGGTCGGGCCAGGGGCCCGGCGTAGCGCGGCGGTCGCGGCGGTCGCGGCCAGGAGGACCAGCGCGACGGCCGCCCAGGGCGACCGCGGGCCAGCGGCGCGGGCTGCCCTGGGCGCCGGGCCGGTGCCCGTGCGGCGGCGCCTCCTGGATCACGCCGTACGCCGCCGCGACCCCGGCGAGCGGACCCGGCGCCGGTCGCCGGCCGGCCGCGACGACCGCCAGCAGGAGCGCCGCGAACACCAGTTGGGCGAGTGCGGTGGCCTGCGCACCGGCCGTGAGCGTCCGTCCGGTCCCGGCGCCGGTCCGCGGTCCACAGGAGCGGCAGCCGCAGCAGTGCGGTGGCGGCCGCCAGGGACAGCAGTGCGCCCGGTGCCGTCGCGGCCCCGCGCCGGACGGCAAGGGCGGCCGCGAGCCCGCCCATGGCCAACACCGCGTCGTATACGGAGGCCGCTCGACGCGCCGTCGTCCCGGGTGCCGCGCCGAGCGACCCCGTCAGCACGTCGACCGGCCGCCCGAGGAGAACCAGGTCCCGGACGAGCCAGGCCGCACTGGTCGCGGCGAGCAGCAGGCAGCCCGTGATGGCGGCGCGGCGTGCACCGTTGGCGAGATGACGCGACCGCACTGTGGACACGAGCCGTCCCCCGTCCGTGTCGGTGGCCCACGGCGTACACAGCACCCTCGCATTCGTGAAGGCACCACCAAAGGTCTACTCCAATCTCGGCCCGCGGACAACAGACGCGGAGGGACCGAGGCGCGAAACACCCGCAAAACGGCGGTCGGCCGGGGGGCCACTGGCGTCCCCGGCCGACTTACGGCACCCGCACGGCCGTACGTTGCCCAGCATGGCGCGTCCGTATATCGGTGTTGCGACAGTCAAGTTGCCACCACGTTAAGTGGTGGTGGGTGATTTACCCCTGTATGCCGTGCATGACAGCCGCATGTCAAGCACGCCTAAGCGTCAATCTGCGCAATCTTCGCTCAAGAAGCGGACGACCTGTGCGGAAGCACACCGCATGCCCTTGACTCCGCTGTAAATCACTTGCGAAAGTCGCGCTCATCCAGCGGTGCGACCGGTGCCGCTTCACGTTCCAAGAGAACTCGGCGCGGGGGCACTTCGCGATGACTAGTCCATCCCAGACCGCGGCAGGCAAGTCCGATACCCCGGGACTTGCATCCAAGGGTCTGAAGAAGGAAAAGAAGGGCAAGGGCGGTGAGCTCGTCGGCCGTTCCCCCGGGCAGTTGATGTGGGCGCGCTTCAAGCGCGACCGCACCGGCATGATCTGCGGGATCGTCGTGCTCGCCTTCTTCGTCATCGCGGCACTGGCCCCGGTGATCGCCTCGATCTACGGCAAGAATCCGTACACGCTGTACGGCAGCGATAACCCCGGACTGCTGGACGAGTTCGGTTATCCGATGGGGTCCAACGGCGGTATCTCCGGCGATTTCTGGTTCGGTATCGAACCGTCACTGGGCCGTGATCTCTTCACTCAACTGCTGTACGGCATGCGGACCTCGCTCGGAATCTCGGTGGCGGTGACCGTCCTGGTGGTCGTCACCGGCACCATCCTCGGTGTCACCGCGGGATATCTGGGCGGCCGCACCGACTACTGGCTCGGCCGGGTCATCGACTTCCTGCTCGCCTTCCCCAGCCAGCTGACGTTCGTGGCGTTCATGCCCGTCGTGGTGGCGCTCTTCGTCGCGCCGGGCGACGAGACCCCGACCTACATCCGGGTGATCGCGCTGATCCTCGTGCAGTGGGCGCTGGGCTGGATGGGTCTGGCCCGACTCCTGCGCGGCCAGGTGCTGTCGCTGCGCGAGCGGGAGTTCGTCGAGGCGGCGAAGATCACTGGCGCCTCTCCCTGGCGGATCATCACCAAGGAACTGCTGCCGAACGTGGTGACCCCGATCCTCGTGCAAAGCACCTACATGCTCCCGCTGTTCGTGACGGCGGAGGCCGGCCTGTCCTTCCTGGGCGTCGGCATCATGGAGCCGACCCCGGACTGGGGGCGGCTGTTCCACACGGCCGGCATGGTGTACGAGAACGACCCGACTTTCCTGCTCTTCCCCGGCGCCGCGATGGTGATCTTCGTGCTCTGCTTCAACCTGCTCGGGGACTCGGTCCGGGACGCCTTCGACCCCAAGTCCGGTCGCTGATCGTCCACTTGACGGGGGGAGCTGTCACCCCCGCGCCGGTCGCGTACCGGATGCGTCAGACAGCACATCTGGGACAACGACTGACAGGCAGGTGCTTGGATCCTCATGAACGCACTCACTACGCGTAGAGCCCGTGCGGTACTCGTGGCCATGGCGGCCGGTTCGCTCGCCCTCACCGGTTGCAGCAGCGGCGGTGGCACGGGCAAGGACAAGTCGCAGACCGACAAGGACGCCGCGGCCCAGGCCAAGGCGGTGCCGCTGGGCAACGCCGCCCAGTCCACCGGCCCGGCGGCCCCGGTCGCGGGCGCCCAGCCCGGCGGCACCATCACCGTCTACCAGCGGGACAGCTACAACCACCTGGACCCGGCCCAGATGTACGTCAGCGACATGGGCGACCTGTCGAAGCTGATCTTCCGTGGCCTGACCACCTTCAAGCAGGACGACAAGGGCGACAAGACGGTCGTCGGTGACCTCGCCACCGACGCCGGCCAGATGTCCGACGGCGGCAAGACCTGGAAGTACACGCTCAAGGACGGCATCAAGTTCGAGGACGGCAAGCCGATCACCTCGAAGGACATCCGGCACACCTTCGAGCGGCAGTACGCCAAGTTCATCACCGAGGGCCCGACCTACGTCCAGCAGTGGCTGTCGGGTGAGGGCACGACCTACCGCAAGGCGCTGCCGGACGGTCCGTACAAGGGCGACCACCTGCCCAAGTCCGTCCTGGACACCCCGGACGACCACACCGTCATCTTCCACTTCCAGAAGCCGCAGACCCAGCTGCCCTACGCGCTGACGATGGCGGGCTACAGCGTCGTCCCGGACAGCGACAAGGACACCCAGGACAAGTACGACGTCGGGCCGGTCTGCGCCGGCCCGTACAAGATCTCGGACTTCAAGGCCGGCAAGTCCATGACGTTGGTGAAGAACACCAACTGGGACGCCAAGACCGACCCGATGCGCCACCAGTACGTCGACGGTTTCAGCATCACCTTCAACCACCAGGCGTCCGACTCCACCAAGCGGCTGATGGCCGACAAGGGCGTGGACCAGACCGCGATCAGCTTCACCAACGCCGTGGAGCCGACGCTCACCAAGCAGGTGCTGCAGGACGCCAGCGCCAGCAAGCGCCTGGTGCAGGGCTACCAGCCCTACGTCTGGCAGATGAACATGAACATGGACCGCATCAAGGACAAGAAGATCCGCGATGCGATCACCTACGCCATGCCCAACAGCCAGATCGTCCGGATCAACGGCGGCAGCTACGGCGGTGAGATCGCCGGCGGTCTGTTCGCCCCGACCGTCGCGGGCTACAAGAAGGGCTACGACCCCTACGGCAAGCTGTCCAAGCCCAACGGCGACCCGGAGAAGGCCAAGCAGCTCCTGAAGGAAGCCGGCAAGACGGGCATGAAGCTCGTCTACGCCTACTCCAACACCGAGATCCGGCAGAAGGAGGCCGTGGCGATCTCCGACGCGCTCGGCAAGGCCGGCTTCAACGTGCAGAAGAAGGAGGTCGACGCGGGCTCCTGGTACCAGCAGATGGGCAAGGTCGACAACGGCTTCGACATCTACATGACCGGCTGGGGCCAGGACTGGCCGGACGCCTCCACGGTGATCCCGCCGTCCTACGACGGCCGGCAGATCCAGGACGGTGCGGCCAACTACTCCCACGTCCGCGACCAGCACGTCAGCGACGAGATCGACCGCATCAAGAAGATCACGGACATCCAGCAGCAGACCCAGGAGTGGGAGAAGCTCCACCAGTACATCGTGGAGAAGATCGACCCGGCCACCCCGGTGTTCTACACCAAGAACCTTCAGCTGTACGGCTCGAAGATCGGTGGCGCCCGCTACAACACGGACGTCAACTACATCGACCCGACCACGCTGTTCGTCAAGAAGTAAGCACCGCATGAAGGCACTCCGGAGCGCGCGCACGGCGGGGCGCGCCTCCGGGGCCTTCCCGCCACCCCTCACCCCACTGCAGCCGCCGTCCTGAGAGCAGCGAATTGCCATGCTTCCCTTCCTACTTCGCCGGACGTTCGGCGCGGTCGTCACCCTCGTCCTACTGAGCGCCGTCACCTTCTTCGTCTTCTTCTCCGTGGGCGACCCCGCGATGATGGCCTGCGGCAAGAACTGCACCGCGGACAACATCGCCCTGATCCACCAGAACCTGGGCCTCGACAAGCCCCTTCCGACGCAGTACTGGGACTTCCTGGTCGGCGTCTTCGCCGGGCGTGACTTCAGCCTCGGCCACTGCAGCGCCCCCTGCTTCGGCTACTCCTTCGCCACCAAGCAGGACGTCTGGTCGACGATGATGGACCGGCTGCCGACCACCGCCTCGCTGGCCATCGGCGGTGCCGTGGTCTTCCTGGTGATCGGCCTGGGTGCCGGCCTGCTGGCCGCCTGGAAGCGCGGCACGCTGCTGGACAAGACGGTCACCGGCGCGTCGATGGTGCTCAGCTCGGTGCAGATCTACATCCTCGGCCCGATCGTGCTGGGCATCTTCGTCTACAGCGGCCTCATGGCGGCGCCCAAGTACGTGAACCTCACCACCAGCCCGGCCGGTTGGTTCATGGGCCTGCTGATCCCGTGGCTGGTGATGTCGACGATCTTCACCGCGCAGTACACCCGTATGTCGCGCTCGACGATGATCGAGCAGCTCCAGGAGGAGCACGTCCGCACCGCCAAGGCCAAGGGCATGCCGGCGCGTTACGTCTTCCTGCGGTACGCCTGGCGCGGTTCGCTGATCCCGATCGTCACCATCCTCGGCATGGACCTGGGTTCGCTGTTCGGCGGCGCGATGATCACCGAGTTCACCTTCCAGCTCGCGGGGCTGGGACGGTTGGCGATCGACTCCGTTACCACCCTCGACCTGCCCATGGTGCTGGGCGTGCTGGTCTTCAGCGCGGCCCTGATCCTGGTGTTCAACATCATCGTGGATGCGGCGTACGCGTTCATCGACCCGCGCGTGCGCCTGTCCTAGGAGAACCTGACGTGACCACACCCACCAAGACCGAGGAGACACCGGTCCCGAACGGATCCGGTACCGATTCCTTCCTCTCCGTCCGCGACCTGCATGTCCGGTTCTCCACCGAGGACGGCATCGTCAAGGCGGTCGACGGCCTCTCCTTCGACCTGGAGCGCGGCCAGACCCTGGGCATCGTCGGTGAGTCGGGCTCCGGCAAGTCCGTCACCAACCTCGCGGTACTGGGGCTGCACAACCCCAAGTCCACCGAGATCACCGGTGAGATCCACCTGGAGGGCCAGGAGCTCACCGGCGCCAAGGAGAAGACCCTGGAGAAGCTCCGGGGCAACAAGATGGCGATGATCTTCCAGGACGCGCTGACCGCCCTGTCGCCGTACTACACCGTCGGCCGGCAGATCGCCGAGCCGTTCATCAAGCACACCGGCGCCAGCAAGCGCGAGGGCCGGCAGCGGGCGATCGAGATGCTCGCCAAGGTCGGCATCCCGCAGCCCAATCTGCGGGTGGACGACTACCCGCACCAGTTCTCCGGCGGCATGCGGCAGCGCGCCATGATCGCCATGGCGCTGATCTGCAACCCGCAGCTGCTGATCGCCGACGAGCCGACCACCGCCCTGGACGTCACCGTCCAGGCGCAGATCCTGGACCTCCTCAAGGACCTCCAGCAGGAGTTCGGCTCCGCGATCATCCTGATCACCCACGACCTCGGCGTGGTCGCCAACACCGCCGACGACCTGCTGGTGATGTACGCCGGCCGGGCGGTGGAGCGCGGCTCGGTCAAGGAGATCCTCACCGAGCCCCGGCACCCGTACACCTGGGGCCTGCTCAGCTCGATGCCGCGGCTCTCCTCGGACGTCAACGAGGAGCTGCACCCGATCCCGGGCTCCCCGCCGAGCCTGCTCAACCCGCCGTCGGGCTGCGCCTTCAACCCGCGCTGCGCCTTCACCGCGGAGGTCGACGGCGGCCGTTGCACCACCGAGCGCCCGCCGCTGGCGCTGGGCCGGGCCGCCGCCTGTCACCTCACCGCCGAGCAGAAGCAGACCTTCTTCATCGAGCAGATCAAGCCCCGGCTGGGCTAGGGAGCTACCACCATGGCCAAGAACGACACCCTGCCCGCGCCCGGAGCCAGCGCGTCCACCCAGGGCGAACCCCTGCTCACCGCCGAGGGGCTGACCAAGCACTTCCCGATCTACGGCGGTTTCCCGTTCAAGCGGAAGGTCGGCGCCGTCCAGGCGGTCGACGGGGTGGACCTGACCGTCCACGCCGGCGAGAGCTTCGGTCTGGTCGGCGAGTCCGGTTGCGGAAAGTCGACCACCGGCCGGCTGCTGACCCGGCTGATGGAGCCGACCGCCGGCAAGGTCACCTATGCGGGCCAGGACATCACGCACGCCAACCGCAAGCAGTTGGCGCCGTTCCGCTCCGAGATCCAGATGATCTTCCAGGACCCGTACGCCTCGCTGAACCCGCGGCAGACGGTCGGCACGATCATCGGCGGCCCGATGGAGATCAACGGGATCAACCCGCCCGGCGGCCGGGAGAAGAAGATCCGGGAGCTCCTGGAGACCGTGGGGCTCAACCCCGAGCACTACAACCGCTTCCCGCACGAGTTCTCCGGCGGCCAGCGGCAGCGCATCGGGGTGGCCCGCGCGCTCGCCCTGAACCCGAAGCTGATCATCGCGGACGAGCCGGTCTCGGCGCTGGACGTCTCCATCCAGGCGCAGGTGGTCAACCTGCTCCAGGACCTCCAGCGCGAACTGGGCATCGCGTTCGTCTTCATCGCCCACGACCTGGCGGTCGTCCGGCACTTCAGCGAGCGGGTCGCGGTGATGTACCTCGGCAAGATCGTCGAGGTGGGCACCCGCGACGAGATCTACAACCGGCCGCGCCACCCGTACACCCACGCCCTGCTGTCGGCCGTGCCCGAGCCGAAGCTGGCGGAGGACGGCGAGGAGGACCGTCAGCGGATCCGGCTCGCCGGTGACGTCCCCTCCCCCGTCAACCCGCCGTCCGGCTGCCGGTTCCGCACCCGCTGCTGGAAGGCGCAGGAGAAGTGCGCGACGGACGAGCCGCCGCTGGTGCAGATCGGCGGCAACGGGGACGGTCACCTGACGGCCTGTCACTTCCCGGAGGAGCCGACGACCCACGGCGAGGACATCGTCCTGGACCCGGCGCTGGCGGCGATCGAGGAGTCGGCCGGCGCGGACGCGAAGAACGCCAAGGACGCCAAGAACGCCAAGAACGCCAAGGACACAGCGGACGGATCGGCGAACTGACCCGCCCCGCCCGTACGGCAGCGCCGGAGCCCGCTTCCCCAGGGAGGCGGGCTCCGCCGCGTTCCCGCGCCCTACTCGCTCGGCACCACCTGCCGCTCCTCCGCGAAGTGACAGGCCGAGGCGTGCCGCGCCGGGCCCTCGGTGTCCTGGAACGCCGCCGGGACCGCCAGTGGGGGCTCGACCCGCGCGCACAGCTCCTGCGCCTTCCAGCAGCGGGTGCGGAACCGGCATCCGGACGGCGGGTCGGCCGGGGACGGGACGTCACCGCTCAGCAGGATGCGTTCGCGGTGCGCACGGGCGTCGGGGTCGGGCACCGGGACGGCGGAGAGCAGCGCCTGGGTGTACGGGTGGGTGGGGTGGTCGTAGATCTGCTCGCCGGTGCCGAGTTCGGCGATCCTGCCGAGGTACATCACCGCGACCCGGTCGGAGAGGTGGCGGACGACGGACAGGTCGTGCGCGATGAAGACGTAGGAGAGCCCGAAGTCGTCCTGGAGTTGGGCCAGCAGGTTGACGACCTGGGCCTGGACGGAGACGTCGAGGGCGGAGACCGGCTCGTCCGCGACGATGATCTCCGGGCGGAGGGCCAGGCCGCGGGCGATCCCGATGCGCTGGCGCTGGCCGCCGGAGAACTGGTGCGGATAGCGGTTGATGAACTCGGGGTTGAGCCCGACGACCTCCAGGAGTTCCTGGACCCGGCGCCGGCGGTCCCCCTTGGGCGCCACCTCGGGGTGGATCTCGTAGGGCTCGCCGATGATGTCGCCGACCGTCATCCGGGGGTTCAGCGAGGTGTAGGGGTCCTGGAACACCATCTGGATGTTGCGGCGGACGGCCTTCATGGCGCGCCCGGACAGGTGGGTGATGTCCTCGCCGCGGTACCGGATGTGCCCGGCCGTCGGCCGCTCCAGCCCGACCAGCATCCTGGCGACGGTCGACTTGCCGCAGCCGGACTCCCCCACGATGCCGAGGGTTTCGCCCTGCCGGAGGTCGAAGGAGACCCCGTCGACCGCCTTGACCGCACCCACCTGCTTCTTGACCAGCACGCCCCGGGTGAGCGGGAAGTGCTTGACCAGGTCGCGGACTTCGAGGAGCGGTTCACCGGGCGCCATCGAGGGTCTCCTTCCAGAAGTGGCAGGCGCTGGCCCGGCCCGGTCCGGCTTCGTAGAGCGGCGGGCGGTCGGTGCGGCAGATGTCGCGGGCCAGTGGGCAGCGGGGGTGGAAGGCGCAGCCCGGTGGGACGGCGGTGAGGTTCGGCGGCAGGCCCTTGATCGCGTGCAGCTCCTGGCCCTTGTGTCCCAGGCGGGGCACGGACTCCAGCAGGCCGCGGGTGTACGGGTGCGCGGGCGCCTTGTAGAGCTGGTGGACGGAGGCGGTCTCGACGACCCGGCCCGCGTACATCACCGCGATGGTGTCGGCGACGTCGGCGACCACACCCAGGTCGTGGGTGATCAGGATCAGGCCCATCCGGTACTCCCGGCGCAGTTCCGCCAGCAGGTCCATGACCTGGGCCTGGACCGTGACGTCCAGGGCGGTGGTCGGTTCGTCCGCGATGATCAGGTCCGGCTCCAGGGCGAGCGCCATGGCGATCATGATGCGTTGGCGCATCCCGCCGGAGAACTGGTGCGGATAGTCCCCGACCCGCGCCCGGGCCGCCGGGATGCCGACCCGTTCCATCAGTGCCACGGCCTTGGCGCGGGCCTCCTTGCGGGACGCCCCGGTGTGCACCCGGAACATCTCGCCGAGTTGGGCGCCGACGCTGAGCACCGGGTTCAGGGCGGAGAGCGCGTCCTGGAAGATCATCGCCATCTTCGTGCCGCGGATCCTCCGGCGCTCCTCCTTGCCCAGGGTGAGCAGGTCGCGTCCCTGGAAGAGGATCCGGCCGCCGGTGACGAAGCCCGGCGGGGTGTCGAGGATGCCCATCACGGCCTGGGCGGTGACGGACTTGCCGGAACCGGATTCGCCGAGCACCGCCAGCGTCTGGCCGGCCGCCACGGTGTAGCTGACGCCGTTGACGGCCTTGGCCACCCCGTCCCGGGTGCGGAACTCCACCCGGAGGTCCTGGACGTCGAGCAGCGGCTCGGCCGGGGGTGTGCCGCCGTTGGTCATCTGACGCCTCCTCAGCGCAGCTTGGGGTCGAGGGCGTCGCGCACCGCGTCGCCGAGCATGATGAACGCCAGCACCGTGATGCTGAGCGCGCCCGCGGGCCAGAGCAGCATGTGGGGCGCGTTGCGGATGTGGGTGGAGGCGGCGGAGATGTCGATGCCCCAGGAGACGGTGGGGGGTTTGAGGCCCGCGCCGAGGTAGGACAGGGTGGCCTCCAGGGAGATGTAGGTGCCCAGGGCGATGGTGGCGACGACGATGACGGGGGCGATGGCGTTGGGCGCGATGTGCCGCAGCAGCATCCGCCCGTTGCCGGCGCCCAGCGCCCGGGCGGCCTGGACGTAGTCGTTCTGTTTGGCGGTGACGACCGAGCCGCGGGCGATCCGGGAGATCTGCGGCCAGCCGAGCAGCACGATGAAGCCGACCACCGGCCAGACGGTGGTGCTGGTGACCACGGACAGGAAGACCAGCCCGCCGAGCAGCACCGGGATGCCGAAGAAGATGTCGGCGAGCCGGGAGAGCAGGGTGTCCCACCAGCCGCCGAAGAAGCCGGCCAGGCCGCCGAGCAGGCTGCCCAGGAGGGCGGCGCCGGCGGTGGCGCAGGTGCCGACGGTGATGGAGGCGCGGGCGCCGTAGACGACCCGGGTGTAGACGTCCCGGCCCTGGGTGTCGTAGCCGAAGGGGTGGCCGGGCGTGGCGCCCTGTTGGGCCTTGGACAGGTCGGCGCGGTACGGGTTGCCGGTGGCGATCAGTTGCGGCCAGAGGGCGATGACCACCAGGAAGACGATGACCAGCGCGGAGACCACGAAGACCGGGTTGCGGCGCAGGTCGTGCCAGGCGTCGCTCCACAGGCTGCGGGGCCTGCCGGTGGGTTCGCCGCCCGGGGGCGGGGGTCCGGCGCCGGGGGCCCGGGCCAGGGATTCGGCCTCGCCGATGGCGAGTGCGGCGGTGCCGCCGTCGCCGTGGCCGATGGCTTCCTGGGGGACGTGCGGCTCACTCATAGCGGATCCTCGGGTCGAGGACGGCGTACAGCAGGTCGACCAGCAGGTTGGCGATCAGGAAGACCAGCACCAGGATCGTCACGAAGCCCACCACGGTCGGCGAGTTCTGCCGGAGGATGCCCTGGTAGAGCTGGTATCCGACGCCGTGGATGTTGAAGATCCGCTCGGTGACGATGGCGCCGCCCATCAGCGCGCCGATGTCGGTGCCGATGAAGGTGACCACCGGGATCAGGGAGTTGCGCAGCAGGTGGCGGGTGATGACCCGGTGCCGGGGCAGCCCCTTGGCGATGGCGGTGCGGACGTAGTCGGCACGGGCGTTCTCTGCGATCGAGGTCCGGGTCAGCCGGGTGACGTAGGCGAGCGAGACCAGCGCCAACACCAGTCCGGGCAGCAGGAGTTGACCCAGTGGCGCCTCGATGGCGACGGTCGGGGCGGCCCATTCCCACTTCACGCCGAAGACGAACTGGAGCAGGTAGCCGCTGACGAAGGTCGGTACGGAGACCACGACGAGGGTCAGGACCAGCACGGTGGTGTCGATGCCCCGGCCGCGCCGCAGTCCGCTGAACACCCCCAGTGCGATGCCCACCACCATCTCGATGACGATCGCGACCACGGTGAGCCGGAGGGTGATGGGAAAGGCCGAGCCCATCAGCTCGGTGACGGGCTGGCCGTTGAAGGCGGTGCCGAAGTTCCCCTGGAAGATCTGGCCCATGTAGTGCGGGTACTGCTTCCACAGCGGTTGGTCGAGGTAGAGGTCGTGGCGGATCTGCGCCGCGGTGGCGGGGTCCGGCGCCCGGTCGCCGAACATCGCCGCGACCGGGTCGCCCAGTGCGTAGACCATGAGGAAGATCAGAAAGGTGCTGCCGATGAACACCGGGATCATCTGGAGCAGCCGCCGGATCACATAACGTCCCATGAGCGCGCCTGCCTCCGCGGTCAGCCGACCGTGATCTGGTTGTAGACCGGCACGCTGAACGGATTGAGCCGCACATTGCTGATCCGGTCCGAATAGCCGCCGCTTCCGTTCTGGTACCACAGCGGAATGGACGGCATCTCGCGGGCGAGGATCCGCTCCGCGTCCTGGAATTTCGCCACCGCCTGCCGGGTGTCCGGGGCGGCGTTCGCCTGGTTGACCAGTTTGTCGAATTCGGGGTTGCTGAACTTCCCGTCGTTGGAGGAGGCGTTGGTGTAGTAGAGCGGCTGGAGGAAGTTCTGGATCAGCGGGTAGTCCATCTGCCAGCCGGCCCGGAACGGCCCGGTCAGCTGCCGGGCGCTGATCTTGTTGCGGAAATCCGCGAAGGTGCCGACGGGATTCCCCACGCACGCCTTGTCGTTCCCCAGCGTCTTGTTGATGCTGTTGCAGATCGCGTCGACCCAGTCCTTGTGCGAGCCGGTGTCGGCGTTGTACGTGATCGTCATCCGGCCGCCGGGAATTCCGCCGCCGTCCTTGATGAGCTGCCGGGCCTTGGCGGGGTCGAAGACGCAGCCGTCGCCGCAGACCCCCGTCTGGTAGCCGCCTTTGACCCCCAGGACCGGTGAGGTCCAGTCGGTGGCCGGGGTGCGGGTGTTCTGGAAGATCTCCTTGGTGATCTGGTGCCGGTCGATCGCCATCGACAGGCCGCGCCGCACCCGCTCCATCCCGGGCTTTCCCCAGTGCGGGTCGTACATGGGGAAGGTGAGGGTCTGGATGATGCCGGCCGGCTGGTTGAGATAGCGGTTGCCGAGGTCGGACCGGACGTTCTTCAGCTGGGCGGCCGGAATATCGTCCACCAGGTCCACGTTCCCGGCCTGGAGATCGGTGTAGGCGGTGTCGTTGTCGGTGTACACCCGCAGGTCGATCCCGCCGTTCTGCGCCCGGTCGGGACCCGGGTACCGCTTCCACTTCCGCATCTTCAGCACACTGCCCTTGGTGTACGAATCCACCAGGTACGGGCCGTTGCCGATCGGCCTCTTCAGCCAGCCGGCGTGGTCGCGGAAGAACGTCTGGGGCAGCGGCATGAACGCCGAATAGCCCAGGGTGTCCGGCCAGCTGGAGAATTTCTGGTTCAGCGTGACGGTGAAGGTGTGGTCGTCCTTCACCTGGAGCCCGGAGAGGGTTTTCGCGGTGGGTGAGCCCTGGTCCGGGTGCACCTTGTCGAAGCCGTCGATGTACTGGAAGAAGGACGCGTTCTTCTGCTTGTTGTCCAGCAAAGCGCCGTAATTCCAGGCGTCCACGAAGGACTTGGCGGTGACCTTCTCGCCGTTGCTGAAGGTCCAGCCGCGCTTGAGGGTCACGGTGTAGTGCCGCGCGTCCTGGGACTCGATCTTCTCGGCCAGGACGTTCTCCGCGGCGCCTGTCCCGGGGTTGTAGCGCTTGAGACCGCGCAGCAGCATTTCCAGGACCTTGCCGCCCTGCACCTCGTTGGTGTTGGCCGGCTCCAGCGGATTCTGCGGGTCTCCCCAGGAGGCGCTGACCACGGCGGAGCCGCCCGGCCCGGCGGTACCGCCCCCGCATCCGGTGGCCGCGAGGGCCGCGGCCCCCAGGCAGCCGGCCCACTTCGCGCGCACGGCTCCGCGCATGGCGCCTCCTTACGGGTCCGGACTCCGGGTCACGCGTCGTCACAGGGACCACGCGTAGCCCACATCAGAGCCCAAACCAGGGCATAGCGCACCCCGGCACCGGCCGCCACTGCTCCGAACCCCCGGGAAACCCCTCGGATGACCGACGCCGTACGGGCATACGGCGGCGCCCCGCCGGACCGTGTCCGACGGGGCGCCAGGAAGAACCGTGGTGGGGTCAGCCGTGCTTGGCGCGCGAGGCGCTGCGGCCGCGCTCCTTCTGGTCCAGGACGACCTTGCGGATGCGCACGGCCTCCGGGGTGACCTCGACGCACTCGTCGTCGCGGCAGAACTCCAGCGACTGCTCCAGGGAGAGCTTGCGCGGCGGCACGATCGCCTCGAAGGAGTCGGCCGAGGAGGAGCGCATGTTGGTGAGCTTCTTCTCCTTGGTGATGTTCACGTCCATGTCGTCGGAGCGCGAGTTCTCGCCGACGATCATGCCCTCGTACACCTCGGTGCCGGGGTCGGTGAACAGCACACCGCGCTCCTGGAGGTTGGTCATCGCGAAGGCGGTGACCGCGCCCGAGCGGTCGGCGACCAGCGAGCCGTTGTTACGGGTCGTCAGGGTGCCGAACCACGGCTCGTGGCCCTCGTGGATGGAGTGCGCGATACCGGTGCCGCGGGTGTTGGTCAGGAACTCCGTGCGGAAGCCGATCAGACCGCGGGAGGGGACGACGAACTCCATGCGGACCCAGCCCGAGCCGTGGTTGGACATGTTGTCCATCCGGCCCTTGCGGACACCCATGAGCTGGGTGACGGCGCCCATGTGCTCCTCGGGCACGTCGATGGTCATGCGCTCGACGGGCTCGTAGGTCTTGCCGTCGACCTGCTTGGTGACGACCTGCGGCTTGCCGATCGTCATCTCGAAGCCCTCGCGGCGCATCTGCTCGACCAGGATGGCCAGCGCCAGCTCACCGCGGCCCTGCACCTCCCAGGCGTCGGGGCGCTCGGTCTCCAGGACGCGCAGCGAGACGTTACCGATCAGCTCGCGGTCCAGGCGGTCCTTGACCTGGCGGGCGGTGACCTTGCGGTCCTTGACCGCGGCCTTGGCGCTCGCGCCCTTGCCCGTGCCGCCCCGGCCGACCAGCGGCGAGGTGTTGGTACCGATGGTCATGGAGATCGCCGGCTCGTCGACCGTGATCAGCGGCAGCGCGACCGGGTTCTCCGGGTCGGCCAGCGTCTCGCCGATCATGATGTCGGGGATACCGGCGACCGCGCAGATGTCACCCGGGCCGGCCTTCTCGGCGGGCTTGCGGGTGAGCGCCT
The DNA here is from genome assembly GCF_042886435.1 of Streptomyces sp. NPDC058000. Classification (NCBI taxonomy): domain Bacteria; kingdom Bacillati; phylum Actinomycetota; class Actinomycetes; order Kitasatosporales; family Streptomycetaceae; genus Streptomyces; species Streptomyces sp. NPDC058000. The sequence continues at coordinate 61,528 of NZ_JBHVQS010000015.1, forward strand.
CGGTCATCATCAGCTCGGTGATGCGGACGTTGGAGGTGCTGCCGTCACGCTTGATCCACGCGACGGTCTGGCCCTTGCGCAGCTCGCCCTGCTCGACGCGGAGCAGCGCGATACGGCCGAGGAAGTTGTCGGCGTCGAGGTTGGTGACGTGCGCCTGGAGCGGCGCCTCCTCCTCGTACGTCGGGGCCGGGACGTGCGCCAGGATGGTGGAGAAGAACGGCTCCAGGTTGGTGGAGTCCGCCGGGACGGTGCCGTCCTCCGGCTTGGTCAGCGAGGCGATGCCGTCACGGCCGCAGGCGTAGACGATCGGGAACTCGATCTGGTCCTCGTCCGCGTCCAGGTCGAGGAACAGGTCGTAGGTCTCGTTGACGACCTCGTCGATCCGGGAGTCCGGGCGGTCGGTCTTGTTGATGCACAGGATGACCGGCATCCGGGCCTGGAGGGCCTTGCGGAGCACGAAGCGGGTCTGCGGGAGCGGGCCCTCAGAGGCGTCGACCAGCAGCACGACGGCGTCCACCATCGACAGACCGCGCTCGACCTCGCCACCGAAGTCGGCGTGGCCGGGGGTGTCGATGATGTTGATCGTGATGGGCTCCCCGCCGTCCTTGGGGTGATACTTCACCGCCGTGTTCTTGGCGAGGATCGTGATGCCCTTCTCACGCTCCAGATCGTTCGAGTCCATCATGCGGTCGTCGAGGGACTCGGCGGCGTGCGCGGCGAAGGCGCCCGCCTGCTTGAGCATGGCGTCGACGATGGTCGTCTTGCCGTGGTCGACGTGGGCGACGATGGCGACGTTGCGGATGTCGTGACGTGTGGCGGACACGGCCATAGTGCGGCGCTTCTCCCGGAATCGTGGATGGCGGCGCGTACGGTCCGGTACGCGCGCCCGCCGGGCACAACTACGCCACGGCCTCACCCCATGGTACGGGGCTGCGGCGAGAACGGCCGCCTCAGCCCGTACGCAGCACCTCTGACCTGCGGTTTCTTACCAAAGATTAGCTCTGGCGTGGCCTTTACTTCGTGTAACCGATGTCCTGGAAGCGGGGAGTGACGAAGCCGAACGCGCCGATGTTGGCGAGCGTCTTCCGGGTGGCCACCAGCTCCGGCCGCTGATACAGCGGGATCGACCCGGCGGCCGCCCAGATGCGGGCGTCGGCCTGTTCGACCAGGGTGTGCGCGGCGTCCCCGTCCAGCTCCGAGGCGGCCTGGTCGAAGAGCTGGTCGATGTGGTCAGTGCCGACCCGGGTGTAGTTCTGCTCGACGGTCAGCGAGCCGTCCGGGGCCGGCTGCGGCTTGGCGAAGATCGGGCGGGCGTCGGTCGCCGGGAAGGCGGTGCCGGGCCAGGAGTACAGCGCCAGGTCGAAGTCGCCGGAGGCGATGTGGTCCTGGAAGTAGCTGGCGTCCGGGACCCGCTGGACGGTGGTCTGCACCCCGATCCGGTTCAGCATCCCGGCGATCCGCCGGCCCACGGTGCGCAGCTGCTCCGAGCCGGGCCCGTCGGGGAGGACGAAGCGCAGCGCCAACGGCCGGCCGTCCTTCTTCATCACCGGCGCCCGGTCGGGCGCCCGGCCGGCGGCGGCCGCCGGGGAGTGCCCGGTGCCGGCCTGCCGGGCGTGGAACAGGCCGGTGCCGGCCCGCAGGGCGGCGTGACCGGCCGCGGCCCCCGGCAGGTGCGGGGCCTGCCCGGTCTCGATCAGCTCGGCGGCGCCCAGCGCCTGCGCCGCCCGCTTCTTGTACCGCCGGTACTTCGCGTACGCCGAGGACCCGGTGTCCCCGGCGGCCGCCGCCTTCTCCTCGGCGGCCTCGGACTTGTAGAGCGCCGCGCTCTGCCGCAGCAGGGCGGCCTGCTGGACCTCGGAGCCGACCGCGCCCATGAAGGACAGCGGCGCCTCGGCGGCGGCCGGGCGGGCGTCGTCCCGGTCCGCGGCCGCGCCGGGCCGGTGCAGGTTGCGGCCGTCGTTCCCGGCATCGCCGTCCGCGGCGTACCCGTCGTCGGCCCGGTCCGGCGTGACCGCGCGGCCGGCGCCGGCCTGCTCCTCCTCCGCCGGCTGCGGCACGGCCGGGCCGGACGGCTTCCAGCCGGCGTCGGCGAGCAGCTTCTTGGCCGCCCCCGAGTCCGGGTCGCCGATCGCGTCGCTGTGGTCCTCGTAGCCGTGCTGCCCGGCCATCAGCAGGTGGTTGCCGAGCGGTTCGGCGGGCAGGTCCAGCGGCTTGAGGACGGTGTCGGCCAGCGCCTGCCGGTCGATGGCGCGGGCCACCGCGCGACGCACCCGCTGGTCGGCGAGCGGCCCGGCGCTGCCGTTGAGGGCGAGCTGGGTGTAGGCGGGCTCCAGGGCCTTGCGGAGGACGTAGCCGCGCAGCGCGGACTTCCTGGCGTGCGCGCCCTCGGCCTTGGCGTCCACGCCCTCGGCGGTGGCCGGCGCGGCGGCCTGGGCGACCTGCTTGGCGGCGCCCTGGTCGACCGCGGCGACGTCGACCGATCCGGCGGCCAGCGCCGCGGACCGCTTGTCCCGGGGCAGCGCGGTCAGCACCAGCCGGTCGAGCTTGGCCCGGTCGCCCCACCACGTGGGGTTGCGGACGAGGGTGACGGTGCCGCGGTCGGCGTCCCGCTTCTGCACCAGGAACGGGCCCGCCCCGACCGGGAGTCTCTCCCGCGCCGCGTCGTTGAAGGCGTTGGCCTCCCCCATCACGCCCTTGGGGTAGAGCGGGGTGAAGAGCGACTGCCAGTCGGCGTACGGGCGGGCGAAGGTGACCTTGACCTGGTGCGGTTTGGTGCCCGCCTCGACCTTGGCGATCCGGTCGTAGCCGGCGTTGCGGGCCGTCCAGTACGCGTTGTCCTTACCGCGCAGCGCGTTCCACTGGGCGAGGAAGTCCGCGGCGGTGATCGACCGGCCGTCGCTCCACCGCGCCTTGGGGTTGAGCTGGTAGGTGACGACCTGCCGGGGCTCGCGGGCGCTGACGTCGGCGGCGGCGAGGTAGTCGGCGTTGCGCTGCGGCCGGCCGTTGGCATCGAGGGTGAACAGGCTGGGCAGGACGGCTCCGGTGACCCGGGTGGTGGCCGCGTCGGCGTCGCTCTGGAAGGCGTTGAAGGTCCTGGGCAGCGTGTCGATCGCCCAGCGGACCGTGCCACCGTCCTTGACCGCCCCGCGCGGGGCCGGCGCGATGTCCTGGGACTGGGCGACGGAGGACGCGGTGTCACCCTCGCTGCAACCGGCCAGGACCGGCAGCGGGAGCAGCACCCCCACCGCGACGAGCGCGGCACAGCGGCGCCTCCGGCACACCGCGCCGCCCGAGCTGACGTGGTCGGTCATGGCTGTTCCCTCCGGCTCGCCCGCGCCGCGCCGAGCCGCAGTAACACGTCCGGCCGACTTTGCGGCTCATCACATCTATGGGCTCCCTACTGAAGGTGACCGTCCGCTTCGGGGTCGCCCGACACGTCGGGGACCCGCCGAAGGCCACCCACCCGGCCCAATCCCGGCCCCGCCGGCTGACGAACCACGGGGCGCGTCGACCGCTTCGCGCGCCCCCGTACCGGCTTCGCTCGCACCCGAGTTCGACGCTCCGTGGGGTGAAGCGGGTCCGGAACGCACCGGTTCGAGTCGTACTCGTGCCTGCCCCCTTCCCAAGCCCTACTGTGACGCGCGACACTCTCGGGCGCATGAGATCGCCCACCACACGTCACGAAGTGAGGGCATGTGATGTCCGTACAGGACGACTTGACGGCGGTTGAACGCAGCCTGGACGCCCTGGTCCAGGCAGTCGGAAAACTGGAGACACGGATCGGCGGCGGGCTGGACGTCCGTCGGGTCCGCAGCGACACGGACCACCTGCGGGAGAGCCTGGCGCTGCTCAAGCAGAGCCAGGCCGGCGCCCCGTCCGGCCGGCCCGCCGAACCCGCCAAACCCGAAGACGAGATGGTGCCGGTCCCCGACACCCCCTACAACGCCGCGCTGTGGACGGACGCCGAGGACGAGGGCCTGGGCGCCAAGGACCGGCACGCGCCGTAAGGACGGAGACGTAACGTTGGCCACTGGCATCGAACCCGCACCGCAATCGGGCGCAACCGGCGTGCACGATGCCTCGCGCGCCGCCATCCCCGCCCGCCATCTGCGCACCGACCGCTGGTGGCTGGCGCCGGCCGGCACCGCCGCCGGACTGCTCGCGTTCGTCGTCTACTCCACCTGGCGGGCGTTCGCGAACGCCGACTACTACCACGCCCCCTACGTCTCGCCGTTCTACTCGCCGTGCCTGGCGGAGAACTGCCACACCATGCGCGGCGGCCCCAACTGGGACGTCTTCGGCAGCTGGTGGGGCCTGTCCCCCGCCCTGCTCATCCTGATCTTCCCGCTGGGCTTCCGGCTGACCTGCTACTACTACCGCAAGGCGTACTACCGCGGCTTCTGGGCCTCCCCGCCGGCCTGCGCGGTCGCCGAGCCGCACCAGAAGTACACCGGCGAGACCCGCTTCCCGCTCATCCTCCAGAACGTCCACCGCTACTTCTTCTACTTCGCGGTGCTGGTCGCCGGCGTCCTCACCTACGACACCGCGCTGACCTTCCGCGACGCGCAGTACCACTGGGGCCATATGGGCCTGGGCTCGCTGCTCTTCCTCGCCAACATCGCGCTGATCTGGGCCTACACCCTCTCCTGCCACTCCTGCCGGCACATCGTCGGCGGCCGGCTGCGGCACTTCTCCAAGCACCCGGTGCGCTACCGGATGTGGGGCTGGGTCAGCAAGCTCAACGCCCGCCACATGCTGCTCGCCTGGTCCTCGCTGATCAGCGTGGCACTGGCGGACTTCTACGTCTTCCTACTGGCCAGCGGAGCGTTCGAGGACCCGCGCTTCTTCTGACGGACGACAGCCGAGGGCCGCCGAGGACAGCCGACAAAGCCCGAGAAAGCCCGCGGAAAACCGAAGAAAACCGAGGGAAGGTGTGCCGCTGATGGCGCATGTGGACCGGCAGACCTGGGACGTGGTCGTGGTGGGCGCGGGCGGCGCCGGGCTGCGCGCCGCCATCGAGGCCCGCGAGGCGGGCATGCGAACGGCGGTGATCTGCAAGTCCCTGTTCGGCAAGGCCCATACGGTGATGGCCGAGGGCGGCATCGCGGCCAGCATGGGCAACGCCAACGAGCACGACAACTGGCAGGTGCACTTCCGGGACACCATGCGCGGCGGGAAGTTCCTCAACCACTGGCGGATGGCCGAGCTGCACGCCCGCGAGGCCCCGGACCGGGTCTGGGAGTTGGAGACCTGGGGCGCGCTCTTCGACCGCACCCCGGACGGCCGGATCTCCCAGCGCAACTTCGGCGGCCACGAGTACCCGCGGCTGGCGCACGTCGGCGACCGGACCGGCCTGGAGCTGATCCGCACCCTCCAGCAGAAGATCGTCTCGCTCCAGCAGGAGGACGAGCGGGTCTCCGGCTCCTACGAGGAGGGGCTGAAGGTCTTCCAGGAGTGCACCGTCACCCGCGTTCTGAAGACGGACGGCAAGGTCACCGGCGTCTTCTGCTACGACCGGGAGTCGGGCCGCTTCTTCGTGCTGGAGGCGCCGGCCGTGGTGCTGGCCACCGGCGGCATCGGCAAGTCCTTCAAGGTGACCTCGAACTCCTGGGAGTACACCGGCGACGGGCACGCCCTGGCACTGCTGGCCGGCGCGCCGCTGATCAACATGGAGTTCGTCCAGTTCCACCCGACCGGGATGGTCTGGCCGCCGTCGGTCAAGGGCATCCTCGTCACCGAGTCGGTGCGCGGCGACGGCGGGGTGCTGCACAACAGCGACGGCAAGCGGTTCATGTTCGACTACATCCCGGACGTCTTCAAGGAGAAGTACGCCGAGACCGAGGCCGAGGGCGACCGCTGGTACGAGGACCCCGAACGCAACCGCCGACCGCCCGAGCTGCTGCCCCGCGACGAGGTGGCGCGGGCCATCAACGCCGAGGTCAAGGCGGGTCGCGGCTCCCCGCACGGCGGGGTCTTCCTGGACGTGTCGACGCGCATGCCGGCCGAGGTGATCACCCGCCGACTGCCGTCCATGCACCACCAGTTCAAGGAGCTGGCGGACGTGGACATCACCGCCGAGCCGATGGAGGTCGGCCCGACCTGCCACTACGTGATGGGCGGGGTGGAGGTGGACCCGGACACCGCGGCGGCGACCGGGGTGCCGGGGCTGTTCGCCGCCGGCGAGGTGGCCGGCGGCATGCACGGCTCCAACCGGCTGGGCGGCAACTCCCTCTCGGACCTGCTGGTCTTCGGCCGCCGCGCCGGGCTGTACGCGGCCGAGTACGTCAGCGAGCTGCGCGCCCGGCCGGCCCCCGAACCGCACGAGATCGACGCCGCCGAGGCCGAGGCGCTGCGCCCGTTCAGCGCCGAGGACGGCCGCGGCCCGGCGGAGAACCCGTACACCCTGCACCAGGAGCTCCAGCAGTCGATGAACGACCTGGTCGGCATCATCCGCCGGGAGGGCGAGATGGCCGAGGCGCTGGATCGGCTGGCGAAGCTGCGGGCGCGGGCCCGGCGGGCCGGCGTGGAGGGCCACCGGCAGTACAACCCGGGCTGGCACCTCTCCCTCGACCTGCGGAACATGCTGCTGGTCAGCGAGTGCGTGGCGCGGGCGGCCCTGGAGCGCACCGAGAGCCGCGGGGGGCACACCCGGGACGACCATCCGGAGATGGACCGGCGCTGGCGCAACGTCAATCTGGTCTGCCGACTCGCCGACGCCCGGGCCGAGTCGGGCGATCCGGATCCGGCGCTGGGGCAGATCCGGCTCTCCCGCCGCGAGACCCCGCCGATCCGCCGCGATCTCCTCGAACTCTTCGACAAGGACGAGCTGGTGAAGTATCTGACGGACGAGGAGCTGAGCCGGTGAGCGAGCGACAGGCGGAGCAGCGTTCCGGCGCCTACCAGGCGCGTTTCCGGGTGTGGCGGGGCGACGCGGACGGCGGCGCGCTGCGGGACTTCGAGGTGGAGGTGCACGAGGGCGAGGTGGTGCTGGACATCATCCACCGCCTCCAGGCGACCCAGGCACCGGACCTCGCGGTCCGCTGGAACTGCAAGGCCGGCAAGTGCGGTTCGTGCAGCGCGGAGATCAACGGACGGCCGCGGCTGATGTGTATGACCCGGATGTCGGTCTTCGGGCGCACCGAGACCATCACCGTCACCCCGATGCGGACCTTCCCCGTCCTGCGTGACCTGGTCACCGACGTCTCCTTCAACTACACCAAGGCGCGTCAGGTCCCGTCGTTCGTCCCGCCCGCCGAGCTGGGGCCGGGCGAGTACCGGATGAAGCAGGAGGACGTGAACCGGTCACAGGAGTTCCGCAAGTGCATCGAGTGCTTCCTGTGCCAGAACACCTGCCATGTCGTCCGGGACCACGAGGAGAACAAGACGGCCTTCGCCGGCCCGCGGTTCCTGATGCGGATCGCCGAGCTGGACATGCACCCGCTGGACGCCGCGCCGGCCCGCGGGCTGGACCGCAAGCGCACCGCGCAGGACGAGCACGGACTCGGCTACTGCAACATCACCAAGTGCTGCACGGAGGTCTGCCCCGAGAACATCAAGATCACCGACAATGCGCTGATCCCGCTGAAGGAGCGCGCCGCGGACCGCAAATACGACCCCCTGGTGTGGCTCGGGAACAAGATCCGACGCCGGACGGAATGACCCGCCGGACGCCCAAGTAGCCCCACTTGCAGCATTTCTGACGCAGCATCACATGGCCGAAAACATCCTTACGGCGGATTCGAACAGCCGCGGTATAAGAACGGAATGAATCTTCCAAGATTAAACCGGCGACGGGTCCTGGCCGGCCTGAGCACGGTCCCCCTGGCCGCCGCGGCCGGCTTCCCCGAACTCGCCCAGGACCGCCCCGACCGCCCGACGGAGGCACCCGGCCGCCGTCGGACCACCCTGCTGCGCGGCGCCGACCTGGTCCTCACCATGGATCCCCGCGTAGGTGAAGGCCCGCTCGGCCAACTGGAGAACGGCGTCGATGTGCTCCTCCGGGACGGCACCGTCGCCGCCGTCGGCCGCGCCCTGACCGCCCCGGACGGCGCCCGCGTGCTGGACGCCCGCGGCAGGATCGTGCTGCCGGGCTTCGTCGACCTGCACAACCACCTGTGGCAGTCCAGCATCCGCGGTGGCTGTTCGAACGAGGACCTCTACGGCTGGCTGGGCGACTGCAACCGCGCCACGCTTCCCAAGATCGGCCCCCAGGACATGTACCGCTTCGTCCACCTGGCGGCGCTCGACGCCCTCCAGACGGGCGTCACCACCCTCGTCGACTGGGTGCACCCCATCCCGTACGACACCAGCGAGCGCTACATCAGGGCGCTGGACGACTCCGCTCTGCGCTTCGTCTACGCCTCGACGCAGAGCGCCGCCGACGCCCACCTCATCCCCAAGATCAAGAAGGACTTCCTGGACCCGCTGCCGCTGGCCTCCGTCCAGGTCTCCGCGCACGCCGGGATGGGCCAGATCAAGCAACTGCGCGCGCTCTACGCGGTCGCCCGCGACCTGGGGGTGATGTTCAACTCGCACGTCCTGGAGAACCACGGCGACCGCAAGGACGACCCGATCCGCTCGCTGCGCGAGATCGACGCGTTCGGCCCGAACCTGCTGATGAACCACGCGATCCACCTCACCGACGAGGAGATCGCGCTGACCGGCGAGCACGACGTGCGGATCGCGCACTGCCCGCTGAGCAACATGCGCCTGGCGCCCGGGATCTGCCCGCTGCCGGCGTTCCACCAGCACGGCGTCAAGGCCGGGCTCGGCCACGACGGCGGGACCAACGACACCTCGGACATGTTCAACGTGATGAAGGCGGCGGTCGGCCTCCAGCGGGCCCGCCACGAGGACGCCGGGATCCACCCGACCATCCCGGCGGTGCTGCGGATGGCGACCCTGGGCGGTGCGGAGGCCATCGGGATGGCGGACCGGGTCGGTTCGCTGACCCCGGGCAAGCGAGCCGACGTCGTCGTCCTCGACCCCGGCACGCTCAACTTCGCCCCGCGCTTCGACTGGACCAGCCAGATCGTCCTCAACGGCCAGCCGCCGAACGTCAGCGAGGTCTTCGTCGACGGCTACCTGCGCAAGTCACAGGGCGCGCTGCTGCACGTCGACACCGAACGCGTCGTCCGCGAGGCCGAACTGGCCGCCGCCCACCTCCACAACGCCTGACCCGCCCCACCGCACCCGGGTCCGTCCACCCGGGTCCCCCGGGGCCCCGGCCCCTCAGAACAGGCTCAGCAACGCCTCCGCCGGGTCCATCGGCGTCGCGTCGCCGTCCGGCAGGGCGAGTTCGAACCAGACGGTCTTGCCGCGCGGCGTGCGCCGGCTGCCCCAGCGCTCGCTCAGCAGGCCGACGAGTTGCAGACCGCGGCCGCCCTCGTCGGTGTCCCGGGCCCGGCGCCGCCGCGGCTGGGCGAGATCGGCGTCCCAGACCTCGCAGACCAGCGTCCGGTCGAGCAGCAGCCGCAGCCGGATCTCCCCGTGCCCGTGCCGCAGGGCGTTCGTCACCAGCTCGCTGACCAGCAGCTCCGTGGTGTCGACCAGGGCCTGCAACCCCCAGTCGGTGAGTTGGTCGCGGGCGAGTTCGCGGGCCCGGGCGACCGAACGCGGCTCCGGCGCCAGGCTCCAGTCGCCCACCGCGTCCTTGGGCAGCCCGTGCACCCGGGCCATCAGCAGCGCGATGTCGTCCTCGCCGTGCGAGGTGTCCAGGGCGGACAGGACGTGGTCGCAGACGTCCTCCAAAGGCCGGCCGGCGTCCGAGAGCGCGCGGCGGAACGCCTGGAGCCCCTCGTCCAGCGGATGGTGCCGGGACTCCACCAGACCGTCGGTGTACAGCGCCAGCAGCGCGCCGTCCGGCACCTCGACCTCGATCTCCTCGAACGGCTCCCCGCCGACGCCCAGCGGCATCCCCGGCGGGACGTCCAGCAGCAGCGCCTCCTCGCCCTCCTCGACCAACACCGGCGGCAGATGCCCGGCGTTGGCGAAGGTGCACACCCGGGTGATCGGGTCGTAGACGGCGTAGACGCAGGTGGCGAGGTAGACCTCGGAGAGGTCGGCGGTCCGGGCCGAGCGGCCCTGGGCGGGCCCGCCGGCCGGCGCCCCCGAGCGGCTGCGCGCGGACCGCGCCATGGCCCCCCGGTCACCGCTGTCGCCCAGCCCCCGCGCGATCTCGTCCAGCGCCCCCAGGACTTCGGCCGGCTCCAGGTCCAGCAGCGCCAACGTGCGGACCGCGGTGCGGAGTTCACCCATCGCGACCGCGGCGCGCAGGCCCCGGCCCATGACGTCGCCGACGACCAACGCGGTGCGGTGCCCGGGGAGTTCGATGACGTCGAACCAGTCGCCGCCGACCTCGGTGGCGGTGGTGCCGGGCAGGTAGCGACAGGCGATGTCGAGGCCGGCCGCCTCCGGGTCGCCGGGCGGCAGCAGGCTGCGCTGCAATATCAGGGCCCGCTCGTGCTCCCGGCGGTAGAGGCGGGCGTTGTCGATGCAGACCGCGGCCCGGGCCGCGAGTTCGACCGCCAGCGCGGTGTCCCGTTCACCGAACGGTTCGCTGCCCTTCGTGCGGGAGAACTGCACCAGGCCGACGACGGTGTCCCGGGCGACCATCGGCACCGCGAGCGTGGAGTGCACCACCGCGCCCAGTTCCGGCCCCTCGTCGCTCTCCCGGCCGGGGATGATCTGCGCCTGGGCGGTCCGCAGGGCGGCCGCGCACGGGGAGTTGAAGGGGTAGCGGTGGACGGCGCCGACCGCGACCGGCGCCTCCTCGGGCGCCCCCCCGGGGAGCGGGGCGTCGGAGACCGCGCTGGCGAAGGCGACCCGGCGCAGCTCCGCGCTGCCGTCGCTCATCCCGGGCTGCGCCTCGTCGCCGGCCAGCAGCCCCTGGTAGAGGTCGACCGACGCCAGGTCGCAGAACTGCGGTACGGCGACGTCGAGCAGGGTGCGTGCGGTGGTCTCCAGGTCGAGGGAGTTGCCTATCCGGGCGCCGGCTTCGTTGAGCAGTGCGAGGTTGCGGCGGGCGTTGGCGGCCTCGCGTTCGGCGCGGCGGCGGCCGGTGACGTCGGAGGCGAGCGCGGCGACGCCGATGGGGCGGCCGCTGGCGCCGTGCAGCCGGTAGAGCGAGATCGACCAGCGGCGGCGGTCGTCCTCGCCGGGGACGTGGCCGACCAGCTGCATCTCGCTGACCGGTTCGCCGGTCGTAAGGACGCGGCGCAGGGCTACGGTCATCCGCTCGGCCTCGGGGCGGGGCAGGAAGTCGTGCGGGGTGCCGCCCCGGTACTTGCCGGCCGGGCCGCCGAAGACGGTGGCGAAGCGCTCGTTGACCCGCAGCAGCTTCAGGTCGGTGCCGAACAGGGTGAAACCCATGGGGGATTGACCAAAAACGGCCTGCGCGGCGGCGAGGTCGGTCTCGATGCCGCGGAGCGCCCGGACGTCCACGACCAGACAGACCGCGCCGCGTTCGCCGTCCTCGTTCTCGGCCGGCATGACGTAGATCTCGGCGAGCCCGTCCACCGCGCCGTCCGCCTCCCGGCGGTAGGGCACCAGTCCGGTCCACTCCCGGCCGTCCAGGATCTCGGACACCTTGCGGCGCCCGGTCTCGCTGAACTCGCTGGGGACGAAGGCTTCGACGGGGTCCTTGCCGAGGGCGTGGCGGGCGGGGATGCCGAGCATCTGCGCGGCGCGCTCGCTCCACTGGTCGATGCGTCCGTCGGGGCCGAGCGAGAACGAGGCGACCTTGATGTAGTCGTAGATCGACCCGGGCCGGCTGCTCTGCCATACGGGCGCGCCCTGCGGCTCGCGGGCATGGCGATGTCCGCCTGGGTCCACCGGGCCGTACGTACCGTCCCGGCCACCGTTCTGCGCAGGTACCACCCCGCCAGATGACTTCTCGCTCACGAGCCCCGTCCCCTCCAGCTCATCGTGCCCGGACCGGACCTGCCGAGTATTCCAGCACCTCGGCTATCCGGAACACGGTCTTCACGATCACAGCACAGTCTCGATCGCAGGCCATCTACAAAATGTCGATGAAATGGCAACGATCGGGACCCCTCATGAGTCCTAACCAGCCACAGACAGCTCGAACCACACTGTCTTGCCACTCTTTCCCTGCCGGGTGCCCCAGCGCCGCGAGGTGTGCGCGACCAGTTGGAGTCCACGTCCCCCCTCGTCATCGGGGGTGGCGGTGCGGCTCCGCGGTGGGTCGGGCAGCGGATCGGAGACCTCGACGAGCAGCGCCCCGGCGCCGAGCAGCACCATGCGCACGCCGATGGGACCGCTGGCGTACCGCAGTGAGTTGGTGACCAGTTCGCTGACCAGGAGCACCGCGACGTCGGCGGCGCCGTTCAGTCCCCAGTCGTCGAGCACCTGACGGACCATGGTGCGGGCGGTGCGCACCGCGCCGGGGTCCGCCGGAAAGCTCCATTCGGCGCTCGGCGCACCGGACGCCCTGCCGCGCTTGCGGACTTCGGGGGGACCGGGTTCCGGGCCCTCTGCCGCTGCGCTGTCGCTCACGCCGATCACTTCCCAGGCCGAGGGGTCCCCCGTCGTACCCGACCCCCGTCGAATGGGGCTAATCAGGACATACCCGGTATCGAGTGGCAAGTACCGCCTTCAACCGTGCACTGTGGCACAAATGGCGCATCTCGCAGCGATCCCCGGGCACCGTGGGCACACCCGGCGAGCGGGCGGACATCGGCGACCGGTCCGGGCGGCCGCGCGACCCGCGCCCACCGGGGGCGCGCGCCCGCTGTCGGGCCCCGGCCCTACAGCCGCGCGCCCGGGATCCCCACCGCGGGCTTGGAGCCCAACCGGCGCATCACCTCGGCGACCGCCGGACGGTCCTGGTCGAGCCAGTCGACCTCGCGCTCCTCGCCGGGCCGCAGCCAGCGCAGCTCGTCGTGATCCTGGAGCGGCTCCGGCCGGCCGGAGACCAGCCGGGCGGTCCACACCTGGAGCACGTAGCCGGGCCGCAGCACCCACTCGCCCGGGATCCGCTCCACGGGCGCGGCATCGATGCCCAGCTCCTCGTGCAGCTCGCGGACCAACGCCTGCTCCGGCGTCTCGCCGTCCTCCACCTTGCCGCCGGGCAGCTCCCAGCGGCCAGCCAGCGCGGGCGGCGCGCTCCGTCGGGCGGCCAACAGCCGCCCCCGGTCGCACACCGCGCCGCCCACCACTACGCGCACCGTCGTCATGCGCGGCAGCCTACGTCCCCCGCCCGCCTCCCGCTCCCCGCTCCGCTTTCCTCGCCCGTCTCCCTACGAGGCCCCCTGACTGACCCGCTCCACCGCGTAAAGCCGCTGATTGCCACGGGTGTCGAGGCGTTCGGCGACCCGCTCCGCCTCCGCCCGGGTGGCATAGCGGCCGACGCGATAGCGGTTACCGCCTTCGTCCTGGCGGATGACGAGCCAGGGCAGCGCGGTCTCGTTGTCGGTCATTGCGCCCCTCCGTCCGCCGCGCAGCGCGCCGCGGCGCGCCCCTCCTGTGCTGATGCCGAAATCGCATTCCGCATATGCCCGACCCTACGCCCGACCTTTACGCACCGGATATGGATTTACACAAAGAGAGACCGAACCGGCCACCCGCGGGACCTGGAACACCAGGATCGACCCGCGAGTGGCCGGTGGAAGCCCGGGAGGCCGGGCGGTTGTACGTGGACGGGAGCGCGCCGCGAACGGCCGCTCAGGCGCCGGTCGGAGCCTTCTCGCCGGCCGCCTCGGCGGCGCTCTCCTCCGCCGCGAGCTCGGCCTCGACCTTGGCCAGCGAGGGGTTGCGCCAGGCGCTGCGCACGCCCCAGAAGTAGAAGGCCAGCGCGATCACCGCGACCACCGCGAGGTCGAGGCCCGGCGGCAGGTAGCCCTTGCCGCCGAACTCCTTGCCGCCCAGGTAGGAAACGGCCGCCATGACCAGCAGGTAGACCACCATCCACGCACCCGCCTTCAGGTGCGGCACCAGCTCGCGCAGGTGGTTGCGGCCCTGCTTCCACGGCCGGACGATCTCGTACCAGACCCAGACCGGGAGCCCGACGGCCATGATGAAGATGACCTTGCCGGTGAGCGGCCACTTGCCCCAGTACAGGACCAGCGACCCGAAGATCATCGCGATCGGTGCGATGACCGGCATGGCGCGCAGCTTCACCGGCCGCTTCATGTGCGGCGACAGCCGCCGCAGGCCCATCACGGCGACCGGGCCGGTGATGTACGAGATGACGGTCGCGACCGAGACGACCTCGGCGAGCGATCCCCAACCGCGGAAGACCGCGAGGAACAGGAACGCGACGCCGAGGTTGAGCACCAGCGCCGGACGCGGAATGCCGGTCTTGGGGTCCACCTTGCCGAAGATGCCCGGCAGGTGCCCGTTCTCCTGGACGCCCTGGATCATGCGCGAGGTGGTGGCGGCGTAGATCATGCCCGTACCGGACGGCGAGACGAACGCGTCCGCGTACAGCAGCAGCGCCAGCCAGTTCAGGCCCCAGGCGAGCCCCAGCTCGGCGAGCGGGGAGTGGTAGGAGAGACCGCCCCAACCCTTGCTCAGGTCCCCGGCGGGCACCGCGAAGAGGAAGGCGACCTGCAGCGCGAGGTAGATGACCAGCGCGATGACGATCGAGAAGGCGACGGCCTTGGGCAGCGAACGGCCGGGGTTGCGCGCCTCGCCGGCGAGGTTCAGCGGCGACTGGAAGCCGTTGTAGGCCCACACGATGCCGGAGAGCGCCACACAGCTGAGGACCGCGCTCCAGCCGTTCGGGGCGAAACCGCCGCCGCGCTCGATGTTGCCGGTGTCGAAGTGGGACAGGATCAGGGCGCCCGCGGTGAGGATCGGCACCACGACCTTGAAGACCGTGATCGCGGTGTTCGTCTTGGCGAACATCGAGACCGCGAACCAGTTCATGAAGAAGTAGAAGACCAGCAGGACGCTGGCCACCGCGACGCCGGAGCCGGTGAGCTCCGTGCCGTCGAAGAGCGCCTTGGCCCAGCTGAAGTCCCAGCTGCTCATGTACTGGACGGAGGCGGTGGCCTCACCCGGGATCACCGAGACGATGGCGATCCAGTTGGCCCAGGCCGCCAGGTACCCGGCGAGCGAGCCGTGCGAGTACTGGCCGTAGCGGACCATGCCGCCCGCCTTGGGGAACATCGAGCCGAGCTCGGTGTAGGTCAGCGCGATGGTCAGGGCGACGACCGCGCCGATGACCCAGGCGAGGATCGCGGCCGGACCGGCGATGGCGGCGGCCCGCTCGGCCCCGAACAGCCAGCCGGAACCGATGATGGACCCGAGACCAGTGGCGGTCAGGGCGATGGTCCCGAGGGACCGACGGTAGTTCGACGAGTGCGAACCCTGCTCCGCACTCGCTGTCTTCGTCGTGGTCACGTGCTGGTCTCCTGGTCTTCCCCCGTGCCGTGCACAAACTTCGCCATCGTATGAGCGAATCCGAAGATCCGGTTCCCACACCGGCTAAAAAAACCCGCCTAGTTGAGCCTCTGTGAGGTTTCCAACACCGATATCCGGATGACATTTCTCGAAAAACTACCCCAAACCGGACACATATCTCGGCCGGATTTTCTTGCCATCGAACGCTACGAATCCCGCAGGTTCCCCCTACGAGGCGTCGACTTGGCAACCACGGGGAGTTCGCGTCGCCCCTACTTCACCGGTAGGTGGTAGGCGACCCGGTGGCGCGCCGCGAGCGCGATCACATCCGCCGTCTCGACCGGGCGGCCGCCCGCGAAGTACGTCCGCGAGACGACCAGCACCGCATGGCCGGGCACCCCGCCCAGCGCCATCGCCTCCTCCGCCAGCCCCGGCCGCGCCCCGACCTCCTCGACGACGTTGTCCACCACCACGTCGATGGCGGCCATCCGTTCGACCACCCCGCGCCCGGCCAGCGGGCCCTCCTCCGGCAGCATCACCGGCGTCCGCCCGGTGATCTCCAGCGGCTCCCAGGAGGTGGAGAGCATCGACGGCTCCCCCTCCGCACGGAAGACGTAGCGCGTCCGCATCACCCTGGCGCCCACCGGGATCCGCAGCCGGGCCGCCACCGCCGAACCGGCCGCCTCCTGCTCGCTGTTGGACTCCCAGGTGCCCCGCACCCGTTCGTCCGTCTGCTCCTGGCGGAACGGCGTGCAGCCCCGGCTGTGGAAGCCGCCGCGGGCGATCCGGCGCGGCACCGGCTGCTCCCGCACGTACGTCCCCGACCCGGACCGGCCCTCCACCAGGCCCTCGGCCATCAGGACCTTCCGCGCCTCCAGCGCGACGGTGTCCGAGACGCCGTACTCCTCGCGGATACGCGCCTGGGAGGGGAGTCGGGTGTGCGGGGCCAGCACCCCGTCGACGATCTTCTGGCGCAGGTCGCCGGCGACGCGGAGGTACGCGGGCTGCTCACCGAAAGGCACATGCCCTCCCAACAGCTTGACGGTCAGCAACAGCGTGACAACCGCGTGTTGCCGACCGCAAGTCCAGGCCAGATATTCACTCAAAGTAATGAACGCAGCTCAGCTGCCGCCCACGCCAAACCCCCGGCCCCACCGAAACACCCGTTCCACCACGTTCCGTATCCGACCGTGTCACGATCGTCACCGTGCAGAAAGGGGCCGCCATGCCGACCGAGAACGCCGCCGTCAGCTCCCTCCATCCGATGCCCGACGACTGGCAGCGCGCGCTGGCCGTCGTGGCCCACCCCGACGACCTCGAATACGGCGCCGCGGCCGCCATCGCCGAATGGGCCGACGCCGGCCGGGAGATCCGCTACCTCCTGGTCACCCGCGGCGAGGCCGGCATCGACGGCCTCGCGCCCCCCGCGTGCGCCGCGGTCCGCGAGGCCGAACAGCGCGCCGCCGCGGCCCACGTCGGCGTCCGCGCAGTCGAGTTCCTCGACGGCCACCGGGACGGCGTCATCGAGGCCGGCCCGGCGCTCCGCCGCGACCTGGCCGCCGCGGTCCGCCGGCACCGCCCCGAGCTGCTGATCACCCTCAACCACCGCGACACCTGGTTCGGCACCCACTGGAACACCCCCGACCACCGGGCGGTGGGCCGCACCGTCCTGGACGCCGCGGCCGACGCCGCCAACCGCTGGATCTTCCCCGAACTCGCCGACACCGAGGGCCTGGCCCCCTGGTCCGGCGTCCGCTGGACCGCCGTGGCCGGCTCGCCCCGCCCCACCCACGCCGCCGAGGTGGGCCCCGGCATCCCCCGCGCCGTCGCCTCCCTGGCCGCCCACACCACCTACATCAGGGCCCTCACCGCCCCCGACCAGGACCCGCACGCCTACGCCCGCGACTTCCTCGACCGCGCCCTGCGCACCGGCGCCACCCACCACCGCGGCCGCCCGGCCGTCCTGTTCGAGGTGTTTCCGCAGTAGCCACCGCCCCTCCCCCGGAGCCAGGGCCAACCGTCCAGATCGGGTCACCGAGGCGCGAGAGCGCCATGACGTAGCATCAACACCCTTTCGTTGACGGTCACTTACCTCAGTGAGGCAGCTCCCATGGCAGGAAGCGGGACACCACCTGCGTCGCCGTCACCCACGCCCCCGTCGGGGAACGACGGCCAGGCAGGTACTCCCGATGACGACGGGGCGTCGGCAAGAAGGGAGCAGCACCGCCCGCCCACCCCTTCGTTCTTGGACGACGTGATCGACGGCGTCATGCCGGACGCGGCGGACCCGAACCGTCGCCGGCGGAACCGCAAGATCCTCATCAGGCTGTGCTGGACGGTCCTCGCCGCGCTCATCGCGTTCATCGTGACGAAAGGCACCGACTGGTTGACCTCGGAGCATGACGCGCGGGTCTCCAACGAGGCCGACGACAAAGCCGACCGGGCCGGCCCCGCATTCTCGGCGTCCGTACGCCTGGACGCCCAATACGCCGAGGCCCAGATCTTCGATTCGCCGTTCTCGCCGCAGGACAAGAAAACCCTCCTCGGCATGGAACCCAAGGGCGATCCGCTCACCCCCTTCTACACGGCTCACCACGGACGAGGCGTCTCTTTCTCCGATGTCCGGCACCCTGCGATGAAGGTCAAATCGCCCGGATACTCGGAGGAGTGGCTCATGGACATCCTCAGCGATCGGAAAGCAAGCCTCGTCATCACCGGCATGCGCATCAAGGGACTCCAGTGCACGCCCGCCAAAGCCGCCACGGTCATCTCGGTGAGAGGACAGGCCGGCGGCAGCTACGAGGGCATGTTCTTCGACCTGACGCGTTCCACCACCACCCCGCTCATCACCGGGGACGAGGAGGAACACTACGGAGAGCCGTTCTTCAAATACAAGAAGATCGACCTCGGAAACGGCGCGGCCCCCGAAGGACTTCGCCTACAAGTCACCTCGGGAACGCAGGACTGCTCCTGGAAGGCATTCCAAGCCAGCTACGTCGATTCAGACGGGGAACACACCAAAGACATCACGGACAACGGTAAGGATTTCGTCGTTCACGGCTTCGCCGGACGCCCGCAGCAAGTCTTCGAGGTCCGCTCGCACGGACCGTTCGTCACGGAATGCAAAATCCTCGACGACGGGCGCTACACATGCTGAGAACGGTTCGGTTCGTTGTCGATTGCCCGCGACCATGCCCTGCGGGAACGTCCCGTCGCAGCATCCGATCCAGCACGTATCCAGCAGTCGGCGACCGCCGCCGTCGCCCGGCTCACAGACGGTGCTCGTCCATCAAGCGCATCAGGTTCCGCTTGCGTTTCTGGGCGGTACGCAGGGCGGTGACGTACTCGGTGAACTCCTCGGGCGAGCCCAGGCGGCGGTGGCAGTCCCGGATGCTCAGCAGCAGGCTGACGAGCTGCTCGTAGACCGCGTTGCCCGTCTGGCTGGTCAGCGGCTCCGCCAGGCGCAGGTAGACGCCGAGCGCGTCGGCGGGGCGGGTGGCGCGGGCCTGGTCGGCGAGGGTGAGCCACTGCTGGTCATGGGCGCCGGTCTCGGTGGCGGCCTGCCAGGCGGTGTCGACGTCCTTGTCGTCGAGCAGGGCGTCGACCAGGACGGGGCCGCCGTACCAGCCCCGTTGCCGCCGGCCCGCGTCGGCACGCAGCAGGGCCAGCGCGCCCGCGCGCTCGGCCGGCCAGCAGTCCGCGGCACGAGCAGCGGCACGCAGTTGCTGGTAGGTGAGCAGGGTCCGACGGGCGCCGAAGTGGTCGCGGCGCCCGGCCACGGCGTCGTCGAGCCGGTCCGCCTGCGCGTAGCGGTCGCAGAGGTAGTCGACGAGGGAGGTGTCGACGGCGGCGAGGTCCCGGGCCTCCTGGACGCCGCGTTCCGCCCAGCGCAGGGCCTCGTCGGGGCGCCGGGCGGTGTCCAGCTCGCGGGCGATGGCCAGGTGCGTGTGGCCGTTCGGTGAGAGGTCGGCCGCATGCACGGCGATCACCGCGTCGACGTCGCCTCCCGCCTTGGCCAGACGCTCCATCAGGTACTTCTCCGCCCAGCCGCGGCGGTTGCCCTGCCACGCCTCGACCGCCAGCTTCCGCAGGACGGCCGTCCCCTCTTCGCCGAGAACGTCCTCGTAGTCGAGTGGATCGATGTCGGTGAGGCCGTCGTCCACCTCGCCGAGCGCATGGCCGATCAGCCAGCGCGCGAGCTCCCCCGGGTCGGGGTGCGCCGCACGGCACGCGTCGAGATGGGCGTCGGCGAGGCCGGCTCCCACCTGGCCGAGCCATCCGTCGGAGTCGTCGACGCTCTCCACCGCCTGGGCCAGCAGCTTCATCGCCTCCCCGACCAGGATGATCGCGTCGGCCGCCCGTCCGGAGCCGGTGAGCGCGCCGATCGCGGACACCGCCTGCCCGGCCTGGTCCGCATAGGCGCGCGCATCGGCGTACTCGACGTACCCGTACTGTGCGAACGGGCCGATGTCGAGCAGCTCACGGATACGGTCCCGGACCCCGGCGAGATCCCCGCGGGCGCTCGCGGCTCGCAGCTCCAAGCGACGCCGCAACTGCCGGTCCTCGCCGATCAGTTCCCGCACCAGAGCCAGCAACTCGTCCTTGGACCGGGCGGACAGCCACCCGTCGAGGTCCTGGGCCCGGTCCCGCGCCGCCTTCCGCTGCCGCGGCAGGCTCTCCGGCCGGGCGAGCACCGTCAGACCGAGGGCCACCAGGTGCTTGCAGAAGTTGCCCTCAAGACCAAACGGGCAGTCGCACTCCCCGGTCAGCCCACCGGGCCCGTCCAGGGTCAACTCCACCTCGTACCGCTCCGTGCCGTGGACGCTCGCGCTGATCCATCCGTCACCGACCTCGACCCCGGACACCGCATCCACGTACCCGCGCCCACGCTCGAAGGAACGGGCACCGGCCAACGCCTTGAGGTTCGCCTCGGTGAAGCTGCGCATGGTCTCTTTCACCCTGCCCCTGGTTCTTTCCGTTACGGCCGCCAGCATATGAGTGACAGTGAGTCCGAACGGCAGTCCAGGGAAGTCCGTACCGAGCGCTGCGCGGCGGGCCATAATGGCCTGCCCACTGACCGGGTTGCAGGTGCTTCTCCAGCAGCCGGGCCGGCCCGCCACCGACGGCCCGGCGGTCGTGGCGAGGAAGGCGGTGTCGACCGGGTGGTCCGGAGTGTCCACCGCTCACGGGGCCGCCCGGGCAGCCCCGTGAGCGCAGGGGACTCAGCCGTCGGCACCGGCCGGTGTTGTGGTGGTGGTGAAGCCTTCCTTCTTGTTGGCGTTGAGGGCGAACTCATTGGTGAACGTCTTGCCGAGGTCCACCGACGAGGTCACGCTCCCGACCGACTGCTCGGTGGCCAGTGCGGTCTTCGGGCCGCTGGCCGGCATGATTCCGTCCGGCAGGAACTGGCCCTTGTCCTCGGTCAGCGCCTTGATGTAATCGGTCTTGGTGACCAGCTGGTTCTGCACGAACGACGCCGGCAGCTTGTTCGCTATGTCGGCCGCGCTGTGCGTGTTGATCCAGTGCATGGTGGCCACGAGCGCGTCGACGACCTTCTGCACCGCGTCCTTGTGCGAGTTGACCCAGTCGGTGCGGGCGAGGACGCTCGCGCTCGGGAACGCGCCGCCCAGCGCCGCCTTGGCGCCGTCGGTGGTGGCCAGGTCGATCGCGGAGGTCCCGACGCCCTTCTTCTCGACCGCGGCGACCGTCGGCTGCGTGGTCATGACGCAGTCGGCCTTGCCGTTCTGCAGCGCGGCGACGGCGGTGGAGCCCGCGCCGACCGCGAGCCGGTGGAACTGGCCGGTCTTGACGCCCTTCTTCGCCGCCATGAACTGGGTGAGGGTGTCGGTGCCCGAGCCCAGGTCGGTGACGCCGAGTGTTTTGCCCGTGAAGTCGGCGGCCGATGTCACACCGCTCTTCTTGGTGCACATCTCCCGCTCGCCGGGCGCGCCGGACAACTGGACGACGTCCTCGACCGCCTTCCCCTTCGCCTGGAACTCGATCGTGTGGTTGTACCAGGCGCCGGCCATGTCCACCTGGCCGGAGGCCATGGCTTCCTCGGCGCCGATGCCGCCGTTCTGCTCGGTGCTCAGCTCGACCTTGACGCCGTACTTCTTGTAGAAGCCGAGGTTCTCGGCGAGTTGGTAGGGCAGGTAGATCTGCTTGTCGAGGCCGCCGGCCATGAGCGTGACGGTCGGGGTACCGCCGGAGCCGGACGACGCGGAGCCGCCGGAGTTGCTGGAACACGCGGTGGCGGCGCCGAGGGCGAGGACGGTGATGAGCGATGCGGTGAGGGTTCTCTTGAGCATGGCGGGGCCTGCACCTTTCGGGAATGCGGGGAGTGAGTGCTTTCGGGGATGCGGGGGCCCGGGAAGGGCTACGAGCAGAGGGAAAGCGGGAGTCAGAGAGCGTTCGCCTCGGAGGGAGCCGGCGGGCGCCAGGCGAGCAGCCGGTGTTCGAGCTTGCCGATCAGCCACTCCGCGCCGAGGACGATCACCGCGATGACGAGCATCGTGGCGAACACGCCGTTGGGGTCGAAGTTGTTCTGCGCGGTCTTGATGACCAGGCCCAGTCCGCTCTGCGCGCCGAGCACCTCACCGACGAGCGCGCCGACGATGGCGAAGCCGAAGGCGCTGTGCAGGCTGGCGATGATCCAGGTCAGCGCGGAGGGCACGATGACATGCCGGGTGATCTGCATCCGGGAGGCGCCGAGCACCCTGACGTTGGCGAGGACATTGCGGTCGACCTCGCGCACGCCCTGGAAAGCGTTGAAGAAGACGATGAAGAACACCAGCACCGCGGCCAGCAGGATCTTCGGGGTCACACCGATACCGAAGGCGACGATGAAGATCGAGCCGAGGACGATGCGCGGGATCGCGTTGACCATCTTGATGTAGGGACCGAGCACGTCGGACAGATAGCGGCTCTGCCCGAGCGCGACGCCGAAGACGATCCCGGTGAGGGAGCCCACGGCGAAGCCGACGAGCGCCTCCTGGATGGTCGTCCAGATGTTGGAGTAGAAGGAGCCGAACTGCGTGCCGTGCTGGAAGAGGTCGCTCAGCCGCTGCCAGATGCCCGACGGCTGCCCGAAGAAGAACGGGTCGACGATGCCCCAGGCGGTGAACGCCTGCCAGCCGCCGATCACGAAGACCGCGAGGCCGATACGGCCCGCCCACACCCGGGCGACACGGCGCCGGGCGGCACGCCGCGCGGCGCTCGCGGCCGGGCCCTTGCCGCCGTCGGCGACGGGGAGCGCGGAAACGGTGGACGTCGTACTCATTCCTTGCCTCCTGCGGTGAGTGCGTACGCGCGCTCCACCTCTTCGCGCAGCGTGTCCCAGATCTGGTGCTGGAGTTCGATGAAGCGGGGCTGGAAGCGGATCTCCTGGACCGAGCCGCGCGGACGGGGCAGGTCGATGTCGAAGACCGCCTTGACCGAACCGGGGTTGGATGTCATGACGACCACCCGGTCGGCGAGTGCCACCGCTTCGTCCAGGTCGTGGGTGATGAAGACGACGGACGGGCGGATCTGCTCCCAGAGGGTCAGCAGTTCGGTCGACATGATCGCCTTGGTCTGCACGTCCAGGGCGCCGAACGGCTCGTCCATGATCAGGATCTTGGGTTCGTTGATCAGCGCCGCGGCCATCGCCACGCGCTTGCGCATGCCGCCGGACAACTGGTGCGGATAGCGGTCCTCGAACCCGGACAGACCTACTCGGCGCAGCCAGTCGCGCGCCGAAGTCTGGGCCTGCTGCTTGGGCACGCCGCGGAACACGGGGCCCATCAGCACGTTGCCGAGAACGGTCTTCCAGGGCAACAGGGCGTCGGCCTGGAACATGAAGCTGACACCGTCGGTGATGCCGTCCACCTCACGGCCGCCGACCTTGACCGAGCCCTCGCTGGGCCGGTCGAGCCCGGACACCATGCTCAGGGTCGTCGACTTGCCGCAGCCCGTGGGGCCCACCACGGCGCAGAACTGGCCCGGCTCCACGGTGAACGAAACGCCTTGCAGCGCCGTGAACACCTCACCGGCAGGGGTCAGGAATCTCTTGGTGAGCCCGGAGATCTCGATGCGCGCGTCCGCAGGGTCCGCCGCACCGGCGCCCGGGCTCGTCGCGACATCGTTTCGCGAAGCCATGTGGGGCCGCTTCCTTCCTTCTTTCGGAGTTCCCCGGGAATTCCTCGGGGATTGCCTCGTGGGATTCCTCGGGGGTTCCTCCCAGGCCGAGGAAGGCAGACGCTAGAGGCAGCCGCGTATGACGTCGCTGTTTCCGAGCTATCTCGCGATAGCCGCGTAAAGCGGGCTTCTGCTCGTTTTGCTCAGTGGACGGAGGGTGGGCAGAGTCCCGGCTCTGGGGCACAATCGCGCCACCCGGGCACCCCACACAGGCCGTCCCGGCACGTCGCACCACCGGAGCGAAGAGGCACTCGTGGCACCCATCCGTTTCCGGGCAGGCCGCGGCGGGAAGCGGAGGCTTTCCACCCGGATCCTCGCCAACCAGTTGGTCATCCTCGCGCTCACCGGCCTGATCGGCTTCGTCCTGTTCGCGTTCGCGCAGCGGGCCGAACTCGACCGCTCCTACGAGCAGCGGGCCCTGGCGATCGCCCGGACCACGGCCGCGGAGCCGCAGACAAAGCAGGTCATGGAGTACGGGGGCGGCGGCGACGTGGTGCAGACGGTCGCCGAACGGATCCGCCGGGCCTCCGGGGCGTCGTACGTGGTCGTGATCGACCTGCACGGCATCCGGCACTCGCATCCCATCCCGGCCCTGATCGGCGGGCCGGTGGCCGAGCCGGTCGTGGCCGAGGACGGCCGCGCGCACGTCGGCACCGACCAGGGCGCGACCGGGCGGTCCGCCAACGCCAAGGCCCCCTTGTACGGGCCATCCGGCGCACTGGTCGGCGAGGTGTCGGTGGGCATGCCGGAACACGACGTGCTCGGCGAGCTGTGGCACGAGCTGCCCACCTTCGGGCTGTACGCCACGATCGCCACCGCGATCGGCGCGACGGCGGCCTATCTGCTGGCACGGCGGCTGAAGCGGACCACGTTCGGCCTGGAACTTGAGGAGATCGCCGGTCTGCTGCAGGACCGCGAGGCGATGTTGCACGGCATCCGGGAAGGCGTGGTCGCCTTCGACCCCGACGCAAGGATCACCGTCGTGAACGACGAGGCCCGGCGGCTGCTCGGCCTCGGCACCGCGCTCGGCCACAGGCTGGAGGATGCGCTGCCCGACGGCCGGCTGCGCCGCGCGCTGGACGGCACCCTGGCCGGCACCGACGTCAGCGTCCTGACGGACGACCACTGTCTCGTCGTGAACCGTATGCCGGTCACCCTGCACGGCCGCGAACTCGGCGCCGTGGTCACCGTACGCGACCGCACCGAGCTCATCGGCCTGCTGCGCGAACTGGACTCCGTACGCGGACTGACCGACGCCCTGCGGGCCCAGCAGCACGAGTTCACCAACCGGATGCACACCCTGGCCGGTCTGCTGGACATCGGCGAGCACGAGTCCGCGTACGAGTACGCCATCGAGACGGCCCGTTCCGGGCAGGCCCTGACCGAGGCCGTGCGCCGACACATCGGAAACCCGCTGATGGTCGGGCTCATCGTGGCCAAGACCACCGTCGCCGCCGAACGCGGAGTGCGGATCGTCCTCAGCGACGACTCAGCGCTCGGCAACGACCCACCGCACCTGCGGCGACTGCTGACCATCGTCGGCAACCTGCTCGACAACGCCATCGACGCGACCGCCGAGGCACCGTCCGCCGACGGCGTCCGCAGGATCCGGCTGACGCTGGCCGAGAGCGACGAGCTGATCTTCGTGCGTGTGGCCGACAGCGGTCCGGGCATCGCCCCCGGCTCCTCCCGGTCGATCTTCGAGGACGGCTGGTCCACCCGCCCCGAACGGGGCACCGCTCACCGCGGCCTGGGGCTGGCCCTGGTGCACCGGCTGGTCCAGCGGCACGGCGGCACCATCACGGTCAGCGAAGGCCCGGGCGCGTTGTTCACGGTCGTACTGCCGCAGCCGGACACGGCGCCGACACCGGCACAGCAGGACGCGTTGTTCACGACGGCGTTGCCGATGGGAGGTGACCTGTGATGATCCGGACCCTCGTGGTGGACGACGACTTCCGGGTCGGGCAGATCCACGGCAACTACGTGCGCCGGGTCCCGGGCTTCGAAGTGGTCGGCGAGGCGGCGACCGCGGCCGAGGCGTTGGCCGCGGTCCGTACCCTGCACCCGGACCTGCTGCTGCTCGACATCTTCCTGCCCGACGGCAGCGGACTCGACGTCCTGCGCCGGCTCAGCCAGGACCAGGGCGACAAGCGCCCCGACGCCCTCGTGATCACCGCCGACCACGACATCTCCTCCGTCCGCGCCGCGATGAAACTGGGCGCCGTCGGCTACCTGGTCAAGCCGTTCGGCTCCGCCGACCTCGCCGAACGGCTCGACGCCTACCACCAGCTCCGCGACCGCGTGGACGCGCTCAGCCGGACCACCACGGCCGACCAGGCCGACGTGGACGCCCTGTTCAGCGCGGCCCGCCCGCCCGCCGTCCCCCGGATCCCCGCCAAGGGCCACTCCGCGCCCACGCTCAGCTCGATCCACCAAGCCCTGCGCTCCGCCCGCAGTGCCCTGTCGGCCGCCGAGGCCGCCGAGGCGACCGGCGTCTCCCGCGCCACGGCCCAGCGCTACCTCTCCTACCTCGTCAAGGAAGGCATGGTCCGCCTGGAACTCCGCTATGGCACCAACGGCCGTCCCGAACATCGCTACCGCATCGCTCACTGAACCGCGCGGCCAGGAGCACCGCTCGGCGCCGCCACCCGAGCAGCGGCAGGTTCTTCCGGTCCATCTGCCGGACTGCTGCGGAGGCCACCGGACCACCAAGGGTCTGGCTGAAGGGCCGGGTGAGGCTCCTACAGCCGGACATGATCGATTAAGTCCACGTATGAGATCGTCGAAGCGACTGGAGCGTTCCCGAGCTTCGGTCGTCGGCTATGCCGGTTGCCTCGTCGTGGTGATGACGCTGTTCGTCCGGGGTGTACGTCCCACGGCCCCGAAGTCCGCCCCCGGCCGGGCGGCTTGCGCCCAGGACGCCCCGCCCGCGCGGGGACGCCCGGCCTGGGTGGCAACCCGACCCAGCACCGATCCAGCAACGGTAGGGATGACCAGGGACGACAGCAGATGACGAACCGTCAGAAGATCCCGCACGGATCCAGCAACCGGCACGCAACAGGGTCGGCTCCGGATGGAGCCGACCCCGTTTGACCTGTGCGTTTGCTGGATCGCCAGGTCGACGCTACGGCGCGCGTCAGACGTTGAACCGGAACTCCACCACGTCCCCGTCCTGCATCACGTAGTCCTTGCCCTCCATGCGGGCCTTGCCGGCGGAGCGGGCATCGGCGACGGAGCCGGTGTCGACCAGGTCGGCGAAGGAGATGACCTCGGCCTTGATGAAGCCCTTCTGGAAGTCGGTGTGGATGACACCGGCGGCCTCGGGGGCGGTGGCGCCCTTCTTGATCGTCCAGGCCCGGGTCTCCTTGGGGCCGGCGGTCAGGTAGGTCTGCAGGCCGAGGGTGTCGAAGCCGACGTGGGCGAGGGTCGCCAGGCCCGGCTCCTGCTGGCCGACGGACTGGAGGAGCTCCAGGGCCTCCTCGTCGTCCAGCTCGGCGAGGTCGGCCTCCAGCTTGGCGTTGAGGAAGATCGCCTCGGCGGGGGCGACCAGGGCGCGCTGCTCGTCCTTGAAGTCGTCGTCGGTGAGCTCGTCCTCGTCGACGTTGAAGACGTAGAGGAACGGCTTGGTGGTGAGGAGGTGCAGGTCGTGCAGCAGCTCGGTCTTCTCCGTGCCCTGGACGTAGCCGGCGGCGAAGAGGGTGCGGCCCTCCTCCAGGATGGCCTTGACCTCCTCGACGGCCTTGACCTTCGGGGCCACGTCCTTCTTGATCCGCGACTCCTTCTGAAGGCGCGGCAGCACCTTCTCGATGGTCTGGAGGTCGGCGAGGATCAGCTCGGTGTTGATGGTCTCGATGTCGCTCTTGGGCGAGACCTTGCCGTCGACGTGGACGACGTTCTCGTCCTTGAAGGCGCGGATGACCTGGCAGATCGCGTCGGACTCGCGGATGTTGGCGAGGAACTTGTTGCCCAGGCCCTCGCCCTCGGAGGCGCCCCGGACGATGCCGGCGATGTCGACGAAGTCGACGGTGGCGGGCAGCACCCGCGCGGAGCCGAAGATCTCGGCGAGCTTGGCGAGGCGGGGGTCGGGGACGCCGACCACGCCGACGTTCGGCTCGATGGTGGCGAACGGGTAGTTGGCCGCCAGCACGTCGTTCTTGGTCAGGGCGTTGAACAGGGTCGACTTGCCGACATTGGGCAGACCGACGATTCCGATCGTGAGCGACACGGTGGCGACTTCCCGGAGCTGGAGGTGGGCGAAGGGCGGGCCGCTTCCCGGGGCCGGCCGGTGGGACCGGGCCGGCCGGGTACGGCCGATCCACCAGTCTACTGGGCGGGTCCCACCGCGCCGGGCGGACCGGCCCCGGCTCCGGGGACGGCGCCCGACGCCCCGCGCGCTCCCGTGCCGTGCGCCGGGCCGCCTAACGGAGCCCCCAAGGTAGGTCAAAGTGCGTGTCCCATGACCGATTAATCCCACTTAGCGGCCTACCGTTGCCGAGTGGAGCAACACGTGGAGGAACACGAAGCGCACACGTCCCCGCACGGCCGGCCGCACGGCGACGGCCCGGACGCGGGGCAGGATGCCCGGCTCCCGCGCCCCGCGGAGGCCGTCGCCCCCGAACCCGACGACGCCTTCCTGACCGCGATGCGGGCGTCCGGCTACGCCTCCGTACCGGCGGGCACCGAGGTCACCGCCCGCGGCTACGCGCCCGCGCCGGGCGAGTTCCGGGCGCCGGTCCGGCCGCCGGTCGTGGGAGCGGGCGGGCGGATGCCGCGACCGGCCGTGGGGCTGTTGGCCGAGGGCGAGGAGGTCGCGGCCGTCTACCGGGCGGGCCCGCGGCGACCGCCGGCGCCCGCCCCCGTGGCCGGTCTGGTCCGCCGTCTGCCGGCCGCCAAGCTCACCGGCCTGGGCTGCGGGCTGCTGGCCACCGCCGCGCTGCTGGCCTTCGGCTTCCTGGACCGCTGGTTGTTCGGCGGGGCGCAGACCGCGTACGGCGTCTTCTTCCTGCTGGTGAGCGTGGCGGCCGGGGCGTGGGTGCGGCCGTACGACCTGATCGCCGCGCCGGTCGCGCTGCCGATCGCGTTCGCCGTCGGCACGGTGCCGGTGCAGCACGGTCCGGCGGGCTTCACCGGGCTGTTGATCGGTGTGTTCACCGTGCTGGCGCTGAACGCCGGTTGGCTCTACGGGGGCACGCTGATCTGCGGGCTGCTGGTGCTGGTCCGTAAGGCGCTGCTCATCGCCCGGCGTCGGGCCAGCCGACCGGTGACTCGACAACGGCGTTCGGGGCCCGGTCCGCGGGCGACGGCCCCGCGGCTGGAGGAGTCCGCGCCCCGGACCCCGAGCCGCTCCGGGCCGGGGAACCGTCCGCGGCAGGTGGCCCGCCGGTAGGGGGCGCGCCGGCAGGACGCGCGGCGCCGGGCGATCCGGTGGGGCCGGTGTGCGCGCCGGGGACCTGTGTGGCCATCGCAGCCCCCACGATCCCGGCGTTGTTCTGAAGCCGTGCCGGCACGATCTCGGCCCTGATCCCCTCGATCAGCGGCAGGAACTTCTCCGCCTTGCGGCTCACCCCGCCGC
Organism: Streptomyces sp. NPDC058000; assembly: GCF_042886435.1. Classification (NCBI taxonomy): domain Bacteria; kingdom Bacillati; phylum Actinomycetota; class Actinomycetes; order Kitasatosporales; family Streptomycetaceae; genus Streptomyces; species Streptomyces sp. NPDC058000. Next base: position 90,641 of record NZ_JBHVQS010000015.1, read on the forward strand.
CGATCACGAACAGTGCGGGCGAGAAGAGCATCTCCACGTGGGCGAGGTACTTCTGGACCCGGTGCGCCCACTGCTGCCAGTTCAGCTCCTCGTCCTCCTTGGCCTTGGTGGAGGCGCGTTTCTCGGCGTCGTGGCCGTGCAGCTCCAGGTGGCCCAGCTCGGTGTTGGGGATCAGCCGGCCGTCGGTGAAGACGGCGCTGCCGATGCCGGTGCCGAAGGTGAGGACGATGACGGTGCCGGTGCGGCCCTGGCCGGCGCCGAACCGCATCTCGGCCAGGCCCGCGGCGTCCGCGTCGTTGAGCAGGGTGACCGGGCTGCCGCCGGCGCCGCCGCTGACCCGGTCGGTGAGCAGTGCGGCGGCGTCCGTGCCGATCCAGCGTTTGTCGACGTTGGCGGCCGTGCGGGTGATCCCGCTGGTGACCACGCCGGGGAAGGTCGCGCCGACCGGGCCGGTCCACTCGAAGTGGTCCACGACCTCCTTGACGCAGTCGGCGACCGCCTCGGGGGTGGCCGGATGCGGGGTCAGTACCTTGTAGCGCTCCTCGGGCAGTTCGCCGCGCTCCAGATCCACCGGGGCGCCTTTGATGCCCGATCCGCCGATGTCCACACCGAAGACCCTCATAGGAAAAGGCTAGGCGCGGACTCCGCCCGCCGCCCCCGGTATGGCGGAGGCGGCGGGCGGCGGTGGACGGTCAGTCCTCGACGGCGGCCTTGGCCTCGGCGCGCAGATCGCGGCGGAGCTCCTTGGGGAGCGAGAAGATGATGGATTCCTCGGCGGCGGTGATGGTCTCGACGTCGTCGTAGCCGCGGGCGGCCAGCCATTCCAGGACGCCGTCGACCAGGATCTCGGGGACGGAGGCGCCGGAGGTGACGCCGACGGTGGTCACGCCGTCGAGCCACGCCTCGTCGATCTCGTCGGCGTAGTCGACCAGGTAGGACGCCGTGGCGCCGGCGCCGAGGGCGACCTCGACCAGGCGCTTGGAGTTCGAGGAGTTCCTCGAACCGACGACGATGACGAGGTCGGCGTGGGCGCCCATCTGCTTGACCGCGATCTGGCGGTTCTGGGTGGCGTAGCAGATGTCGTCGCTGGGCGGCGAGAGGAGGTTGGGGAAGCGGTCCTTGAGGGCGTCGACGGTCTCCATGGTCTCGTCCACGGAGAGCGTGGTCTGGGAGAGCCAGACGACCTTGTCCGGGTCGCGGACCTCGACGTTCGCGACGTCCTTGGGGCCGTCGACGAGCTGGATGTGCTCGGGGGCCTCGCCGCTCGTGCCGATGACCTCTTCGTGGCCCTCGTGGCCGATCAGGAGGATGTCGTAGTCGTCGTTGGCGAAGCGGACGGCTTCCTTGTGGACCTTGGTGACCAGGGGGCAGGTCGCGTCGATGGTGGCGAGCTTGCCGCGCTGGGCCTCGTCGTGGACGACGGGGGCGACGCCGTGTGCGGAGAAGATGACGATATTGCCCTCGGGCACCTCTTCGGTCTCCTCGACGAAGATCGCGCCCTTCTTCTCCAGGGTCTTCACCACGTACTTGTTGTGGACGATCTCGTGGCGCACGTAGACCGGGGCGCCGTACTGCTCAAGGGCTTTCTCGACGGCGATCACGGCGCGGTCCACGCCCGCGCAGTAGCCGCGGGGGGCGGCGAGGAGGACCTTGCGGCTGGGCTGCGGACCGGGAGTAGCAGACATAGGTCCCATCGTAAGGCCGTGCCCCGGCGGGGCGTGATCGCACCGGTGTCCCAGACTGGTGGGGAGTACGGGCGAGGAGGCGGGATGCCGGGCACGGACGGCGCGACCGTTGGTGAGGGGGCTCACGGCGACACCGGAGCGCTGCACCGGACGCTGTCGTTCCGGGACCTGGTCGTCTACGGGCTGCTGTTCATCGCCCCGATGGCACCGGTGGGGATCTTCGGCACCCTCCAGGCCACGTCGCACGGCGCGATCACGGCGGTCTACCTGGTCGCCACGGTGGCCATGGCGTTCACGGCGTATTCGTACGCCCAGATGGTGCGGGTCGCGCCGAAGGCCGGGTCGGTCTACGCGTACGCGCGGGTCGGCCTGGGTGAGGGCGCGGGGTTCGTCGCCGGGTGGATGGCGATGCTGGACTACCTGCTGATCCCGGCGGTGGCGTACCTGTTCTCCGGGATCGCGCTGCACGCCCTGGTGCCGCAGGTGCACCAGTGGGTGTGGACGGCGGTCGCGGTGGTGGTCACCACGCTGTTGAACCTGTGGGGGGTGCGGACCGCGGCGGTGGTCGGGTTCGCGGTACTGGCGCTGGAGATCGCGGTGCTGGTGGTCTTCGTGGTGGCGGCGGTGTGGGCACTGGCGGCGCACGGGGCGCAGCGCGGCTGGGCGGTGCCGCTGACCGGGGAGGGCGGCTTCTCGCCCGACGCGGTGCTGGCGGCGGTGTCGGTGGCGGTGCTGTCGTATCTGGGCTTCGATGCGATCGCGTCGTTCGCGGAGGAGACAGAAGATGCGCCGCGCGATGGGGGTCCCCCCGGACGGAGTCTGGGGGAGCGTCCGGGGAAGGGCGGTGGCGGGCGACGGGTGGGCGGTTCGCGGCGGGTGGCGCGGGCCGTGGTGACGTGTCTGGTGGTGGCCGGGGTGCTGTTCGCCGTGCAGACGTATCTGGCGGCGCTGCTGGCCCCGATGAGCGCCGCGGAACTGGCCGCGGAGCCGGGCGGGCAGGGGGCCGCCTTCTACGTGACGGTGGACTCCGCGGTGGGCGGCTGGCTGCACGACCTGGTGGCGGTGAGCAAGGCGGTCGGGGCGGCGTTCGCGGCGCTGGCCGGGCAGGCCGCGGCCGGCCGGCTGCTGTTCGCGATGGCCCGGGACCGGCGGCTGCCGGGGCCGATGGCGAAGGTGGACGCGGGCAGCGGGGTGCCGCGCCGGGCGCTGCTGGGGGCGGCGCTGGTGACGCTGGTGGCGGCGGTCTGGGCGGCCACCCGGGACGATGGTCTGGACCAGTTGTCGTCGATCGTGAACGTCGGCGCGCTGACCGCGTTCGCGCTCTTGCACGCCTCGGTGATCGGGTGGTTCCGGATCCGTCGGCGGGCGGCGGTGCCGAGCCTGCTGCGGCATGTGGTGGTGCCGCTGGTGGGGCTGGCGGTGGTGGTCGCGGTGGTCGTCGAGGCGTCACCGACCGCGCAGGTCGTGGGCGGGGCCTGGCTGCTGGTGGGACTGGTGGTGCTGGCGGTGCAGTACGCGAAGGCCGATTCCAGCGCCGATTCCAGCGCTCGTTCCAGCGCCGGTTCCCGCGCGTCCGGCGATTGAGGACGGGGTACCGGGGGCCCGGGCGGCGCCCCCGCGCCACGGCGCCGCATCCGGGTGGCGTGCGGGACCGACGGTGGGACCACCGGCACTGTCAGTGGCCGCCGCTACTCTCGGTCGTATGTCTGTCTCTACGTCTCCGGAAGCGCCGATCCCGGTCGGCGAGGTGTCCCGGCTCATCGGCGGGTGGATCGACCGGCTCGGCGCGGTGTGGGTCGAGGGGCAGATCACCCAGCTCTCGCGGCGGCCCGGCGCAGGTGTGGTGTTCCTGACGCTGCGCGATCCGTCGTACGACATCTCGGTGAGCGTGACGTGCTACCGCCAGGTCTTCGACAAGGTCTCCGAGGTGGTGAGCGAGGGCGCCCGGGTGGTGGTGCACGCCAAGCCGGAGTGGTACGCGCCGCGCGGTCAGCTGTCGCTGCGGGCCGCCGAGATCCGCCCGGTCGGCGTGGGGGAACTCCTCGCCCGGCTGGAGCAGTTGAAGCGGTCGCTGACCGCGGAGGGGTTGTTCGCGGCGGAGCGCAAGCGGACGCTGCCGTTCCTGCCGCAGCTGATCGGGCTGGTCTGCGGCCGGGCCAGCGCCGCCGAGCGCGACGTGCTGGAGAACGCCCGGCACCGCTGGCCGGCGGTCCGCTTCGAGGTGCGCAACGTGCCGGTGCAGGGGGTGCACGCGGTGCCGCAGGTGATCGCGGCGGTGCAGGAGCTGGACGCGCTGCCCGAGGTGGACGTGATCATCGTGGCGCGCGGCGGCGGCAGCGTGGAGGATCTGCTGCCGTTCTCCGACGAGCAGCTGGTCCGGGCGGTGGCCGAGGTGCGCACGCCGGTGGTCTCGGCGATCGGCCACGAGCCGGACAGCCCGCTGTTGGACCTGGTGGCCGATCTGCGCGCCTCGACGCCGACGGACGCGGCGAAGAAGGTGGTGCCGGACGTGGGCGAGGAGCTGGCCCGGGTGCACCAGCTGCGGGAGCGGGCCCGGCGCGCGCTGGGCGGCTTCCTGGACCGCGAGGAGCGGGGCCTGACGGCGGCGCTGCACCGCCCGTCGATACAGCATCCGCAGCGGATGGTTCAGGAGCGCGAGGAGCAGGTCACCGCACTGCTGGAGCGCGGCCGCCGGACGCTGGGGCACCTGCTGGACCGGGCCGATTCGGAGCTGGCGCACACCCTGGCGCGGGTGGTGGCGCTCTCCCCCAAGGCGACGCTGGAGCGCGGCTATGCGGTGCTCCAGAAGCCGGACGGGGCGGCGGTGCGCGCGCCGTCCGAGGTGGCGGTGGACGAGGAGTTGCGGGCCAGGGTGGCCGAGGGCGAGTTCCGGGTGCGGGTGGCCGCGGTCCCGGACGCCGATTCCGGGCGGACGGTACCGCCCAAGACGGACTCATAGGGTGGGAGACATGGCGAAGACGGATGACGTGGTGGACGAGGCGGCCGAGGTGGCGCCGGTGGATTCCACCCTCGGTTACGAGCAGGCGCGGGACGAGCTGATCGAGGTCGTCCGCCGTCTGGAGGCGGGCGGTACGACGCTGGAGGAGTCGCTGGCCCTGTGGGAGCGCGGCGAGGAGCTGGCGAAGGTGTGCCGCCGCTGGTTGGACGGGGCCCGGGCGCGGCTGGACGCGGCACTGGCGGATGGGTCGGCACAGGACGCGGCGGAGCAGGGGTAGCAGCGCGCGGCGCCGCCCCCGCCCCCCTCTTGAGCGGCCTTCCGGATCACGAAAGGCCGCTACCGGCCCGTGAAACCCCTCACACTTGCCAGCCGTTAGTTGAACTTTAATCTATCGGGGCTACAGTGGTTCTCGTAGACAGCGAAGTCTTCGAAGATCCGTAACCCACCTGAAGCCCCGAGGTGCCCCTGATGTCTCTCGCCCTTGACGCCGCCGCTCAGGACCTCCTGTTCCGCGAGGCCCAGACCGCCAACACGTTCACGGACGAGCCGGTGACGGACGAGCAGGTCCAGGCCATCTACGACCTGGTCAAGTACGCCCCCACCGCGTTCAACCAGTCGCCGCTGCGGATCACCCTGGTCCGTTCCGAGGACGCCCGTAAGCGCCTGGTCGCGCACGCCATGGGCGCCAACGGCCCCAAGACCCTGGCCGCGCCGCTGACCGTCGTCCTCTCCGTCGACCTGGACTTCCACGAGAAGCTGCCGCAGCTCTTCCCGCACGCCCCGGGCGTCAAGGACAGCTTCTTCTCGGAGGCCACGGTCCGCGAGGCCGCCGGCACCCAGAACGCCACCCTCCAGGCCGGCTACTTCATCCTCGGCATCCGCGCCGCCGGCCTGGCCGCCGGCCCGATGACCGGCTTCGACTTCACCGGCGTCGACAAGGAGTTCTTCGGCGACGGCAAGCAGAAGTCCTTCCTGGTCATCAACCTCGGCAAGCCGGGCCCGGACGCCTTCTTCCCGCGTTCGCCGCGCCTGTCCTTCGACGAGGCCACCGCCACCGTCTGAGCCGCCCCCGGCCTGACGTACGACGAGGCCGCCGCACCCACCCGGGTGCGGCGGCCTCGTCGTGCCTCCGGTGGCACGAGCGCCGACCGCTCGGCCCCCGTACCGCTGCTCGTCAGCCCTTCTTCGCCACCAGGGCCGCGGCCAGCTCCGCGAGCCGCCCGTACGGCGCGGTGCCGGCGACGACCGTGGTCACACCGGGCTCCTCGTGGACCAGCGCCTTGTAGGTGTTGCCCTGGTAGCGGTCCCACTTCTTGCTGCCGACGGCCTGCTGACCCGCGACCTTGTCGGCGCCCAGGGTGACGTCCTGGATGAACTGCTTGGCCGGTGCGTCGCTCTGCTCGACGGCCGCGTACTCCTGCTCCGGGTCGAGCATTCCCAGGTGCCAGGCGCCGCCCTTGCCGTCATCGCTGGCCTTGTAGGAGACGGAGGTGGGCCGCCAGGTCTTGGACAGACCCTCGGGCGCCGCGACCGGATAGGGGGCGGCACGCCGGGCGGTGATGATCTCGACGCGGGTGTCGACGGTCCGGACCGCGTCCTTCTCCGCGGTCGCACTGTCGTCGTGCGGGATGAAGAAGTAGATCGCCCCGACCAGGACACCGATCACCGCCAGTGACAGAACCATGTCCGTCACCCTTTGCCTGCCTCGCATACCAGCCACGTCCCTATGGTCCCCTATGCCCGCCGGCGCCCGGACGCGCCCCCCTCGGACACCACTCACCTGGGCAAACGGTTCTGCGGTCGGTGACCGCTCGGCGCGGGCGTTACCCAGCCACCTGCTTGCTCATGCGAAGGCCCCCCTGCTCATTTTCGCGACCTACCGATAAAGTCATGAGCACCCTCATCAATCCGGCCGTCGCCGTACAGAAAGGTGCGCTCGATGTCCGAGCATCATCTGCCGTCCCAACTAGAGGTCAGCCCGGAGGCCCCAGACCGCAACCTCGCCCTGGAGTTGGTCCGGGTGACCGAGGCCGGCGCCATGGCATCGGGCCGCTGGGTCGGCCGTGGCGACAAGAACGGCGCGGACGGCGCGGCGGTCAAGGCCATGCGCGCCCTGATCCACACCGTCTCGATGAACGGCGTCGTGGTCATCGGGGAGGGCGAGAAGGACAACGCCCCGATGCTCTACAACGGCGAGCGGGTCGGCGACGGCACCGGCCCGGAGTGCGACGTGGCCGTTGACCCGGTGGACGGCACCACGCTGACCGCCAAGGGCATGGCCAACGCGGTGTCCGTCATGGCGGTCGCCGAACGCGGCTCGATGTTCGACCCGTCCGCGGTCTTCTACATGGACAAGCTCGCCACCGGCCCGGAGGCGGCGGACTTCGTCGACATCACCGCCCCGGTGGCGGTGAACATCAAGCGGATCGCCAAGGCGAAGAAGTCCGCCGTCGAGGACGTCACCGTCGTGATCCTGGACCGGCCGCGCCACGAGGGCCTGGTCAAGGAGGTCCGGGAGGCCGGCGCGCGGATCAAGTTCATCGCCGACGGCGATGTCGCCGGCGCGATCATGGCGGCCCGCGAGGGCACCGGCGTGGACCTGCTGCTGGGCATCGGCGGGACGCCCGAGGGCATCATCGCCGCCTGTGCGCTGAAGTGCCTGGGCGGCGCCTTCCAGGGCAAGTTGTGGCCCAAGGACGACGAGGAGCGGCAGCGCGCCCTCGACGCCGGCCACGACCTCGACCAGGTCCTGCAGATCGAGGATCTGGTCCGCGGCGACAACGTCTTCTTCGTCGCCACCGGCATCACCGACGGCGAGCTGCTGCGCGGCGTCCGCTACCGCGCCGAGACCGCCTACACCCAGTCCCTGGTCATGCGCTCCAAGTCCGGCACCATCCGCCAGATCGACTCCCAGCACCGCCTCTCCAAGCTGCGTGCCTACAGCTCGATCGACTTCGAGCGCCCCAGCTGACCCGGTCCGGCCGGACCGGACCCAGCACGCATCTCGCCCCCGTCGGAAGCGAATTCCGGCGGGGGCGAGATGCGTACGGATGCGGCGGCGTCCGTACGGGCCCGTGCGGTCAGCCGGCCGCGGGCATCGCGGCGGCCCGCTGCAACTCGGTCTCCCGGCGCCGGCGGCGGGTCAGCACCACCCGGCGCTCGGCGGCGGTCAACCCTCCCCAGACGCCGTACGGCTCCGGCTGGAGCAGGGCATGCTCCCGGCACTCGACCATCACCGGACAGCGGGCACAGACCCGCTTCGCGGCTTCCTCCCTGGCCAGCCGTGCGGCGGTGGGCTCCTTGGAGGGGGCGAAGAACAACCCGGCCTCGTCCCGGCGGCACACCGCCTCCGAATGCCAGGGGCCGGCCTCATCGCGAGCGTGCCCGCGCTGGGTCGGAACGACAGCGGCATCCTGCAGGGGCTGATGCGGTAGCAGCACGGTCTACTCCTGACGACGGCTTCGGCGAGAGAAATCACCCTTGCCCGTCTCGCTGCGCACGGCCTTTTCGCACCCCGCAGCCGTACGAGAGACGATGCACCAGCCCTACCCGCTGTACGCGGGCTTATGCACACCGTGGCGATCGAGGAACGTGACGGCCGGGGCCGAGGCGGCCCCTGCGGCCACGACCGGGCCCGGCGGCCGGCCCGACCCTGATCCGCCGGACAGGCCCTAGCCGAATCGGCGGCGCCCCCGGCGCTCCTCCCGACGCTCGTGGCGCTCCGCCCGGAACTGATCCATCCGCTCCCGGCGTTCGGTCCGGAGCTCGTCCATCCACTCGTGCCGCTCGGCCCGGAGCTCGTCCATCCGCTCCCGCCGATCACCGCGCAACCGGTCCCGCAGATCACGGATCCAGGCGCCGCGCTTGGGCTTGGCCTCCACGCTGCCCAGCAGCGCGAAGCCGTTCACGTCCACCTCGGGTGCGTTGCCGTCCGCCGCCTCGTGCGTCTCCACCTCGAAGCTGCCCAGGATGCCGGAGCCGCTGCTGCGCAGCGTGATGTTCTCCGGCACCCGGATCTCGACGCTGCCCAAGACGGAGGTGACGTTGATCTGGACCCGTTGCTGCGGGAAGACCGCCTCGGTCAGGTCGATCTCCACGCTGCCGAAGATCGCGACCGCGTTGATCCGCGGCGGGACCCGCCAGCGGCCCTTGCGGTTGGCCGCGCTGAAGATCGCGACGAGATTCTGGTCGGCGGCCGCGCCGCCCGGACCGTACGCGTGGGGCGCCGGGTCCGGCTGCGGTCGGCCGCCGACGGCCGGGAGGTCCCGGACGACGGGCTCCAGCTCGCCCATGGTCTTGGCGCGGTAGACCGCGTCGATCCGCTCGGCGTGCTCCTCGGCGTCCAGCCGGCCCTCGGCGAGTGCCTCCCGCAGGATCTCCGCGATCCGGTCGCGGTCCGCGTCCGAGGCCCGCATGCCTCCCCCCGCGGTCGCCGGGGGTTCCGCCACCTCGGTCACCGGCTCGGCCGGCGGTTTCGCCTCGCCCTTGGTCAGTTTCACCGCCTGCTGGTCGCGCTGCTCGGCAAGCGGTCCGGGCGGGGTCTCGGGGCCCGGTCGTCCCCCGTTTCCTGAAGCGTCCACGGCCCCAGGGTACCGAAACGCGATAGATCGCGACTAGGGGATCAGCGGCACGTCTCCCGCGGACTGAGCCTTACCTCACAGCGGCGGCCCGGCACGGGGGTTCTACGCTGGTCAGGCGCTGCCGTAGAAGCCAGCCCACACCCCTCCGAGTTAGGAATCACCCCCAATGCCGGCCTCCTCCCGCCCCGCCCGCCCGGGATTCGCCTACACCGACCTGCTTCCCACCGGCGAGGACAACACCCCCTACCGCCTGGTGACTTCGGAGGGCGTCAGCACCTTCGAAGCCGACGGCCGGACGTTCCTCAAGGTGGAGCCGGAGGCGCTGCGCAAGCTCGCCGCCGAGGCGATGCACGACATTGCGCACTACCTGCGCCCGACCCACCTCGCGCAGCTGCGCAAGATCCTGGACGACCCGGAGGCCAGCGCCAACGACCGCTTCGTCGCCCTGGACCTGCTCAAGAACGCCAACATCGCCGCCGCCGGTGTGCTGCCGATGTGCCAGGACACCGGAACCGCGATCGTCATGGGCAAGCGCGGCCAGAACGTGCTGACCGAGGGCGGCGACGAGGAAGCCCTCTCCCACGGCATCTACGACGCCTACACCCAGCTCAACCTGCGGTACTCGCAGATGGCGCCGCTGACCATGTGGGACGAGAAGAACACCGGCTCCAACCTCCCCGCCCAGATCGAGCTGTACGCGACCGACGGCGGCGCCTACAAGTTCCTCTTCATGGCCAAGGGCGGCGGCTCGGCCAACAAGTCCTTCCTCTTCCAGGAGACCAAGGCCGTCCTCAACGAGGCGTCCATGATGAAGTTCCTGGAGCAGAAGATCCGCTCGCTCGGTACGGCCGCCTGCCCGCCGTACCACCTCGCCATCGTCGTCGGCGGCACCTCGGCCGAGTACGCCCTGAAGACCGCCAAGTACGCCTCCGCGCACTACCTGGACGAGCTGCCCGCCGAAGGCTCGCCGACCGGCCACGGCTTCCGCGACAAGGAGCTGGAGGAGAAGGTCTTCGAGCTGACGCAGAAGATCGGCATCGGCGCCCAGTTCGGCGGCAAGTACTTCTGCCACGACGTCCGCGTGGTCCGCCTGCCCCGGCACGGTGCGTCCTGCCCGGTCGCCATCGCCGTCTCCTGCTCCGCCGACCGCCAGGCCGTCGCCAAGATCACCGCCGAGGGCGTCTTCCTGGAGCAGCTGGAGACCGACCCGGCGCGCTTCCTCCCGGACACCACCGACGAGGAGCTGACCAAGGGCGCCGGCGCCGACCTCGACGCGGTCGCCATCGACCTCAACCGCCCCATGGACGAGGTCCTCGCCGAGCTGACCCAGCACCCGGTCAAGACCCGGCTCTCGCTCACCGGCACGCTGGTCGTCGCCCGCGACATCGCCCACGCCAAGATCAAGGAACGGCTGGACGCGGGCGAGGGGATGCCGCAGTACCTCAAGGACCACCCGGTCTACTACGCCGGCCCGGCCAAGACCCCCGAGGGCTACGCCTCCGGCTCGTTCGGCCCGACCACCGCGGGCCGGATGGACGCCTACGTCGAGCAGTTCCAGGCCGCCGGCGGCTCCAAGATCATGCTCGCCAAGGGCAACCGCTCCCAGCAGGTCACCGACGCCTGCGGCACGCACGGCGGCTTCTACCTGGGCTCCATCGGCGGCCCCGCGGCCCGCCTCGCCCTGGACTGCATCAAGAAGGTCGAGGTCCTCGAATACGAGGAGCTCGGCATGGAGGCCGTCTGGAAGATCGAGGTCGAGGACTTCCCCGCCTTCATCGTCGTCGACGACAAGGGCAACGACTTCTTCCAGGACCCGGCCCCGACGACCCCGACGTTCACCAGCATTCCGGTCCGCTCCTCGTGACCTTCCGCGGCCGCCGTCCGCAGCGCGCGGGCGGCGGCCGTCGGCGTTCCTGAAGCGCGACGGCGGCCGCTCGCGCAGGAGGAAGCGTCCCCAGGCCCTGTCGGTCACCGTGTGACAGGGCCTAACGGCGCCGGTGGCGGGGGCACGCGCACGGTGGCCACGCCTGGGAGAGGCCGTAGAGGTCGAAGCGATCGCCGGCGACGACGTGGATCTGGGCGCGTTCCTGGGTGACGACACCGTCGGTGGTCGCGGTGTAGACGCGCAGGGTCATCAGCGATTGCCGGGATCGCGGGCCCGGTGAGGTGTGGCCGGCGCTCGTGACCATGGTGACACTCCTGTTCGGTGGGCGGTGTTGGCGTTGTCCCGTTAGTGGCGAGGGCGGCTCCCCGGTTTCGTCGTGGGATCCCCTTGACTTCCAGCGGATTGCTACGTTCCGTGTTCCCATCGTCACCCTCCGCCGTAACCTTGGGAAGGGAGTGAGAGCTGATTCCTACAGGCGTAAGAATGGGAAGTAAGGCCGTGGCCAAGGAAATTGATTCGACGTCAACCCTCGCGGGGCCGTGCTGGAGCCGGCACGGGCGGCGGTCCTCGACGAGGCCGTGCCGGCACGGCCGGTCGGTGAACCCGCCGTGATACGGGGGCAGTTGGCGCGACCGCTGGAGGCCGCCGACACTCCGCGCAGCACGGTGCCGGTCCGGCTACCGCGACGGGTTCCAGCTGCCGCAGTCGGGCCGGTGGCGGCTTCGGAGAGGCGACCCGCGGTCAGCCCGGGCTCGTCCCCGTGCGGGGCGGTAGGGATCCGGAGGGCCGGTGTCGGTCTTTCCGGCGGGCGCTCGGGCCGCGTTCGTCGGGGTGCTGACGGGCGGGCGCGCGGGCCGGCGAGGTGGTGGGGCGCAGGCAGGTGACATACGTCGTGGGTCGGGAACAGATCCGGGTTCGCGGGCACTGTCATAGACATGAGTGAAAACAGCGCATTCAGGATCGAGCACGACTCGATGGGCGAGGTGCGGGTGCCCGCGCACGCCAAGTGGCGGGCCCAGACCCAGCGGGCGGTGGAGAACTTCCCGATCTCCGGACAGCGGCTGGAGCGGGCGCACATCGAGGCGCTGGCGCGGATCAAGGGAGCGGCCGCCAAGGTCAACGCCGAGTTGGGCGTGCTGGGCAAGGACGTTGCGGAGGCCATCGCGGAGGCGGCCGCCGAGGTGGCCGAGGGCCGGTGGGACGAGGACTTCCCGGTCGACGTGTTCCAGACGGGTTCCGGGACGTCGTCGAACATGAACGCCAATGAGGTGATCGCGACCCTCGCCAGTGAGCGGCTCGGGCGGGATGTGCACCCCAATGATCACGTCAACGCGAGTCAGTCGTCGAACGACGTGTTCCCGTCGTCGATTCACATCGCGGCGACGTCCGCGGTCCGGGGCGACCTGATTCCGGCGCTGGAGCACCTGGCGGCGGCGCTGGAGCGGAAGGCGGCGGAATTCGCCGCGGTGGTGAAGTCGGGGCGGACGCATTTGATGGATGCGACCCCGGTGACACTGGGGCAGGAGTTCGGGGGGTACGCCGCGCAGGTGCGGTACGGCATCGAGCGGTTGCGGTCGTCGCTGCCGCGGCTGGCCGAACTCCCGCTGGGCGGCACGGCGGTGGGGACGGGGATCAACACTCCGCCGGGGTTCTCGGCGGCGGTGATCGCGGAGGTGGCGCGGGCGACGGGGCTGCCGCTGACGGAGGCGCGCAATCACTTCGAGGCGCAGGGGGCGCGGGACGGCATCGTCGAGACGAGCGGGCAGCTGCGGACCCTCGCGGTCGGGCTGACGAAGATTGCGAATGATCTGCGGTGGATGGCGTCGGGGCCGCGGACCGGGCTCGCGGAGATCAATTTGCCGGATCTCCAGCCGGGCTCGTCGATCATGCCGGGGAAGGTCAATCCCGTTATTCCGGAGGCGGTGCTGATGGTCGCCGCGCAGGTCACCGGAAATGACGCGACGGTGGCGACGGCCGGCGCGGCCGGCAATTTCGAACTGAACGTCATGCTGCCGGTGATCGCGCGGAATGTGCTGGAATCGGTGCGGCTGCTGGCCAATGTGTCGCGGCTGCTGGCCGACCGCACGGTGGACGGTATTACCGCGAATGTGGCGCGGGCCCGCGAATACGCCGAATCCTCGCCGTCGGTGGTGACGCCGCTGAACAAGTACCTCGGTTACGAGGAGGCGGCGAAGGTCGCCAAGCAGTCGCTCGCGGAGCAGAAGACCATCCGGGAGGTGGTGATCGAGAACGGTTACGTCGAACGCGGTCTGCTGACGGAGGAACAGCTCGACGAGGCGCTGGACGTGTTGCGCATGACCCGTCCGTAACGAGCGGTGCGGCACATGTCACCGCACGCGTAACGCGACGCCCCTAAGATCTGCGCATGACAGCGGACATGGTGGAGACGACGGAAGGCGAGACGACCGGCGAGCACGTACCGGTGGCCGGGGCGGGGCGTACGGCGGCGGAGCCGGGGCGTTGGGCGCCCGGGGACCACATCCTGTGGCGCTACCGCGACAACGCCGATCCCCGCCGGTTCCACATCTGTCGTCCGATGACCGTTGTCCAGGACACCGAGGAACTGCTCGCGGTGTGGATGGCGCCGGGCACCCCGTGCATCAAGCCGGTGCTCGCCGACGGCACACCGGTGCACCGCGAGCCGCTCTCCACCCGCTACACCAAACCGCGGCGGACCCTGCGCGACCAGTGGTTCGGCAACGGTGTGCTGAAGCTGGCCCGGCCGGAAGATCCATGGTCGGTCTGGCTGTTCTGGGAGAGCGGCTGGCACTTCAAGAATTGGTACGTCAATCTGGAGGAGCCGCGCGGCCGTTGGTCGGGCGGAATCGACTCGCTCGATCATTTCCTCGACATCTGTGTCTATCCGGACCGGCGCTGGGAGTGGCGGGACGAGGACGAGTTCGCGCAGGCCCGGCGGGACGGACTGGTGACGGACGCCCAGGCGGACGACGTCAGGTCCGCCGGACGCGCCGCGGTCGCACAGATCGCGGCGTGGAAAGGGCCGTTCGCCGACGGCTGGGAGGACTGGCGGCCCGATCCCGCCTGGGCGGTTCCCGTGCTTCCGGAGAACTGGGACCGCCTGCCTGATCGTTTGCTGTAGTGAGACAGCAAACGCGAAAAGAAGAGAATGAAGAGAGTGAAGGGGGCGAACGGTGGAAAGGTGCGCCTATGGGCAAAGCTGTTTCCGGCCGGGTTCCCCTGGGGTTCCCGCCGGGCGAGAAGCGGTACCCAGCCCCCTTGCTGCACCCTGGGCCTTCAAACGTAGGATCGTCCTCCGCAAGACTGCACAGGCGCAACTCCAGAACGAGAAAACGAACTTGACAGCGGTCGCAGGAGGGGCGAAGTCGTGAGCGCGACAAGCTACGACGCGTACGAGGGCCTGAACCGGTTAGCACTCGACCGGGCCGGACAGTCCGAAGCGTTCGACGCGATCGGTGACCAGTACGAAACGGCTTTTCCGCATAAGGAAGGCCAGATCGCCTCGGGCGCGTGGCTGAGCGGGGAACTGCCGGCCGGGGCGCGGATCCTCGACGCCGGGTGCGGCACCGGACTGCCGACCGCCCGTCAACTGTCCGACGCCGGCCACCGGGTCGTGGGAATCGACCTCTCCCCCGGGATGGTCGAACTCGCCCAGGGCAACGTCCCGGGCGGCGAATTCCACCGGCTGGACATCGCCGATCTGCGCGGTGGCCGCCTGGGCGGTCCCGGTTCCTTCGACGGAATCACCGCCTATTTCTCCCTGTTGATGATGCCCCGTGCGGAAATCCCGTGCGCCCTGGGCATGCTGCACGACCTCCTGCGACCCGGCGGGTTGCTGGCCCTGGCAATGGTCGAGGGCGATATTGACGACTTCCCCATTCCGTTCCTCGGCAGCACGATCCGGGTATCGGGATATCTGCGGGACGACCTGCGCCGGGTCGTGCGCGACGCGGGTTTCGACATCGTCGGGGAGGACTCGTATGCGTATGCCCCGTCGAGTACGGACGTACCACCCGAAATCCAGCTCTTTCTGCACCTGCGACGCGCTTGAGACGCACCGCGTCAGGCGCGTCCGCTCGGGCGACGCGCACCGAACGCGGCGCGCCTGCGCCAGCCCCGGACGGATGGAACCCCACGCGTGACGGAGCATCCCACCTCCCACGAAACGCGGCAGTCGGCCCCGACCGCCGCGTCCTCGGCATCCCCTGCTGCGGGGACGGCGCCGCTCGGCGGCGTCCCCGACCCGCGCAGCGCCCTCCAGCAGCCCGCCGGCACCGGTCACGAGCCGGCGCCGGGAACGGGGTTCGCGGTGCGCGGGGGTGACGACATCGGCCTCGGCGGCGAGGTGGTCGAGCCCGCCACGGCCTGCGCGGGGCCGCCGGCCGGGCAGGGGGACGCCGAGCCGGCCGCCGATCACGGCCCGGCCGGTGACGGCGCGCGGGCGTACGGCGCCGCCCGCGCGTCCCGCGACAGTTCCTACGGCGGATACGCCGGGTCGTACGAGGGCTCGTACGACCCGTACGGGGAGGTGGCCATGCCCGCGGAGAGGCGGCCGGACGCGGAGCCGGGCGCGGAGCGCGCCGCGGTCCGCACGGGCCGGCCGGTGGCGCAGGGCGCGGTGGACCGCGCCGATGCGCCGGAGCCGGGTGAGGAGCCGGGGCACACACAGCCGCGGCCCGGCAGCGAGGGCATCGGGCGGCCGCGGGAAGGCGGCCCGTCGTCCTGGACGCACGGTGGAGAGGCGGGCCCGGGCGGGCTGCCGCCGGGGCCGCCGCCGGGCGTACGGGGCGGCGGACCGTCCGGTGCGGCCGGGGCGGAGCTGCCGCCTCCGGCGGGGCCGCCGCAGCCGCCCGCGGTGCCGCCCGCCCGGTCGGCGCATCCGGGCGAGAGCGGCGAGAGCCGGGAGACGGCCGCGGCCCGGCAGGCCAGCGGTGACCGGCTGCGGTTCATCGGGGCGGCGACCCGGCGGATCGCCCGCGGGATAGACCTGGACGAGATCGTGCTGGGGCTGTGCCGGGCGACGGTGCCGACCTTCGCCGACGCGATCCTGGTCTATCTGCGCGATCCGCTGCCGGTGGGCGACGAGCGGCCGACCGGCCCGGTGGTGCTGCGGCTGCGCCGCACCGACCGGATCCCGGAGGAGCCGGACACCAACGGGCTGCGGCTGCCGGTGCTGCCCGCGCAGCCGGATCTGGGGCCGGCGATGGGCGGCAGTGCCGCGGAGCTGTCGGAGGTCCGCCCGGGCGGGCCGCTGGCGGAGGTGCTGCGCGGGGTGCGCCCGTTGTTCGGTGAGGCGCAGGCGGCGCGGACCGCGCTGCCGGAGCTGCTGGGGCCGGACACCCGGCTGCCGGGCGGCCACCGGGTGATCCTGGCGCCGTTGCGCGGGCGGCGGCGGGTGATCGGTGCGGCGGTGTTCCTGCGGCGCCCGGACCGGCCGGCGTTCGAGCCGGACGATCTGCTGGTGGCGGCCCAGTTGGCGACGCATACCGCGTTGGGCGTGGACAAGGCGGTGCTCTACGGCCGCGAGGCGTACATCGCCGATGCGCTCCAGCGCACCATGCTGCCGGACTCGTTGCCGCAGCCCACCGGTGTGCGGCTGGCCAGCCGCTACCTGCCGGCCGCGGAGACCGCCCGGGTGGGCGGCGACTGGTACGACGCGATCCCGCTGCCGGGCAGCCGGGTGGCACTGGTCGTCGGCGATGTGATGGGCCACTCGATGACCTCGGCGGCGATCATGGGGCAGCTGCGGACCACCGCGCAGACCCTGGCGGGGCTGGACCTCCCGCCGCAGGAGGTGCTGCACCACCTCGACGAGCAGGCCCAGCGGCTGGGCTCGGACCGGATGGCGACCTGCCTGTACGCGGTCTACGACCCGGTGGCGCACCGGATCATCGTGGCCAACGCCGGGCATCCGCCGCCGGTGATGCTGCACCGCGGTGGGCGCGCGGAGGTGCTGCGGGTGCCGCCGGGCGCGCCGATCGGCGTCGGCGGGGTGGACTTCGAGGCGGTGGAGCTGGACGCCCCGGCGGGCGCCACGCTGGTGCTGTACACCGACGGTCTGGTGGAGTCGCGGATCCGGGACGTGTGGACCGGCATCGAGCAGCTGCGCGAGCGGCTGGCCGAGACGGCCCGGTTGACCGGGCCCAATCCGCCGCCGCTGGAGCCGCTCTGCGACGAGGTGCTGGACATGCTGGGGCCGGGCGATCGCGATGACGACATCGCGCTGCTGGCGGCCCGGTTCGACGGGATCGCGCCGAGCGACGTCGCGTACTGGTACCTCGATCCGAAGGCGCAGACCGCGGGGCAGGCGCGCCGGCTGGCCCGGCGGGCACTCACCCGCTGGGGTCTGGAGGAGCTGTCGGACCAGCTGGAGTTGCTGGTCAGCGAGGTGGTGACCAATGCGGTGCGGTACGCCGAGCGGCCGGTGACGCTGCGCCTGCTGCGGACCGATGTGCTGCGCTGCGAGGTCGGGGACGATGTGCCGCAGTTGCCGCGGCTGCGGCAGGCCCGGCCGTCCGACGAGGGCGGGCGGGGCCTGTATCTGGTCAACCGGATGGCCCGGCGGTGGGGTGCGACCCGGTTGAGCATGGGCAAGGTCGTCTGGTTCGAACTGTCGATGCCGCCGGGGACGCGTCTCTGAGGCCGCGTGCGAAGGGGACCCCGTCCGGGACCGGGCGGGGTCCCCTCGCGCGTGGGAGGGGGGACTCGTCCGGGCGCCCGGGACCCCTCGTCGACATGCCGCCGGCGGCGTTGACTGCTTGGGTGGGACAAAAGGGACTGAAGGGACCAGCTACCCCCGGAAGGGACTGACGGCCCCCGCCCACCCCACCGCCAGTCATCGAACGGGAGGCATTCCTCCAATGACCAGCACCGCGCAGAACGTCCCGCGCACGACGACCAACACCGGCGTCCCGGTGGAGAGC
Source organism: Streptomyces sp. NPDC058000 (assembly GCF_042886435.1). Lineage (NCBI taxonomy): Bacteria > Bacillati > Actinomycetota > Actinomycetes > Kitasatosporales > Streptomycetaceae > Streptomyces > Streptomyces sp. NPDC058000. The sequence goes on from NZ_JBHVQS010000015.1 coordinate 108,673, forward strand.
GACGAGCATTCGCTCACCGTGAGTCCGGACGGCCCCATCCTGCTCCACGACCACTACCTGATCGAGAAGATGGCCCAGTTCAACCGCGAACGGGTTCCCGAGCGGGTGGTGCACGCCAAGGGCAGCGGCGCGTACGGCTTCTTCAAGGTCACCAACGACGTCAGCCAGTTCACCAGGGCGGACCTCTTCCAGCCCGGCAAGAACACCGAGATGCTGGCCCGCTTCTCGACCGTCGCCGGCGAACAGGGTTCCCCGGACACCTGGCGCGACCCGCGTGGCTTCGCCCTCAAGTTCTATACGGAGCAGGGCAATTACGACTTGGTGGGCAACAACACGCCGATCTTCTTCGTACGGGACACGATCAAGTTCCAGGACTTCATCCGCTCGCAGAAGCGCCGCCCCGAGAGCGGGCTGCGCGACAACGACATGCAGTGGGACTTCTGGACCCTCTCGCCGGAATCGGCCCACATGGTCACCTGGCTGATGGGCGACCGCGGCATCCCGAAGACGTACCGGCACATGAACGGGTACGGCTCGCACACCTACATGTGGGTCAACGGCGGCGGCGAGAAGTTCTGGATCAAGTACCACTTCAAGACCGACCAGGGCGTCGACTTCCTGACCCAGGCCGACGCCGACCGGCTGGCGGGCGAGGACGCCGACTGCCACCGCCGGGACCTCTACGAGGCCATCGAGAGCGGCAACGCCCCGTCGTGGACGCTGTACGTGCAGGTCATGCCGTTCGAGGACGCCCCGGACTACCGCTTCAACCCGTTCGACCTGACCAAGGTGTGGCCGCACGGCGACTACCCGCTGATCGAGGTCGGTCGGATGACGCTCAACCGGAACCCCGAGGACTACTTCATCCATATCGAGCAGGCCGCGTTCGAGCCGTCCAACATGGTGCCGGGCATCGGCCCGTCCCCGGACAAGATGCTGCTCGGCCGGCTGTTCTCGTACCCGGACACCCACCGGTACCGGATCGGCCCGAACTACGCGCAGCTGCCGCCCAACCGGCCGCACGTCCCGGCCCACTCGTACGCCAAGGACGGCCCGATGCGGTTCGACCCGGCGCGGACGGCCCGGCCGTACGCCCCGAACTCGTACGGCGGTCCGGCGGCCGACACCGTGCAGTACGGGGAGCCGGCGGGCTGGGAGAGCAGTGGCGAGATGGTGCGCGCGGCGTACACGCTGCGGCGGGACGACGACGACTTCGGACAGCCGGGCACGATGGTCCGCGAGGTGCTGGACGACGCGGCCCGCGACCGCCTCGTCGGCAACGTCTCCGGGCATCTGCTGAACGGGGTGAGCCGGCCGGTACTGGACCGGGCGCTCCAGTACTGGCGGAACATCGACAAGAAGCTCGGTGACCGGATCGCCAAGAAGGTCAACGGCGGCTGATCCGGGCAGGGAGCACAGCGGCCCGCACCCCTGGGGGTGCGGGCCGTGGTGGTGCCGGGTGGCCGGGCGGGTCAGCCGCCGAAGTTCGGCAGGTTGTTGCCGCCGTTGGCGTTGTTGCCGCCCGGGTTGCCGCCGGTGCCGCCGGTACCGGTACCGCCGGTACCCGTGGCGCCGCCGGTGCCGGTGGCGCCCCCGGTACCCGTGGTGCCGCCGTCCGGCGGGGTGGAGCCGCCGCCGGTCGGGGTGGGACGGCCGGACGGCCGGCCGGAGTTGCTGTCCGACGGGGTGGTGCTCGGCGTCGGGGTGACCGGCGCGGAGTGCGTCGGGGTCGGCGTCGGGGTGACCGGCGCGGACTGGGTCGGCGTCGGCGGGGCGGGCGGCGGCACCGCGGCGCCCATGTCGGTCTCCAGGTCGAAGTCGCCGCCGGTGCTGTCGCCGAGCGCGGTCTGGGTGTAGTCGGCCCAGACCTTCGCCGGGTAGCCGCCGCCGTTGACCCGGCCGCCGCCGCCGGCGCCCTTGAGGGTGACCTGCTTGCCGCCGCTGGGCGACTCGCCGAACATGCCGACCGCGGTGACCAGGTTGGGCGTGTAGCCCACGAACCAGGCCGACTTGTTGTCGTCGGAGGTACCGGTCTTGCCGGCCGCCTTGTAGGCGGTGTTCTTGACCGCGTCCGAGGCGGTGCCGTCGTTGACCACGCCGGTCAGGACCGAGGTGACGGTGTCGGCCGTGCGGCGGGAGAGCACCTGGTCGCCGATCGGGTCCTTGAGCTTGGCCTCCTTGTCGGAGCCGTCCTTGCTCTGCACGGCCTTGACGACCAGGGTCGGGGTGACCTTGATGCCGTGGTTGTCGAACGTGGCGTACGCCCCGGCCATCTGGAGCGGGCTGGCGCCCATGGTGCCCAGGGTCATGGCCGGCTGGACGTCCATCTTGGAACCGTCCATGCCCAGGCCGACCGCGGTCTTCTTGACCTGGTCCAGGCCGACGTCGGCGCCCATCTGCGCGAAGACCGAGTTGACGGAGTTGTTGGTCGCCGTCTGGACGGTGATCTTCCCGTAGGTGTGCTCGTCCTCGTTCGGCGGCGCGAAGGGCTTGGTGCCGCCGACGACCGGACGGCGGTTGCGGCCGTCGTAGATCGCGTTGGGGGTGATCGGGACGCCGCCCTTGGTCACCGCGTGGTTCTCCATGGCCGACGCCAGGATCAGCGGCTTGAAGGTGGAGGCCGGCTGGTAGTCGGAGCGGGTCGCGTTGTTGGTGTAGTGCTGCGGGTAGCCCGCGCCGCCGTACAGCGCCACGACGTGGCCGGTCTTGGGGTCCACCGAGGTGGCGCCGAGCTGGACATCACGGTCGATCGAGCGCCGGTCGGGCGAGAGGTCGTCGATGAGCTTCCGCTTGACCGCTCCCTCCAGCGCCTTCTGCCGGTTCTTCTCGATGCCGAGGGTGACGGTCCAGCCTCCGGCCTCGAATTCGCTCTCGTCGACGCCCTGGGCGAAGAGTTCCTTCTTGGCCGCGGCGATGATGTAGCTGGCCTGGCCGGTCAGACCGGGCAGCGGCTTGGGCGGCTTGGGCACCGGGAACTTCTGCTGGGCGCGCTGCTCGGGCGTGAGCCACTTCATCTCGACCATGTTGTTGAGCGTGTACGCCCAGCGTTCCTGGACCAGCTGCTTGCCGGCGTCGGAGGCGATGGCCCAGTCGTACTGGTTGGGCGCCTGGAGCAGCGAGGCGAGGTAGGCGCCCTGCGCGACGGTGAGCTTGTCGGAGTCCACGCCGTAGTACGCCTGCGCGGCGGCCTGGATGCCGTAGGCGCCGCGGCCGTAGAAGCTGGTGTTGATGTAGCCGGCGAGGATGTCGTCCTTGGAGAACTTCTGGTCCACCTTGAGGGAGATGACGATCTCCTGGAGCTTGCGGGAGACCGTCTGCTCCTGGCTCAGGTAGTAGTTCTTGACGTACTGCTGGGTGATCGTCGAGCCGCCCTGCTTGCCCTTGCCGCTCAGGGTGTTGATGACGCCGCGCAGGGTGCCCTTCAGGTCGACGCCGGAGTCGTTGTAGAACGTCTTGTTCTCGGCGGCGACGAAGGTGTGCTGGACGCCCTTGGGTATCCGGCTGAGCGGGACGGTCTCGCGGTTGACCTGGCCGACCCGCGCCATGACCGAGCCGTCCGCGTACTTGAAGACGTTGCTCTGGAGCTTGGCTTCCTTGTTGCCGGCCGGGACGTCCACGTAGAGGTAGAGCCCGACGCAGCCGAGGATCCCCAGAAGGCATACGCCGAGGAAGGTCCCGACGATCTTCTTCCAGGTGAAGAGGCGGCGTATGCCGGACTTCTTCTCGTTCTTTCCGGCCCGGCGGGCGCTGCCCTGCCGCGCTCGCCTCGCGTCCGCTCGGCCCATCGCTCGTGCAACTCCAGTCGTTCCGCCCCCGGCATAACTCAGCTGTTGAAGCTAACACCGCATCTGTCAACAAATACTCATCGATCAAGGCTTTTCCCTACGTGACAAACAGCACGGGAAAAGCGCGCAACCGTCCTGGCGCCGGGCCGCCCCCCTCTGGACCGCAGCAGGCCAGCCCGTTAAAGTGATATCACTTTGCTAGACCAGCGAAAGCACGTACTGCGGTGCACATCACGCACCGCGCCGCGCGTCATCCACGAAACGGGGACCCCATGACCGATACGACACCCACCGCCGTCGACTCCGTGGACGCCCCGGAGATGCCCGCGCCACAGGTCCGCGAGCGGACCGCGCACAGCATCCCGGGCGGGCTGGCCCTGCTGCTGACCGTCCTGGGCGTCGCCCTCGGCATCGCCATGATCATCGTCGGCGGGGTCGCGGGCAACGGCGGCAACAACGCGGTCGCCGTACCCCTGGTGATCGCCGCGATCCTGCTCCTGGCGGCCTCGGTCTTCTGCATGACCGGCGTGAAGATGGTCGCGCCCGGCGAGGCCCGGGTGATCCAGCTCTTCGGGCGGTACGTCGGCACCATCCGCACCGACGGCCTGCGCTGGGTCAACCCGCTCACCTCGGCCCGCAGGATCTCCACCCGGATCCGCAACCACGAGACCGCGGTCCTCAAGGTCAACGACGCCTACGGCAACCCGATCGAACTGGCCTCGATCGTCGTCTGGAAGGTCGAGGACACCGCCCAGGCGCTCTTCGAGGTCGACGACTTCCTGGAGTTCGTCGCCACCCAGACCGAGGCGGCCGTCCGGCACATCGCCATCGAGTACCCCTACGACGCCCACGACGAGAACGGCCTCTCGCTGCGCGGCAACGCCGAGGAGATCACCGAGAAGCTCGCCGTGGAGCTGACCGCCCGGGTCCAGGCCGCCGGTGTGCGGATCATCGAGGCCCGCTTCAGCCACCTCGCCTACGCCCCGGAGATCGCCTCCGCGATGCTCCAGCGGCAGCAGGCCGGTGCGGTCGTCGCGGCCCGCCAGCAGATCGTCGAGGGCGCGGTGGGCATGGTCGAGTCGGCCCTGGAGCGGATCAACGAGCAGGGCATCGTCGAGCTGGACGAGGAGCGCAAGGCCGCCATGGTCAGCAATCTGATGGTGGTGCTGTGCGGCGACCGGGCCGCCCAGCCGGTCCTGAACACGGGCTCGCTCTACCAGTGAGTGCGGACGCCCCCCAAGGGTCCGGCGCGGACCGTGAACGGTCCGCCGGCCGCCGGCCGCAGCAGCGCAAGCAGGTGCTGCTGCGGCTGGACCCGCTCATCCACGACGCCCTCAGCCGTTGGGCCAACGACGAGCTGCGCAGCGCCAACGCACAGATCGAGTTCCTGCTCCGCAAGGCACTGACCGATGCGGGGCGCCTGCCACGGGGAGCGGGCGCCCCGCCGCGACGGGGGCGCCCGCCCAAGCGACGGGAGCCTGCGGAGGAGCCGACGGAGGGGTCGGCGAAGGGGTCAGCGGAGAGGTCAGCGGAGGGAGCCGACGGGACGCCGGACGACGGGTGACACCGGGCGACGCGTGATGCCGGGCGACGTGTGATGCCGGGCGACGCGTGACGCCCCGCCACCAGAAACCCCGTCTATACACCGTGCGTATACACCTCATGTAGAGTGCTTTTCATGTCCCTGGGCCGGCGCCGCCTCTCTCGCGCCCAACCTTCGCCATGCCCCGCCCGCACTCCCGGAGGCCCGCGTATGACCCCGGCCGGTTCCCTGCTCGAAGCCCGTGCACTGCACAAGGCGTACGCCGCCACGCCCGCACTCGACGGCGCGGACTTCTCCATCCACCCCGGCGAAGTGGTCGCCGTCATGGGCCCCTCCGGGTCCGGCAAGTCGACGCTGCTGCACTGCCTCGCCGGGATCATCCGCCCCGACTCCGGCACCGTCCGCTACGGGACGCACACCCTGACCGGGCTCAGCGATGCGCGGCGCAGCGCACTGCGCCGCACCGACTTCGGCTTCGTCTTCCAATTCGGCCAACTGGTACCGGAGTTGACCTGCCTGGAGAACGTCGCCCTGCCGCTGCGACTGAACGGCACCAAGCGCAAGGAAGCCGAACGACAGGCCCGCGACTGGCTGGAACGGCTGGAGGTGGACACCTTCGCGGCCCAGCGCCCCGGGGAGGTCTCCGGCGGCCAGGGCCAGCGGGTCGCGGTCGCCCGCGCACTGGCCACCGAGCCCCGGGTGCTCTTCGCCGACGAACCCACCGGTGTGCTGGACTCCCTCAACGGCGAGCGGGTGATGGGCCTGCTGACCGGCGCCGCCCGGGACACCGACGCGGCCGTCGTGCTGGTCACCCACGAGGTGCGGGTCGCCGCGTACGCCGACCGCGAGGTCGTGGTGCGGGACGGCATCGCCCGGGAGATGGTGGGCGCGGCATGAGCGCCGGCACCACGGCGACCACCGGGGGCGGGCTGCGCGGCTGGGCCCGGGACCTGGGCATGGGGGTGCGGTTCGCGGTCGGCGGCGGCCGCGAAGGCTGGATCCGCACCCTGCTCACCGCGCTGGGCGTGGGACTGGGCGTGGCGCTGCTGCTCACCGCGTCGTCCCTCCCCGCCATCCAGGCGCACCGGGCGGAGCGCCGGCTGGCCGCGCAGCCGACGGACACCGGCCGGGCGCTGCCGCCGACGGCGTCGACGCTGGTCGCGGCCGATCTGCACACCCTTTTCCGGGGCCGGCCCGTCGCCGGCGCGATGCTGCGGCCGGACGGCCCCGAGGCGCCCGCCCCGCCCGGGGCGGACGCCCTGCCGAAGCCGGGAGAGATGGTGCTCTCCCCCGCGCTGCGGGAACTCCTCGCCGAGCCGGCGAACGCACTCCTGCGGGAGCGGCTCCCGTACAAGGACGCCGGCACGATCGGGCCGGCCGGCCTGGTCGGTCCCGCCGACCTGACGTACTACCTCGGCAGCGCCACACTGAGCCCGGACACCGGCGGCCGGCGGGTCTCGGGGTTCGGCGCCTCCCGCCAGAGCGATCCGCTGGACCCGAAGCTGCTGGCGCTGATCATCGTGGCGTGTGTGGTGCTGCTGGTGCCGGTGGCCCTCTTCATCGCGACCGCGGTCCGGTTCCCCCCGATCCAGGGCGACTTCTTGACGCTCCCCCTCCTGAAGGAGGGGGATTCTCACGGCTCGCGCCGTTGAGGTTTCTGTTTCATCGCCGACTGCCCGCCCGGAGTTCTCCGTTGGGGTCTTACACCAGCTCCGCAGACTGTCACCGCCCGTCCGGCGGCCAGCAGGTTCTTCGCCGCGTTCACGTCCCGGTCGTGGGCCGTGCCACAGCTGTCGCACGTCCAGCTACGGACGCGCAGCGGCATCTTGTCCCGCAAGGCGCCGTAGGCGTGGCACAGCTTGGGTCGTGGTGGTGACGCTGCTCAGCCTGCCGCCGCTGTGGCGGATGATGCGACCGGACGGGCTGCGCACGGAGTGAGCGCACGCGGTGCGGACACGAGGCCCGGGGCGGGACGGGGTGCTGGGCGCGGGGCCGGAAAGCGACTCCGGCACCCGCCCCGCACCACCTCCGACCAGGCCGTTCCCGCACCGCCCCGTACACGTATACAACGTGCGTATACACCAGCAATACACCCCCGAGTAAGGTGGTCGGCATGTCAATCGGTCATACGCTGCTGGGCCTCTTGGAGTCCGGCCCCCGCCATGGCTACGACCTCAAGCGGGCCTTCGACGAGCACTTCGGACAGGACCGCCCGCTGCATTACGGGCAGGTCTACTCCACGATGTCCCGGCTGTTGAAGAACGGCCTGGTCGAGGTGGACGGCGTGGAGGCCGGGGCGGGCCCGGAGCGTAAGCGGTACGCCATCACGGACGCCGGGGTCACCGACGTCGCCCAGTGGCTGGCCCGGCCGGAGAAGCCCGAGCCCTATCTCCAGTCCACGCTCTACACCAAGGTCGTACTGGCCCTGCTGACCGACCGGAACGCCGCCGAACTCCTCGACACCCAGCGCACCGAGCACCTGCGTCTGATGCGCGGCCTGACCGAGCGCAAGCGCACCGGGGACCTCGCCGACCAGTTGATCTGCGATCACGCGCTGTTCCACCTGGAAGCCGATCTGCGCTGGCTGGAGCTGACCGCCGCCCGGCTGGACAAGCTGGCGGAGGCGGTCGGCGGATGACCCCCGAGGGATCCCTGCTCGCCGCGGAGGGTCTGCGCAAGGCGTACGGGCCCACGCCCGCCCTGGACGGCGCGGACTTCTCCATCCACCCCGGCGAAGTGGTCGCCGTCATGGGCCCCTCCGGGTCCGGCAAGTCGACGCTGCTGCACTGCCTCGCCGGGATCATCCACCCCGACTCCGGCACCGTCCGCTACGGGACGCACACCCTGACCGGGCTCAGCGATGCGCGGCGCAGCGCACTGCGCCGCACCGACTTCGGCTTCGTCTTCCAATTCGGCCAACTCGTACCGGAGTTGACCTGCCTGGAGAACGTCGCCCTGCCGCTGCGACTGAACGGCACCAAGCGCAAGGAAGCCGAACGACAGGCCCACGACTGGCTGGAACGGCTGGAGGTCGAGGGCGTGGACAAGCAGCGCCCCGGTGAGGTCTCCGGCGGCCAGGGCCAGCGGGTCGCGGTCGCCCGCGCACTGGCCACCGAGCCCCGGGTCCTCTTCGCCGACGAACCCACCGGCGCCCTGGACTCCCTCAACGGCGAGCGGGTGCTGACCCTCCTGACCAACGCCGCCCGGGACACCAACGCGGCCGTCGTGCTGGTCACCCACGAGGCCCGGGTCGCCGCCTACTCCGACCGGGAGATCGTCGTCCGGGACGGCCGGGTGAAGGACATGGCGGGCTGGATATGACCATGCTCCGCTCGCAGCCCGAGGGCGAGCGGGACACCGCCGCACCCGCACCGCCGCCCGTGACCCCGCACACCGGGCCGCTCGCCTGGGCCCGCGACCTCGCCATGGGCATGCGGTTCGCGGCCGGCGGCAGCCGGGAGGGCTGGATCCGCACCGCCCTGACGGCCGCCGGGGTCGCCCTCGGCGTGGCGGTCCTGCTGCTCGGCGCCTCCGTACCGACCCTGATGAACGCCTGGCACGGCCGGGAGAAGGCCCGCGAGAACCTCGGCCAGGCGCATCCGCCGCCGCGCACCGACCGCACCGTCCTCTACGCCACGGTGGACACCACCTTCCGGGGCACCGGCATCCGCGGCCGGCTGGTCGACCCGGACGGCGCGCATCCGCCGGTGCCGCCCGGCGTGCGGCACCTCCCCGGCCCGGGCGAGATGGTGGTCTCGCCGGCTCTGAAGGAGCTACTGGCCGCCCCCGACAACGCACTGCTGCGCGAGCGGCTGAGCAGCTACCGGATCGTCGGCGTGATCGGCGATCAGGGCCTGCTGGGCCCCAAGGAACTCACCTATCTCGCGCACACCGACGCCCTCGGCGGACGCGGCGGCTACCGCATCGACCACTTCGGCAAGAACTGGGACCCACAGCCCCTGAGCACGCCCGCCCTGGTCCTGGTGACCATGACGTGCGTGGCGCTGATGACGCCGGTGATGGTCTTCATCGGCACCTCCGTGCGCTTCGGCAACGAACGCCGGGAGCTCCGGCTGGCCGCCCTCCGCCTGGTCGGCGCCGACGTCCGCACCACCCGGCGGATCGCCTCCGGCGAGGCGCTGTTCGGCTCGCTGCTCGGGCTGTTGGGCGGTGGGGCGCTGTTTCTGCTCGGCCGCCTGCTGGCCCCGTCCATCACCCTGTGGGACATCAACGTCTTCTCCTCCGACGTCAGCCCCAGCCCACTCGCCGCGCTGCTGATCGCCGTCCTCGTCCCGACCGCCGCGGTCCTGGTCACCCTGGTCGCCCAGCGCGGCATCACCATCGAACCGCTCGGCATCGTCCGCAAGCGCACACCGGTCCGCCGCCGGCTGTGGTGGCGCGTCGCGCTGCCGGTCGTCGGCGCGGGCCTGCTGGTCCCGATGGCCATCCAGGCGCGCCCGACCGACAACCCACTCGACGCCACCCGGCTCGCGGTCGGTTCGACGCTGCTGCTGTTCGGCGTCACGGCACTGCTGCCGTGGCTGGTCGAGCGGGTCGTCGGCCGGCTGCGCGGCGGCCCGGTCCCCTGGCAGCTGGCGGTCCGCCGGCTCCAGCTGAGCAGCGGCCCGGCGACCCGCGCGGTCAGCGGCATCACCGTCGCGGTGGCCGGCGCCATCGCCATCCACATGCTGATGACCGGCTCGCAGGCCGGCTTCGCCGCTGCCTACGCCAAGTCCGGGCGGGTGCCGCAGATCAGTTTCTGGGGCTACGCGACCGGCTGGCAGCAGACCGAACGGGCGCTGGACGCGCTGCGCGCCACCCCCGGGGTCACCACCGCCCGCGGCCTGCTCAGCGCCAACTCCGGCCGGATGCCCGCCACGGGCCGCGACACCGGCCGCGACCTCCCCGGCATCATCGCCGTCGGCACCTGCGCCGAGCTGCGCAAGGTGGCCAAGCTGCCGTCCTGCCGGGACGGCGACGCCTTCGTCACCGACGCCCGCGCCTCGGGCGTCGAGACCGGCATCGCCCCCGGCGCCACCATCGACCTCAACCCGGCGGAGGGCTACGGCGAGCCCAGAACCACCCCCCACCCCTGGACGGTCCCGCCGTCCGCCCGCGCCGCCCACCTCATCCCGGTCGAGGACGGCCACCGCATCTACTACGACCTGCTCCTGACCCCCTCGGTCCTCGACGCGTCCCGGCTCAGCAGGCCCGATATGGAGATCCTGGTCCGTTTCGACCGCGACGCCCCCGACGCCGTCGAGCACATCCGCAACACCGGGACCCGGATCGACCCGACGATGTACGAGGGCTCGTCCATCGACAACCCGCACGACCGGCAGTACACCGGCGTCCGCAACGCGCTCTTCATCGGCGCGGTGATCACCCTGCTGCTGATCGGCGCGGGCCTGATCATCTCCACCGTCGAGCAGCTCTACGAACGCCGCCGGCTGCTCTCCACCCTCGACGCGTACGGCACCCGCCGCGCCACCCTCGGCTGGTCCGTCCTGTGGCAGACCGCCCTGCCGGTCGCGCTCGGTCTGGGCCTGGCCCTGGCCTGCGGCCTGACCCTGGGCTCGCTGCTGCTCTCCGTCATCGGCAGCGGGGTGACGGTCGACTGGCCGGTGGTCGCCGGCATGACCGCCATCGGCGGCGCCGTGATCCTCTTCGTCACCGCCCTGAGCCTGCCGCCCCTATGGCGCATGATGCGCCCGGACGGCCTACGCACGGAGTAGGCGTCACCGAACGGGTCAACGCTTGTCGTACGAGACGCGTGCGGGCGCCTTTGCCTACGATGATGACCTCGACACCAGCCCATGGGAGGCACGCAATGTCCGCAGCAGCTGTCGAGCGTCCGCACGGGCCTGCCCACGAGCCGCCGATGCTCCTTGAGCAGGCCGACCGGCTCATGGAGCAGCTTCCGGGCTACCGCGTCGAGATCCTCGGAGGCGACCTCACCGTGACCCCACCCTCAGACTTCGGCCATGCGAAGGGGCTGTCCAGCCTCCGCGACACCTTTGCCTCGGCGGGATTGAACCGCGGCGAGACGCTGGTCCTTGAGGCCGTCGGGCTGTGGCTGCCGGACGGCCCGGAGAACTTCGCCATCCCCGACCTGGCCGTAGTGGACGCCGATGCCGAGGAACACGTAGCCGAGTACGAGTGTGTCGACCCCGCCGCTTTCCGGATGGTTCTGGAGATCACGTCCGGGAACTACGCCAACGACCTGCGCACCAAGGTAGCCGCCTACGGCGCGGCGAAGGTACCCGTGTATGTGATCGTCGACCGCAAGCACGAGCGCCTCCACGTCCTCACCGAGCCCATCGAGGACGGCTACGCCATGCACCACATCCATGTCCCCGGGGCGAAGGTCACCCTCCCGGAGTCGATCGGCGCTGAAGTCACTCTGGATGTCACGCAGGTGCTGGACGATTCCCGGCGCATCACCCCGCGCCGCTGACCCTCACACCCGCGCGATCCGCACCGGCAACCCCCGCAGCGCCCCCCGCAGCGCCGCCGCGAACTCCTCGAACTCGTGCTGCCGGGCCGAGCCGGCGCGCATGGCCAGCGCGATCCGCCGGGACGGAGCCGGGTCGGCGAAATAGCCCGTGGTCAGCTGATCGTTACGAGCCGTCTCCACCCGCAGTGCGGTACGCGGCAGCAGCGTCACGCCCAGCCCGCCGGCGACCAGTTGGACGAGCGTGGAGAGTCCGGCCGCACTGGTCGTGACCGGTGTGCCCTCCTCCCGGCCCGCCTCGCGGCAGATGTCCAGGGCCTGGTCCCGTAGGCAGTGGCCTTCGTCCAGGAGCAGCAGGTCGAGTTCCTTCAGGGCGGCGCGGGGAATGTCGCCGCGGCCGCCGAGCCAGTGCTCCTTCGGGGCGACCAGCACGAAGTCCTCGTCGAACAGCGGGATTTCGGTGACCTGCGGGGCGCCGAGCGGCACCGCGAGCAGCAGCAGGTCCAGCCGGCCGTGCGCCAGACCGTCCAACAAGGAGGCGGTCTGCTCCTCGTGGACCTGGAGGTCCAGTTGCGGGTAGGTGTCGTGGACCAGGCGCAGCACGGCGGGCAGCAGATACGGGGCGACGGTCGGGATGACGCCGAGCCGGAGCACGCCGGTGAAGGGCGCGCGGGCCGCCTCCGCCTCCTCCATCAGCGCGCCGACCGCGTCCAGGACCGCACGGGCGCGAGCCGCCACCCGCTCCCCCGCCGGCGAGAGCAGCACCTTGCGGGTCGTACGCTCCAGGAGCTGGACGCCCAGGGTTTCCTCCAGTGCGGAGACCGCTCCGGAGAGTGCGGGCTGGCTCATGCCGATCTCGGCCGCCGCCTCGCGGAAGTGCAGGTACTCGGCGACCGCGGCGAACGCCCGCAGCTGGGCCAGGCTGGGCTGGCGGGGCCGCCCGCCGGAGCTCACAGGTGAAGCCACTGATAACCACCTCCGATCAACATCCACAAGTCTAGCTATTTCCCTGATCAATGCCTCCTGTGGCACCGTGTTACCCGTCCAAGCCTCAAGGAAAGACCAGAAAGCCCCCACAAGGGACTTTCTTGCAACAAGGAGAGCGCGTGCTCACTGTCGGTGACAAGTTCCCCGAGTTCGACCTGACCGCCTGCGTCTCGCTGGAGAAGGGCGAGGAGTTCGAGCAGATCAACCACAAGACCTACGAAGGTAAGTGGAAGATCGTCTTCGCCTGGCCCAAGGACTTCACCTTCGTGTGCCCGACCGAGATCGCCGCGTTCGGCAAGCTGAACGAGGAGTTCGCCGACCGTGACGCCCAGGTCCTCGGCTTCTCCGGTGACTCCGAGTTCGTGCACCACGCCTGGCGCAAGGACCACCCGGACCTGACCGACCTGCCCTTCCCGATGCTCGCGGACTCCAAGCACGAGCTCATGCGCGACCTGGGCATCGAGGGCGAGGACGGCTTCGCGCAGCGCGCCGTCTTCATCGTCGACCAGAACAACGAGATCCAGTTCACCATGGTGACCGCCGGCTCCGTCGGCCGTAACCCCAAGGAGGTCCTCCGGGTCCTCGACGCGCTCCAGACCGACGAGCTGTGCCCCTGCAACTGGAGCAAGGGCGAGAACACCCTGGACCCGGTCGCCCTGCTGGCTGGTGAGTGACACCCATGGCTCTCGATGACCTCAAGTCCGCGGTTCCGGACTACGCCAAGGACCTGAAGCTGAACCTCGGTTCGGTGATCGGAAACGCCGAAAGCACAGCCCTGCTCACGCAGCAGCAGCTGTGGGGCACGGTGCTCGCCTGCGCGATCGCCTCGCGCTCGCCCAAGGTGCTGCGCGAGCTGGAGCCCGAGGCGAAGGCGAACCTCTCCGCCGAGGCGTACACCGCCGCCAAGTCGGCCGCCGCCATCATGGCGATGAACAACGTCTTCTACCGGACGCGCCACCTGCTCTCCGACCCGGAGTACGGCACCCTGCGCGCCGGTCTGCGGATGAACGTCATCGGCAACCCGGGCGTGGACAAGGTCGACTTCGAGCTGTGGTCGCTCGCCGTCTCCGCCATCAACGGCTGCGGCATGTGCCTGGACTCGCACGAGCAGGTGCTGCGCAAGGCCGGTGTCGAGCGCGAGACGATCCAGGAGGCCGTCAAGATCGCGTCCGTCCTGCAGGCCGTCGGCGCCACCCTCGACGCCGAGGCCGCCCTCGCCGAGTAAGGCACGGCGGAGCGGGTGGCGTTCGCCCCCGCACCAGGCAAGGCGAAACCCCCGCGGACCTCGTGTCCGCGGGGGTTTCGTGCGTGGCCGGGCGGCTCCGGCGGACATCCGCCGCCGGGGCCGCCGGCCGTCACTCCTCCGCCGGGGATTCGCCGCGCCGCGGCGGTGGGGTCGGTGCCACCGCGAGCGCGGTCGCACCGCGCGGCGGCACCGTCATCCGCAGCGCCTGCTCCCGGGAGTACGAACGGAGGTAGCCGACGACGGTGTTGGTGACGGCCACCAGCGGGACCGCCACCACCGCACCGCCGATGCCGGCGATCAGGCTGCCCGCGGCGACCGAGAGGATCACCGCCAGCGGATGCACCCGGACCGCCCGGCCCAGGATGAACGGCTGGAGCACATGGCTCTCGATCTGGTTCACCGCCAGCACGACCGCCAGCACCAGCAGCGCCGTGAAAACGCCCTGGGTGACCAGCGCGACCACGCACGCCAGCGCGCCCGAGACCACCGCCCCGATCAACGGGACGAAGGCGAACAGGAAGATGAAGACGGCGAGCGGGACGGCCAGCGGCACATCGAGGAAATAGAGCCCGGTGCCGATGAAGAAGGCGTCGATCAGCGCCACCAGGACCGTGCCGCGGATGTAGGCGGTCAGCGTCCGCCAGGCGCGCGGACCGGCGCCCGCCACCCCTTCACGGGCCGGGCCCGGCACGAGCTTGAGCGTCCACTCCCAGATCCGCCGGCCGTCGTAGAGCAGGAACAGCGTGGTGAACATCCCCAGCAGGATGCCGGTGAACATCTCCAGGACGACCGTGACGCCCTCCAGTCCGGCCGAGGTGATCGCCTCGGTGTTGGCGCCGACCGCGTCCTGGAGGTTCTTGGCGATGTGGTTGATCTGGCTCTCGGTCACGTGGAACGGACTCTTGAGCAGCCAGCCCTTCAGCTCGGTGATGCCCTCCTGGATGCGGCTGGACACCGAGTCGATGTTGTCCTGGACCTGCCATACGACGAACCAGCCGACCAGGCCCATCACCACGAAGCCGCCGATGAAGGTCAGCGCGGTGGCCGGCCCGCGCGGCACGTTGCGCTGGCGCAGCCACGCCACCGTGGGCTGGAGCAGCGCCGTGATCAACAGCGCCGCGACGAAGGCCAGCACCACCAGCTGAATCGTGGTGATCACCTTCGCCAGCACCCACAACGTGCCGGCCAGCACCAGCAGCCGCCAGCCGGCCTCGGCCGCGACCCGGACCCCCCAGGGCACCGCCGCCACCGGATCCGGGGGAGCCGCGACGGCCGGGGCGTAGGTCGGCGGCGCGGGCACCGAATCGGGCGACCGAACGGCTGCCGGGGCCGGGTCCGACTCCTCCGACACCTCCGGCTCCCGGGGAGCCCGGGGCTCCTCCGACACCTCCGGCCGATGCCGCGGCGCCCCCTTCGTGACGTCGGCGGCGTCCACGGCGTGCACAGACGCCGCGGCATCCGCAGCGGCCATGGCGTCCGGCCCCCAGGTGGCCGTCGCGGTGCGGCCGGCCGGCACGCTCTCGGTCGGTGCCCCGTTCACCGGGGCCCGCAGGCCGTACCCGTCCAGGCCGGACGCGCGCCCGGCGCGCCCCGCCGCTTCCCGGTCGCCTGCCTCCGCCGCGGCCTCCGCTCGACTGCGCTGTTCCTCCAGCCGCTGCGAGAGCCGCGTCAGACCGGCGCCTAGGCCACCGACCCACTGAGGCAATCTGGACATGTTGCTTCCTCTTCCCCGCCCTTACAGCCATCTGACGCCCCGACGTTACCCGTGCCGGATGCGCGAAACCCCCGAACGCGACGCGTTCGGGGGTTTCGGAGCACGGTGGCGCGGCCGCTGGGGCCTCGCAACGGCTTAGTACCAGCTGTTCGCCTGCCAGAACGACCAGGCACCGCAGGGGCTGCCGTACCGGCTGTTCATGTAGTTCAGGCCCCACTTGATCTGGGTGGCCGGGTTGGTCTGCCAGTCGGAGCCCGCGGAGGACATCTTGGAGCCGGGCAGCGCCTGCACCAGACCGTAGGCGCCCGAGGAGGCGTTGGTCGCCTGGTAGTTCCAGCCGGACTCGTGGTCCACGATGTTGCTGAAGCACTGGAACTGGTCGGACGCGATCATCTGGCGGGCCATCGACTGCGTCTCGGCAATGGAGTAGGAAGCCTTGGCAACGAAGTCGCTGGCGTCGCGGACGGCCGAGCGGGAGGCGGCCAGCGCCTTCTCGCGGTCCTTCGCGTCCTTCTCCGCCTTCGCCTTGTCCGCAGCGTCCTTCTTGCTCTGCGCGGTCTCAGCGGCTGCCTTACGCGCCGACTCCTGTGCGGACTTCAGCGCAGCCGTGTCCGCCTGGGTGGACGCCGAGTCTGCCTGCTGCGTCAGCGAGGCAGTCTGCACTTGGGCCTGCTGGCCTGCGGGGATGTCAGCAATCGTCGCGTCGGCCGCGGTGGCCTCGGTGTTGCTCACCGATGCCTGGCTGCCCGATGCGACGCCGACGACGGCGCCGACGGTGGTGACCGCGGTGGCAGAGGCCACTGCGAATCCCCGGACCGAGATCCGGCTCACACGTTTTCCTTCCAGCATCGCCCGCTTAGGTGACCTCGCGGACGCAATCGTGCCCCTGACGCTGGCCTCCCCTTGTTCCGGCGCCTGTTGAGCGGTCGGCGCCGACTGGTCACGGGAGGCACTGGCCCGGTACGTCCCCCTCGGGGGTCCGCGTGGTGCTCGGGCGGCATACGGCAACTCGCTATGAAGTTCGGGTCGTCCATACACCCTGGAGGGTGCGTCTGGGCCGTATGCGGGGCCTGACAGGACCCAGACTCTGCCCGAACGGGCTACAGGGAAGCAATTCTCTGCCGGGTGTGAAAGCTCACACCTCGTTTACCCCTCAGAATTTCCGGATATCCGAGCGCATGCCAGCGCCGCCCGGCTAGGCTCCTTCGCCTCTCCGGGCGGCGCATCATTTCACAACCGGTCAGATCCTGCCGTCCTCCAGCATTTCGGTCACCAGCGCGGCGATCGGCGACCGTTCCGAGCGGTTCAGCGTGACGTGCGCGAAGAGCGGATGCCCCTTCAGCTTCTCGACGACGGCGACCACTCCGTCGTACCGCCCGACCCGGAGGTTGTCGCGCTGGGCGACGTCATGGGTCAACACGACCCGGGAATTGGCCCCGATCCGGGACAGAACGGTCAACAGGACGTTCCGTTCCAGTGACTGGGCCTCGTCCACGATCACGAACGCGTCGTGCAGCGACCGGCCGCGGATGTGGGTCAGCGGCAGTACCTCCAGCATCCCGCGGGCGACCACCTCTTCGATGACGTCCTTGGTGGTCACCGCGGACAGCGTGTCGAAGACGGCCTGCGCCCAGGGGCTCATCTTCTCCGCCTCGGTGCCCGGCAGATAGCCCAGTTCCTGGCCGCCGACCGCGTACAGCGGCCGGAACACCATCACCTTGCTGTGCTGGCGGCGCTCCAGCACCGACTCCAGCCCGGCGCACAGCGCCAGCGCCGACTTGCCGGTACCGGCCCGGCCGCCCAGCGACACGATGCCGACCTCCGGGTCGAGCAGCAGGTCCAGCGCGATCCGCTGCTCGGCGCTGCGGCCGTGGATCCCGAACGCCTCCCGGTCGCCGCGCACCAGCCGGACCGCACCCTCCGGGGTGACCCGGCCGAGGGCCTTGCCGCGCTCGGACTGGAGGACCAGCCCGGTGTGCACCGGGAGTTCCTCCGCGCCCGGGACGGGGGCGGTCTCGGCGGCGAACAAGTCGTCCACCTGCTCTGCGGAGAGGGCGAGTTCGGCCATGCCGGTCCAACCGGAGTCGGTGATCGCCAACTCGGCGCGGTACTCCTCGGCCAACAGCCCCACCGAGGACGCCTTGATGCGCATCGGCAGGTCCTTGGAGACGACGGTGACGTCGAACCCCTCGGCCTGGAGGTTGCGGGCGACCGCGAGGATCCGCGAGTCGTTGTCGCCCAGGCGGCTGTGGCCGTTGAGGAAGGCGGCGGGCAGGAGTCCGGGGTCGGAATGGTTGAGTTCGACCCGGAGCGTCCCGCCGAGCTCCCCGATGGGGATGGGGGCGTCCAGTCGCCCGTACTGCACCCGGTACTCGTCCAGCCGGCGCAGTGCCTGCCGTGCGAAGTACCCGAGTTCGGGATGGTGCCGCTTGGCCTCCAACTCCGTGATCACGACGACCGGCAGTACCACCTCGTGTTCGTCGAAGCGGGACATGGCGGCCGGATCCGCCAGCAGGACGCTGGTGTCGAGGACATACGTGCGCCGGTCGCTCTCACGGCGCTTCTTGCTGTTCACCACGGGTGGACGAACCCCCTCGGATGAGGTCGGGGTGCGACGACGTCGCCGGGGACAGGACCGGGTTCTGGCCGCGCTGCGCGGGCCGAACGCCGGCCCTCCGCGTCGTCCGTGCGGTACGCACGATCGTCCGTGATGCGCAAAGGGCCTCCCGGGCGGACGGCCCCATGCCGTCCGCTGAGATCCGGTGCCCACTGGCTTGTTTGTTCCGGGCACCGACCTGCCAGGGATATTCCCTTCAACCCCCGCGCCCATGCCACGGCATATGACACACGCTCGATGAACCTTTGGTTACAGGTGCCCGCTGACCGGCGGAAAGAAGGGCGAAGCACCCATGGGGCGCAGGTGGGGCGCCTGGAAGCGCCCCCGGCGGAGGGGCGCCGGAGGGGGCGTCAGGAGAAGCACCGTCAGCCCGCGGAGGACACGCCCCCCAGGGCGCGAACCCCGGTGGCGCCCGGGTCCACACGGCGCGCCGTGACCGGAACGTATCCCCGAAAAATGGCCGGATCGCTCCCCGTTACGTGGCCGAAACCCGCCCTGCCGGACGACCGAACCGCCCGCCGGAAGGCCGGCCCACCGGCCCTCGGGCCGGTCCGACCCTGATCCACCGGACAGGCCCTAGCCCCCGAAGCGCCGGTGTCGGGCCGCGTAGTCGCGCAGTGCCCGCAGGAAGTCGACCTTCCGGAACGCCGGCCAGAAGACCTCGCAGAAGTAGTACTCCGAATGAGCGCTCTGCCAGAGCATGAAGCCCGACAGCCGCTGCTCGCCGCTGGTGCGGATCACCAGGTCCGGGTCCGGCTGGCCACGGGTGTAGAGGTGCTCCGAGATCAGGTCGATGTCGACGATCTCGGCCAGCTCCTCGAAGGACGTGCCGCGCTCGGCGTGCTCCAGCAGCAGCGAGCGCACCGCGTCCGCGATCTCCTGGCGGCCGCCGTAGCCGACCGCGACGTTCACCATGACGCCCTTGTTGTCGAGGGTGTCCTGCTCGGCCTTCTTGAGCACCCGCTGGGTCTCGTCGGGCAGCAGATCGCGGTTGCCGACGTGGTGGACCCGCCAGCGGCCGTCCGCGGCCAGATTGCGCACGGTGTTCTCGATGATCCCCAGCAGCGGGGTCAGCTCGGAGGCCGGCCGGTCGAGGTTGTCGGTCGACAGCAGCCAGAGCGTGACGACCTCCACACCGGTCTCCGCGCACCAGCCCAGCAGCTCGTCGATCTTGGCCGCACCCGCCAGGTGGCCCTGCTCGGTCGACAGCCCGTCGGCCCGCGCCCAACGCCGGTTGCCGTCCAGGATGACGCCGATGTGCTTGGGCACCTGGGTGTGGTCCAGACGACCCTCCACCCGGCGGGCGTACAGCCGGTAGACGAGATCGCGCAGTGCAGGCGGATACGGGATGCGCATCCCGGAAGATCGCAGCATGTGTGGTCCAGCCCCTCCGTGCCGATGGCCATCGCCCCGTTGCCTAAGGGAGCAACTTTACTTCTGGCTGTCTCAACAGCCCAATCAGGTATGTCACAAGTCCGTGATAGGGAGAGGACCATGACCACTGGCACTGACTACCGCGCCGCGGATTCACGGTATGCCTCCATGGAGTACCGGCGCACCGGCCACAGCGGCCTCAAACTCCCCACTATCTCCCTTGGACTCTGGCACAACTTCGGGGACGATCGCACCCTCAGCTCCCAGCGGGCCATTCTGCGTCGCGCCTTCGACCTGGGCATCACCCACTTCGACCTGGCCAACAACTACGGGCCGCCGCCCGGGTCCGCCGAGCTGAACTTCGGAAAGATCTTCGCCCAGGACTTCCGCGGCTACCGCGACGAGCTCATTCTCTCGACAAAAGCCGGATATCTGATGCACCCCGGCCCTTACGGCGAATGGGGCTCCCGGAAATACCTGCTCTCCTCGCTGGATGCCTCGCTGAAGCGGATGGGTGTCGATTACGTCGATATCTTCTACTCGCACCGCTTCGACCCGGACACCCCGCTGGAGGAGACGATGGGCGCGCTGGCGTCCGCCGTCCAGCAGGGCAAGGCCCTGTACGTCGGGATCTCCTCCTACCCCGCGGAACAGACCGGCGAGGCGGTCCGCATCCTGCGCGAGATGGGCGTGCGCCCGCTGATCCACCAGCCCTCGTACTCGATGATCAACCGCTGGATCGAGGACGACGGCCTGCTGGACGTGCTGGACGAGGCCGGCATGGGCTGTATCGCCTTCGCGCCGCTGGCGCAGGGCATGCTCACCGACAAGTACCTCGACGGCGTCCCCGAGGGTTCGCGCGCCGCGCAGGGCAAGTCCCTGGACCCGGATCTCCTCACCGACGAGGTCGTCCGCCGTCTCCGCGGGCTCAACGAGATCGCGGCCCGCCGCGGCCAGTCGCTGGCCCAGCTCGCGCTGAACTGGGTCCTGCGGGACACCCGCATGACCTCCGCCCTGATCGGCGCCAGCAGCGTCGCCCAGCTGGAGGCCAATGTCGCGGCCCTGGGCGCCCCCGCGATCACCGATGCGGAACTGGCCGAGATCGACGAGTTCGCCCGGACCACGGAGGGCGTCAACATCTGGGCCCGCCGCTGAGTCGAGGGGCATTCCACGTGGTGGGGTGGGCTGGCGCTCGCCCTGCGGCCCCGGTTCTCCCCCGGCCTCGGGCCGGGGCCCCGCGGTGCGGGGGCTGAGCCGGGGCCGGCGGGGGGGGCGGCGACGCCTGCGACAGGGGCGGGGCCGCGCCACGCAAAGAAAAGCGGGCCGGTCCGTGGGGGGGATACGGACCGGCCCGAGGGGGGGCTTCCACCATAACCCCGCGGGAGGGGTGCTCCGTGCATCGCGGGGTGGCCGGCGTGGCTCGGGCTTCTGCGGGCGGTGTCAGCGGGCCGCGACGGCGCCCAGCAGCAGGCCGCAGAAGGCCCCGATGATCATGAACGGGCCCAGTGGCATGGCCTCTTTGCGGCCCGTGCGGCGGGCCACCAGGAGGAACGTCGCGTAGAGCGCGCCGATCAGGATCCCCGCCGCGCCCCCGGTGAGCAGCGTGGACCAGCCGTACCACCCAAGGGCGACGCCCAGCCCGAGCGCCAGCTTGACGTCGCCCAGGCCGAGGCCCGAGGGGTTGACGAGGAAGAGCAGCAGGTAGCACGCGGCGAGGGCCAGGCCGCCGAGGAGGGCGCGGAGTGCGGTGGCCGGCTCGCCGGTGAGCCAGCCGACGGCGCCGAGGGCGGTGGCCGTGGCCCCGGCCAGGGGCAGGGTCAGGGCGTCGGGGAGGCGCTGTACCCGTCGGTCGACGAGTGCCAGGAGTACCGCGATCGGTGTCATCAGCAGCCAGACGGCGAGTTCCGGGCGGGCGCCCGTGGCCGCGGCCAGCGCCGCGCAGACCAGTGCGGTGGCCGTTGCGGTCGGCACCGTGGCCGGCCCGTACGGCGCCCGGCAGTCCGGGCAGCGGCCGCGGCCCAGCCAGCCCCACGCCGGTCCGGTCAGCGCATGGCCGTCGGGGCAGTGCGTGCGCCAGTCCTCCTCGGGTGGCACGGAGAACCGGTGCGCGGGCCGCGGTATGAGGAGGCCGGCGGCCGCTCCGTAGGCGGCGGCGAGGGTGCTCAGCGTGACGGACACGGGTCGACCCTAGAACGCGGTGGTTGATAGAACGGCGGGCATGGGGAGTTGGGCGGACGGTCGGGGTGTTCTGGAGGGTGCGGACGCCGAGGTTCCGGTGGAGGTCGCGGCGTCCTATCGGGCGCGGACCCGGGGGCTGTTGGGTCGGGACGGGATCGCGGGGGCGTTGTTGCTGACCCCGGCGAGCGGGGTGCACACGTTCGGGATGCGCTTCGCGATCGATGTCGCCTATCTGAGCCGGGACTTCACGGTGCTCGACGTCCGCACCATGCGGCCGGGGCGGCTGGGCCGTCCGCGACTGCGGGCCCGGCACGTACTGGAGGCGGAGGCCGGGGAGATGGCGCGGTGGGGGGTGCGCCGGGGGGTGCGGGTCCGCGTGCGCGTGCGGTAGCGGACGGCCTCGGTGATGGAGGGTCAGCCGCCTGCCGGGGTGCCGGCGCTCGCCGGGATGCGCGGAGGGACGGTGGCGGACGTGGCGGCGGGGCGGCCGCGGCGTTCGAGGGCGGCGGCCCAGGCCGTGGCGGCGAGGCCGAGGAGGCCGGTGGCGGCGCCGACCCAGGCGACGGAGGGGAAGCCGAGGCCGGCGTCGATGGCGAGGCCGCCGAGCAACGGGGTGAGGGTGATGCCGACGTTGAAGGCCGAGGTGTTGACGGCGGGGACCAGGGTGGGGGCGTCGGGGGCGAGGCGGAAGACCCGGGACTGGACGACCGGGTTGATGACGTAGGACGTGAAGCCGAGGACGAGGACCAGGACGAGGGTGGTGGGGAGGTTGGCGGCGGCGCAGGCCAGGGCGGCGGAGGCGAGGGTGAGGGCGGTGACGCCGAGGGCGAGGGTGCGCAGGGGTGCGGTGTCGGCGAAGCGGCCGCCGACGGTGACGCCGATCAGGCCGCCGACGCCGTAGAGCGAGAGCACGGCGGGGACCCAGCCCGCGGGGAGTCCGGTCACCTCGGTCAGGAGGGGGGCGAGGTAGCTGAAGGTGACCACGCCGGCGCCGAAGGTCAGTGTGGTGATGAGGCAGGAGAGCCAGAACTGGGGGCGGGCCAGGCCGGTCAACTCGCGGCGTATGGAGGGGGTTCGGGAGGGGGCCGGTGTGGCGTCGGGGGTGGTGCGGCGGGTGGTGCGGCGGGTGGTGCGGCGGGTGGCCGGGAGGGCCGCGAGGAGGGAGAGGGCGCTGAGGACGGTGAGGCCGGCCACGGCCCAGAATGCCGCGCGCCAGCCGGCGTGCTGGCTGAGGACCGTTCCGGCGGGCACGCCCACGACGGTGGCGAGGGTGAGTCCCGTGCCGACCACGGACAACGCCTTGCCCTTCGCCTGCGGCGGCACCAGGCTCACCGCGGTCGCCGCGGCCACCGCCCAGAAGCCGGCGTAGGCGACGGCGCTGAGGATGCGGGTGGCGAAGAGGACGCCGTAACCGGGGGCCAGCGCGCCGATCACATGGCCGGCGACGAAGGCCAGTTGGAAGGCGACGAGTGCGGTGCGGCGCGGGACCCGGAGGGTGGCGACGGCGAGTACGGGGGCGCCGAGGACCATGCCGACGGCGAAGGCGGAGACCAGGAGGCCGGCGTCGGGGATGGAGACGCCGAGGTCGGTGGCGATGTTGGGGAGGAGGCCGGAGAGCATGAACTCGGAGGTGCCTTGGGCGAAGATCGCCAGGCCGAGGAGGTGGACGGCGAGGGGCATGGGGTCCTTCTCTGGTCGGAGTGTTGGGGTGCTGGGGAGTCGGGGTGTTGGAGTGTCGGGGTGTTGCGTAGGTGAGTTTTGGAATGAGTGGTTCAAAATGTGGGCAGGGTGGGGTCAGGGGTGGCCGTGATCGAGGGGGAAAGCGGGGGGGCGCCCGCGGGCTCCGCAGGAGAGCAGGGCGGGGGCGGGGTGGCGCTAGAAGGCCGCCAGGGTGGCGTCCGCCACGCCCTCCAGGGCCGCGCGGCCGACGCCGGCGCGGGCCGAGACGCGGATGCCGCCGACCGAGGCGATGAGGAGGTGGGCGAGGGTGCGGGCGTCCTTGTCGGAGGCGATGTCGCCGTCGCGCTGGCCGGACTCGATCACGCCGCGGATCATCTCCAGGCGCACGCCGTAGTCCCGTTCCAGGGTGGCGGCCACCGAGGGGTCGTGGGACGAGACCTCGATGGCGGTGTTGACGACGAGGCAGCCGCGGCCGTCGGGGTGGCGGGTGAACTCCTCGTCGATGATGCGCTGGAGGACGGCGCGGAGCATCTGACGGGCGGTGGGGGTGTCAGCTTCAGTGCCGGTGCCAGTGCCAGTGTCGCTGTCGCTGTCGCTGCCGCTGCCGAGGAGTTCGGCGAGCTCGGCGTTCTTGTGCTCCATGTAGCGGGCCAGGGCGCGCTCGAAGAGGTCGTGCTTGCTCTTGAAGGTGTTGTAGATGCTGCTGCGGCCCAGGCCGGTGGCGTCGCACAGGTCCTGGGTGGACGTGGCTTCGTAGCCGGCGGCCCAGAACGCCTCCATCGCGGCGTCGACCGCCCGCCCCTCGTCGAACTTCCTGGGTCGGGCCATACGGGAACGCTAACACTTATTGGATCAGTCAGTCCAATACGAGATTCGGGCCGCTATCCGCCGTTGCGCGGGAAGCTGACCTCGACACGGCGGTTCTTCCGGCGGCCGGCCTCGGTGCTGTTGTCGGCGATCGGGTACTGCTCGCCGTAGCCGCGGATCTGGAAGCCGACCGAGGAGCCCAGGTCGACGGCGAGTTCGCGTTGGACGGCGTTGGCGCGCTGTTTGGAGAGGACCAGGCCGTGCGCGGCGGAGCCGAGGTTGTCGGTGAAGCCGAAGACCCGGAGGTCGGTGGCGTGCTGCTTCCTGACCTCGTCGGCGATGGCACTGATCCGGGCCAGGGCGTCGGTCGACAGTTCGGCGCTGTCCTTGCTGAAGAGGACCTCGGCCTGGAGCGCGAAGGTGATGTTGTCGTTGGTGTCCTGCCGGCGCTCGGAGCCGTCGTCGGTCTCCACGATGGACTTGATGTTGAGGACCTTGGGCGGGGCGAGCTTGGCGCCCTGGACCATCCGCAGGTTGGGGTTGGTGGGGTCGATACGGACCGGCGCGGTGGTGTCCTCGGTGATGCCCGGCGGGTCGGCGTGGGCGGCGGGGGCGGTGAGGGCGACGGTCAGCAGGAGCGCGGCGGTGGCCGTGAGGGCCGTACGGGAGGCGGTCATCGTGGGCGGCTCAGTCGGTGATCCGGACGGTGGCCGGCGGCATCGTCGGCAGTTGGAAGTCCACCTCGGTCACCTTGGCGGGCGGGGCCGGGAACTGCGCGAAGACGGGCCGGCTCTGGCCCGGCAGCAGTCCGCTCAGGCCCGTCGTACACAGGCATTCGCCGTTGGTGTCGCGGAGGACCAAGTACCGCTTCTTGCCCGCCTTGTCGACCAGGGTGGCGCCGGAGAGGGACGAACGCGACTTCAGTTCGGTCTCGCTGGAGCGCCAGTCGATGGCGTTGAAGGCGCGGGTGCCTCGGTTGGTGACGGTGCCTTCGACGGTGACGAAGCCGCCGGAGTCGCGGACCGCGGAGTGCAGGGTGACCTCGATGCCGTCCGGGCCCTTCATCTCGCCGATGACCTTGTTGGCGTCGGCCGCGGGGGAGCCGGCGCCGCCGTCGTCCGGGGTGGCGCTGTGGGTGGCTGGTTTCCTGCCGTCCGGGGTCTGCGTGCCGTCGTCGCCGCCACCACCGCAGCCGGCCACGAGGAGGGCCAGGCCGAGCACGCTCGCCGTGGCGACCGCTCCCCTGGCGGCCTTCGTGGTGCGCCGAATGCTCATGGATGCGTTCCTTCGCTGAGTGCGGTCGGGAGGTCGGTGGGGGTCATGGGGCGGCGGGGTCCGGTGGGTCGAGGGGTGGGGCGGCGTTCACCGGGCCAGGCGCACGGAGAACAGGTCGGCGGCCGTGGGGAGGTCCTGGGGCCGGTCGGGGTCGAGGGTCCAGCCCTTGCCGTCGCAGATCAGCGTGCGGGGGGCGGGCTTGGGGGCCGGGCCGCCGTCCTTGCCACCGCCGGGCGTGGGCGTGGGGCTGGGGCGGGTGGTGGGTCCGCCGGCGGGCGGGGCGAAGGTGCAGCGCGGGGCGACGACCGCCTTCGCCTCGGCCGCGGCGTGGGTGCTCCCGGTGCTCGGGATGACCGAATCGCCCACCGCGTGGCGGGTCTTGACGGTGACGGCGAACGACGTCGGCCAGGAGTCCGGGGTGCAGGACGAGACCGCGGCGTCGTTGCGGCCGGCGAACCAGCCGGCGTTCTCGCAGGCCGCGTCGGCGGGGACGCCGCGGCCGTTGAGGAGCTCTTCCCAGGCTGCCGGGTCGGTGGTGCTGGTGCCGTCGTGGAGCCCGGCGAGGAAGTCCTTGCGGAGATCGTCGCGGTACTTCTGGCCGGCGGCGAGCGCGGCGGCGTCCGCGGCGGTCTGCGCGCCGTTGCGGGTGGCCGCCGCCTGGCCCACGGCGAAGAAGGCGAGCGCGAGGAAGAGCAGGCCCCCGATCGCGACGAGATAGATCGGCAGGGTCTGCCCCGCGTCGCGCCGGCGGCGGCGCGTGGCGGTGGTGGCCGGCACGGGCGGGGTGGCGGGATCTAGATCCCGACGACGTCGGAAATCTTGTTGGCGATGGCGTTGGCGATCTGACTGCCGAAGTCGGTGGTCGACAGGACCAGGACGATCGCCACGACCACCGCGATGATGCCGAGGTACTCGATCGAGGTCTGACCCCGGTCGTTTCTCACGATCCGCTTCGCCATCGTCTTCCCCTCCATGGGCGGCCGTCCCGCTCTGGTGCGGCCGGGGTGTCCCCGTGGTGCGCTCGTCCGCGCTCGTGCCACGAGAAAAGTACGCCGGAACGGCATTCCCGGAACAGAGGTTCCGAACCTCGCCCTCGTCCGAAACCACCAACGAGGGATCGGGCGACACGTTTCGGCCACCGCGCGCCACCTCAGCCACCCCCGCTCCCCCTCCGGAATCCCCCGGAGTGCCGCCTGTTGTCGCGGTCTTGCTGCCCATGCGGGCCGGTCGCTGCCCGCACCGTGGTACGCGGCGGTCGGCCGACGCAACCACTGTGGCACAACTCGTTGCGCCTGCGAAGACTTTGACAGTAATGCGGACCGCGGACCGGCCTCATCCGGCCGGCTGCCAGAGCCCGACCATCGACGCCGCACCCGAGCAGTCGTTACCGCCGGAGGGATCCGGTGCGTAGAGCGTCCAGACCCCGAACACCTCCAGCAGCAAAGGGAGTAGGCCAAGAATCAGGACGGCCAGGGCGAGTCCGGAGGTGCGGGTGGCGGCGCGGTCCCAGCCCCGCCGGACCGCACCGCGGACCAGGGCCACATAGAGCACCGGCGCGGCGAGTCCGCAGGCCAGACCGGCCCATGCGGTGATGTGCATCCGCAAGGACGGGCCGAAGTAGTGGCAGTCGTGGAAGGTGTCGTGGGCGAAGGCGGTGGCCTGGAGGAGGGCGAGGACGGTACCCAGGACGACGAGGCCGGGCACGCCGAGGGCGGTCCAACGACGCCAGGCCGCCGGGGGCCGGACCGGGGCCGATGGGGATATTCCGGACGGTGCGGACGGTGCGGTGCGGGTCATTTTCACTTGTCCATCAGGGAGCCGAAGTTGGTGCCGGAGCCGAGGAAGAAACCGGCGATGAGCAGGATCATCGTGGCCGGGACCATGAACGTGGTGACGACCATGGTGGCCTTGGGGACCGCGCGGGCCGCCCGCCGCCGGGCGTTCTGGGCGTCCGTACGGCGCATGTCGTTGGCGATCTGGATGAGCGTCTCGACGATCGGCGAACCCAGTTCCTCGCCCTGCTGCAGGGCGGTGACGAACTGCGCGACCTGTTCGGAGTCGTTGCGTTTCCGCAGCTCCTCGAAGGCGGCGCGGCGGCTGACGCCCATGTCCATCTGGCGCAGGGTGATGCGGAGTTCGTCGGCCCAGGGGCCCTCGTACTTCTCGGCGACCCGGTCCAGCGCCTGGCGGAAGCTCAGACCGGCGCTCACCACGACGGCCAGCACATCGAGAAAGTCCGGAAGCGTGCGCTCGATGGTGTCCTTGCGCTGGCGGACGGCCGCCCAGATGCCCACCTCGGTCCAGAAGAGGCCGAACAGCACCATCAGGACCCCGAGTACGGGCTGTCCCTTCAGGAACATCACCAGTGCGCCGAAGAAGCCCAGGCCGCCGTAGACCGCGCGGCGGGCGGCGTAGCGGTCGACGGTGAGTCCCCCGGGGTTGCCCGCCAGGTCGATCCGGCGGCGGACCCGCGCCACCCGCTTCTCGCCCATCAGCCGTAGGACGAGCGGGGCGTAGCGCATGCCGGTGCGGTCCACGGCCGAGCCGACGGCGGTGGTCCGGGTCGCGCCGACCTCCAGGGACAGCGCGAGGTCGGGCGGGAGTCGGGCCTCGCGGCGGTAGAGCGCGATCCCGCAGCAGATGCCGGCGACCGACAGGGCGAGTGCCAGGGCCAGCACGATTCCGATTGCCATCAGTCCTTCTTTGGGCAGCTGACGGACGCCTAGACGTCGATCTTGGAGAGCCGGCGGATGAGGAAGAAGCCGAGCGCGTAGAGGGCGAAGGCCACCACGACCGCGAGCTGGCCGAGGAAGGACGACGTCATCCGGTCGATGGCGCCCGGGGCGATGCGGTTCATCAGCAGCAGGGTGCCGATGCCGAGCAGCGGGACGACGTAGGCGGTGACCAGGACCTGGGAGAGCTGGGTGCGGACCTCGCGGCGGGTCTCCTTGCGCTCCTCCAGGGTCTTGGTGAGGTTGCGCAGCGAGCCGACCACGGTGCCGCCGGCGCGGTTGGCGAGGACCAGGGTGCTGACCAGGACGACCAGTTCGCGGGAGGGCAGGCGCGCGGCGAGTTCGCCGAGGGCGTCGTCGATGGAGTGGCCGACGGCGAGTTTGTCGGACACCTTCGCCAGTTCCTCGCCGGCCGGGGCCTCCAGTTCCTCGGCGGCCATCGCCAGGGCGGTGCGCAGGGCGAGGCCGGCCTGGGTGGCGTTGGCGAGGATCCGGGAGAGTTCGGGGAGTTGGTTGATGAACCGCTCGATGCGCTTCTGCCGCTGCCAGTTGAGGAAGGCGAACGCCGCCCAGACCGCGATCACCGCGGCGATCGGCCCGAAGAACGGGGCGAGGACGGCCTGCGCGGCCACCCACAGTCCGATCACCGTGGCGACCATGTAGACGAAGAACTCGCCGGGGGTGAGGTCCAGTCCGGTGGCGGCCAGGCGCAGTTCCAGGCCGCGGCCGAAGCGGGTGCCGCGCAGGGTGCGGTCGACGGACGGGAAGCGGCGGCGGCGACCGACCACGGGTAGTCCGCGGGCGTCGTCGAGCCGGTCGACGATGGCCTGTCGCTGGGCGCGCCCGGAGGCGTAGGTGCGGACCCCGGCGACGGCGAGCGCGCCGCAGAGCACGGTGGCGCCGAGGGCGAGCAGGGCGAGGGTGCTCCCGCCGGTCATGACGTGGCCTTCCGGGTGGCGAGTTGGTCGTCGGTGGCCGCCACGCCGAAGGCGGGCGGGGTGGGTTCGCCGGCCATGAAGAGGCGTTCGGCGACCCGGCGGGGCAGCGGGAAGTAGCGGAAGGCGCCGTGCACCACGCGGTCGGCGCCCATCGGTTCGGCCTCGAAGCGGCCGACCGTCACGATCCGGTAGTCCTCGTGGCCGCGCGAGTCCAGCAGGGCGATCTCGCTGATCCGGCGGGTGCCGTCGGCGTGCCGGGTGAGTTGGACGAGGCAGTCGACGGCGCTGTTGATCTGGTCCCGCAGCGCCTCGAAGGGGATGGTGACGTCCGACATGGAGGCGAGGGTCTGGAGCCGCATCAGGGCGTCCTCGGCGCTGTTGGCGTGGACGGTGGCGAGCGAGCCGTCGTGGCCGGTGGACATCGCCTGGAGCATGTCGAGGGTCTCGCCGCCGCGGACCTCGCCGACGATGATCCGGTCGGGGCGCATCCGCAGGGAGTTGCGGACCAGGTCGCGGATGGTGATCCGGCCCTTGCCCTCGACGTTGGGCGGGCGGGATTCGAGCCGGATGACGTGGGTCTGCTGGAGCTGGAGTTCGGCGGCGTCCTCGACGGTGATGATCCGTTCGCCGTCCGGGATGAGTCCGGAGAGGGCGTTGAGGAGGGTGGTCTTGCCGGCTCCGGTGGCGCCGGAGACCACCACGTTGAACTTGGCGCGCACCAGTCCCGCCAGCAGCATCAGCATCTGTTCGTCGAGCGTGCCGATGCCGATGAGTTCGGCGAGGGTGTAGGCGCGGGGGAAGCGGCGGATGGTGAGGGTGGCGCCGTTGAGGGCCAGCGGCGGGATGATGACGTTGACCCGTTCGCCGGTGGGCAGGCGGGCGTCGACCATCGGATTGGACTCGTCGACCCGGCGGTTGACGGTGGAGACGATCCGCTCGATGGTCTGCATGAGTTGTTCGTGGGAGGCGAAGCGGACGGGCACCAGCTCGACCCGGCCGTGCCGTTCGACGTAGACCTGGTCGGGGCCGTTGACCATGATCTCGGTGACCGAGGCGTCCTCCAGGAGCGGTTCGAGCACGCCCAGGCCGAGCGCCTCGTCGACCACCCGGCGGATGAGTTGGGCGCGTTCGGCGGTGGACAGGACCGGGCCCTCGCGGCTGATGATGTGCCCCAGGACGCGTTCCAGCCGGGAGCGGCGCTCGGCGGCGGACAGCGAGGACATCTCGGCGAGGTCGATCTCCTCCAGCAGCTTGGCGCGGTAGACGGCGACCAGGTGGCTGTCCTGGCGGCCCTCGCCGGCCGGTTCGGGTGCGACGATCCGGGCTTTCAGGCTCATCGCGGTGGTGCTCCTTCGGGGCGGGGCATGGTGGCGCTGCGGCGCGCGGAGCCGAAGTCCGCGCCGGGGACGATCGAGGGGATCTGCACGGTCGCGGTGGCGCTGACGCTGTCGCCGGAGCCGCCGACGGTGATCGAGGCGTGGTCGGCGACCCAGCTGCTGATCGCGGCCCGGCCGGCGGTCTGCGGGTCGGTCTGCCGGTCGGCGCGGTCCATCGAGGCGGTGCGGGCCGCGGCCCGGGCGGCGGTGCCGGCCTGCTGGACGGCGTAGGCGGCGAGGCC
Source organism: Streptomyces sp. NPDC058000 (assembly GCF_042886435.1). Taxonomy (NCBI): domain Bacteria; kingdom Bacillati; phylum Actinomycetota; class Actinomycetes; order Kitasatosporales; family Streptomycetaceae; genus Streptomyces; species Streptomyces sp. NPDC058000. Next base: position 139,621 of record NZ_JBHVQS010000015.1, read on the forward strand.
CAGTTGGACGGCGGCGAGGGCGACGACCAGCAGGACGGGGAGGATGCCGAGGAACTCCAGGGAGGCGGAGCCGCGGTCGGAGTCCCGGGCGCGCCGGCGGGTCCGGGCGGGGGTGGGGGGCCGGTGGGTCATTGGTCGGGTGCCTCCTTGGCGGCGCCGGCGGTGCCGGTGACCGTCCACGGGAAGTCGCCGGCGCCGGGGAAGAGCACCGGGACCTTGATCCGGACGGTGGCCTTCCACAGTCCCGCCCCGGTGGTGCAGGCGGTGGTGGAGCCGCTCCGCCAGGCGCGGGGGAGTTGGTCGGCGGCGGCGGTGCGGCAGGCGCCGGCGCCGCCGTCCTCGGTGGCGGTGGCGGCCCGCGCGCCCCGGTCGGCGGCGTGTGCGGCCAGTGCGTAGGTGTAGCCGGTCAGCGCGCACTGCCAGAGCAGGGCGAGGACGACGAGGATCAACGGGAGGAGTCCGAGGAACTCGACCGAGACCTGGCCGCGGTCGCGGTCGCCCGGTGCCCGGCCGGGCCCTGCGGGACGCCGCATCGCTCAGCCCTCCTCGTAGGGGCCGGCCGGGTCGAACGGGCCGGTGCCGCCGGATCCGGTCGGGGCCCCGCGCCGGGCGCCGAACCGGCCGCCGGCGCCGGTACCGGGCCCCGGTGCCGCCCCTGGGCCCGCCCCCTGGCCCGTCCCGGGGACGGGTGCCGCCCCGGTCGTGAGGGCCTTGCGTTTGCGCCCGGTCAGCATGGGGCGGTTGCGGTGGCCGCCGCGGCCCGGGCGGGCGGCCGGTGCGCCGGCCAGGCCCAGTTCGCCGGCGAGTTCCCACAGGGCCGCGCGGACCGTGGAGCGGGCGTCGAGGTCCTGCATCCGGCCCGCGTCGACGCAGGGCTGGAGTTCCTTGAACGCGGCCGGGACCGGGGTCCGGGCGACGTAGGTGCCGGTGGCCTTGGCGACCAGCGAGGGTTGGATCTCGGTGTGGCGGGTGAGGCGGTTGACGACGGTGGTGGTGTCCTCTGCCTTGCGGATCCGGAGCCGGTCCCACAGCCGCACCTGGCGTTTGGCGGCGCGGACGCAGATCACGTCCGGGGTGGTCACCAGCAGGGCCACGTCGGCGAGTTCGACGGCGGCGGCGTTGGCGGACTGCATCTGGGAGCCGCAGTCCACGATCACCACGTCGTAGCGGGAGCGCAGGGCGGTGACGATCTGGCGGGCCGCGCGGTCGTCGACCTCCTCGCCGCGTTCGCCCTCCTCGGGTGCCAACAGCAGTCCGAGGCCGGTGTGGTGGGCGTGCACCGCGTCCTGGAGGACCCGGGCGGAGATGTCCTGGATCCCGGCGAGGTCCACGACCGAGCGGCGGAACTGGACGTCGAGGTAGGAGGCGATGTCGCCGGACTGGAGGTCGAGGTCGACCAGTGCGACCCGGCGGCCGGCGGCCCGGGCCGCGAGCGCCAGGTGGACGGCGGTGACGGTGGTGCCGACGCCGCCCTTGGCGCCGGTGACGGTGACCAGGGTGCCGGTCGGCGCGGGCAGCGCGTCCTGGTTCCCCCCTAGGTGGACGCGTACCCCGGCCGCCCACTGGGCCGCGGCCTGCACCCGGGCGGCCAGTTCGTCGTAGCCCAGGGGCAGGGCGACGATGCCCCGGGCGCCGGCGTCCATCGCGGCGGAGAAGAGGGCGGGGCCGGCGTCGGCGGTGATCAGGACGACGCCGACGGCGGGGAAGCGGAGCGCCACTTCGCGGATCAGTTCCAGTGCCGGGACCGGGCCGATCCCTTCGTGGACGAGGACGACCTCGGGGAGCGCCAGGACGGCGGCGGCCGGGGTGCCGGCCGCGGGTCCGGCGGCTGCCGGCGGTGTCGCGCCGGGCTGCCCGGCGGCGCCGGCGAGGGCGTTGAGCAGCGCGGTGGCGTCGGTGACGGCGGGCGCCGGTTCGGCGTCCGGCATCTGGTCGAGGAGCGCGGCCAGGGCCCGGGCGGCGTCCGGGTCGCCGACTGCCGGGAGGATGCGGATGGTCACCTGGGCCTCCGGGTCACTTGTCGCCGTCGAGGGTGTACGTGCGCTCGCCGGGCGGGATGGTGGCCTGGCTGCCGGGGGCGAGCAGGGCGAGCCGTACGTGGGAGGCGAACGACTCGGCGTAGGCGACCCGTTGGGCGTCCTGGGTGTCCAGGGCGAAGGTGATCGGGACGGCCTGACCGGGCTGGCGGCTGGTGGCGCCGGTGCTGCCGGGGTCCTTGGCCTCCAGGGGGGACAGCTTGCCGACGTCGATGACCTGGGCGCCGGCGACGATGACCTTGGACACCGGCTTGTCCTCGGGGCGGCGGCCGTCGAAGGTGGCGAAGATGTTGACCCGGGAGCCGGGGTTGATCTTGCCGGCCACGCCGGTGGCGGCGTCGATCATGATGGCGATCTCCTGCTGCCCGGGCTGGAGGGCCGGGCGGTCGACGACCATGTCGTCCTGGAGCAGCGAGCCCTTCCTCAGCGGGGTCACCGCGATCTTGCCGCTGACCTTGTCCAGGTCGGTCACGGCGGTGGGCGGCAGCCAGCGCTCCGGGATCCTCACCTCTTCGAACTGCCCGGGATCCAGCGTTTTATAGGCCGCGACATCCGTTTTGAGTCGGTAGGCGGTCCGTTCCGGTCCGACCTTGGACTCGACGTTCCGGATCACCGACAGCACGCCGATGAAGGCGCCGACCGCACACAGGACGGACAGGAGCAGCAGGATCACTCCGCGGCGCTGGCGTGAGTTCATGGGCGGGGGACCTCGATCGGGACGGGGGCGGGGCGGTCAGGGCCGGCGGTGGACGGGAACGGGCTGCGGTGCACGGGCGGTTCAGCGCACGTGGGCCACCGCCCGCGCGGCGCCGGGGAGGGTGCGGAGGTCGGGGTGGTCCGGGTGGCCGGGCAGCCCGGACGGGCCGGGTGGCTGGGGGCCGACCGGCCGCTGGAACGCACCGGTCATGGCGTCCGGTCCGCGGACGTCGAGTTGACCGGGCCCGCCGCGGACCCCGGTGAGGCCGGTGACGCCCGGGACGTGGGGCGCGCCCGGGGCGTGGGGTGCTCCGGCGCCGTACGGGCCGCCGGGGACGTGGGGCGTTCCGGTGCCGCAGGGCGCTTCCGTGCCGTAGGGCGCTCCGGCGGCGGGGGGCGTGCCCGTGCACTGAGGGGCGCCCGGGCCCTGGGGTGGGCCCGTGACGTGAGATGGGCCCGTGACGTGGGGTGCGTCGGCCCGGTCCGGCACCGGTACGCCGGTGATGCCGACCACCCCGGGGACGCCGGAGGGCGCCACGGGTGACAGGCCGCGCTGCCACAGCGGTGAGCCGGCCGGGTCGGGCGCGGCGGGCGGCGTGGACGGGTCCGCGGCGGGGGCGGGCGCCGGCGCCGCGGCCGCGGTCGGCGCCCCGGCTATGGCGGCGGGTGCCCGCCCGGCGGAGCCGCCGCCCGCCCGGTCCCGGGCCAGCGGCGCCGCGCAGAACGCGCAACGGTCGCCGATCACTTCCTGGCCGCACCAGCCGCACTCCTCGCGCCGGACGGACGCCACGAGGCGGCTGAGCAGCGCCGGATCGGGGATGGCGGCGGCGAATTCGATCAGCTTCTGGGTGCCCCACCAGCGGGCGGAGTCGGTGGGCAGGCGCGCCTCGTAGACGCCCTGCACCTGCCAGGCCGGGGCCAGCGCGGCGGTCACCCAGTCGGCGGTGAGCTGGCCGCGGGCGACCGCGAGTTGGGTGGCGAAGCCGGGCGGGCGGAGTCCGGCGTGGGTGCTGTGCCGGTCGAGGTGGAGCAGTTGCGGCTGCGGGGTGGCGAGGACCGCGAAGTGCGCGCCGGGCAGCCAGGACTTCATGTGAGAGCGCAGGTCCACCTCGACCCGGTCCAGCCCGCTGACGCTGCCCAGCAGGGCGCCGGCATGGACGTAGTGCGCCAGCAGCCGGGCGGCGCAGGCCAGCACGCCGGGGCTGAAGCCGCACACCGACAACTGGCGGAGCTGGCGGGCGAGTACGGCGACGCCGAGCGGCGGCAGGGCGCTGGGCAGGATCGCGATCCGCTCGCTCTCCAGGACGGCGCGCAGGGTGTGCAGCCGGCGGACGTGCTCCGGTGGGCAGGCGGCGGAGTACAGGACGATGAGGTGGCCGTGGTGTTCCAGGACCGCGCTGATCTCCGTCAGGGCCTCGTCCAACGGCTGGAGGTGGGGGGCGCGGAGGACGACCGCGGCGGGCGTCTGCCGATCGATGGGGGCACTCCCCCAGCTACCGCTGGGGGGACCCCCACCCCGCCCGAGCCAGGTCGAGGGCTCGGGGGAGGGCAGCGCGAGGTCCGGGCTGGTGACTGCAATCGCGGTCGGCACGTCGCTCCCCCACTCCTTCCGGCCTCCGGGGCTCCCGGGACCGCGGATCGGCACAGCTCTGCGCCATCGGCGCCATACGCTCAGCACTTTATCCACAGAGATACGTCCCGGAGAACACGTTCTGGGCTACTCGTCTTGCCCGCCGGTCCACAGGGAAACCCCGCATACCGCCCAAGCGGCGACCATCGGAACACCCGCTTCCGACCGGACCCTTGACACCGTTTATTGGTCTGGACCACCTTGTACGGCAAGCCCAGGGGCCCCTGAGCGCGCACGGCACCACTCCCCCAACCCCCCCCCACACGGAGGCAGTCGTGGTTCGCGCACGCAGAGGAACAGGTACGGCAGGGACGAGCGGTACGGCAAGGACGGCGGGTACGACAAGGGCGGGACGCGCCCGCGGACGGCTGCTGGCGGGGGTGGCCGCCGCCGCGCTGGCCTCTGCCGGGCTGGTCGCCGCCGGTCCCGCCGGCACCGCCGGAGCGGCCGGGGCGACCGGCCCCGCGGCCCGCACCGCGGCCGTCCCCAAGCACGCCCTCACCGGTTACTGGCAGAACTTCAACAACGGTGCGACGGTGCAGAAGTTGAAGGACGTCGACGACGCCTACGACATCATCGCGGTGGCCTTCGCCGACGCGACCGGGCAGCCGGGCGCCGTCACCTTCAACCTCGACCCGGCGGTCGGCTACGGGTCGGCCGCCGACTTCACCGCGGACATCAAGGCCAAACAGGCGGCCGGCAAGTCGGTGGTGCTCTCGGTCGGCGGCGAGAGGGGCGCGGTGGCCGTCAACGACGACACGTCCGCACGGAACTTCGCCGACTCGATCAACGGCCTGATGGACCAGTACGGCTTCAACGGCGTCGACATCGACCTGGAGAACGGCCTCAACTCCACGTACATGACGCAGGCGCTGAAGGCCGTCCACGCCAAGCACCCCGACGTCGTGGTGACCATGGCCCCGCAGACCATCGACATGCTGTCGCCGCAGAACGAGTACTTCAAGACGGCACTGGCCATCAAGGACTTCCTGACCGTCGTCAACACGCAGTTCTACAACAGCGGTTCAATGAACGGCTGCGACGGCAAGGTGTACGCCCAGGGCTCGGTGGACTTCCTGACCGCGCTCGCCTGTACCCAGTTGGAGGGTGGGCTGGACCCGTCGCAGGTCGGCCTGGGCGTGCCGGCGTCGCCCAGCGCGGCGGGCGGCGGCTACGTCGCCCCGTCCGTGGTCAACGCGGCGCTGGACTGCCTGACCACGGGCAACAACTGCGGCTCGTTCAAACCGTCCCGGACGTATCCGGGACTGCGGGGCGCGATGACCTGGTCGACGAACTGGGACGCCGCGAACGGCGGCGCCTTCGCGAGCCAGGTGGGCGGCCACGTCCACGGGCTGCCGTAGCCGGCACCCTCCCCTTGACGCCACCCCCCGGAAAAAGGCCAGGTCCCGTGCACGCGGTGCACGGGACCTGGTTCCTTGCGGCGCGCGTCAGCGGTGTCCGGTCAGCACCTCAAGGTCGGCGGTGTCCGGTCAACGGCTTACGGCCAGCGGCCTGCGGCTTGCGGCTTGCGGCCAGCGGCTTGCGGCTTGCGGTCAGCGGCGGACGCCCGACGGCTTGGGCAGGGTGCAGCCCGCGGCGGTCAGGTCGAGCTTGTTGCCGGCGCCGAAGCACTTGGGGATCGAGTAGGTCTCCTCGGCGTAGTTGATGCCCTCGTGGACCGTCACGTTGCCGTTCTCGTCCACCTCGCACGGGTTGTTCTCGGTGCAGCGCTCACCGTTCTCGTTACCCGTGTTGTTGATGGCGGTGACCTTGCCGGTGGCGTTGTCGATCACCGGCGACCCGGAGGTGCCGCCGATCGTCTTGCACTCCGGGGTGTAGCGGACGGAGTCCTTCCAGGCCCAGCCGCCCTCCTTGAGGGTGGGCACGAACCCGTCGACGCTGCAGGTGTAGGTCTTCTTCCAGTAGCCGGAGACGACCGTGATCCCGGCACCCTTGGCGGGGTGGTCGGTGGACAGCTCCAGCGGCTTGATGCCGTACTTCTGCTCGATGTCCGCGTAGGTCGAGCCGGTCTCGTACAGCGTCACGTCGGTGTCGGTCATCGTCGCGTAGACGACCTTGGTGGCCTGGATCGTGCCCAGGTCGCCGGCGGACTTGTCCAGGACGGTGAAGCCGCGAGTGGAAGGCTGGTCGACTATGACCTTGCCCGGGGCGGGCATCCCGCTCTCCAGACAGTGACCGTTGGTCATCACCAGCGCCGGGTCGTTCGGCTGCGAGGTCGGCATCTTGACGATCGATCCCGAACAGTCGTCCAACGCGACCGTGCCGGCGAAGTCGACGGCCTTGGTCTGCGGGGGCTTCGGCTTGTGGTGCGCGGCGGCACCGGCCGGGGCGGCGCCCGCCGGGGTGGCGGCGGTCACCAGGGCGGCGGCTCCCAGAACGGCGGTGGTCAGGGTGCCGACGAGAGGTCGATACATGTGGGGGGTCCTCTCAGCTCTGTGTCCGGAGTTGCGCGGCGTCAGTTCTCCTCTGCCGCTCCGGATTTGTCATGCGCATTGTTCGCTGACGTCGACCGCGCGGCAAGGAATTTCCGGAAATCGGTGACGAATCGATGCCGCGCCCACGACCGAACACCGGGATTCCCTACCGTTCCAACTAAGTGATCAGGAGTGAGTCTTGGACCCGTACCTGATCACTGCGGACATCCCGAACGGTTTTGGATGTCCGACTGGTCGCCCGCGTTCTCGTTCCCTCCGCCCGGGCACGCAGCTCCTGGCTACGGTCCGTGGCGGGGTGGCGGGGTTCCTCGCTCCCTAGGACCACCGGTTCGGCCTGGGCGGTCCGATGCCCAGCACCATCACTCTGGTGATGCTGGGGCGGTGCCGTCCGTCGCCGGATCGGATGCCCGAGGGCGCGTCGCCCGATCGCGATGCCAGCGGCATCGTGACGGGACATCTTTCGTTTGTTGCTGGTCAGGGGCTTGCGCCAGTGCTCATCGCCCCACATCGAGGTGTACGCCGGATCGACTGCGACGATCGCGAGACCCTGTTCGGCGGCCATGGACACGATGCGGGCCTTGAGCTTGCCGGTCGGCATGCCGGAAATGAGCTGCCGGAACCGCTTGCGCCGGCCGTGCTTCTCGCGCGTCTTCTCGGTGGCGAAGTCCAGGTTCTCGATACCGATGGCCTTTGCCCCGGCCTGCTTGGTCCAGTGCAGGAGGCGGGTGAGAGCGTGCCGGATCTGGGCGTCGCGGTGGTCGGCCGACCCGGACAGGTCGTAGGAGAAGCGGCGCGGCTCGCCGACCGGGTTGCCGTGCCCGTCGAGCAGGTAGGCGGCGAAGTGGTCGGCGTTCGTATCCATGCCGACCATGCCCTTGGCGCGTGCCGCATCCAGCGGCACGGTCTTGACCACGGGCCTGGTCCACGATGCCGTCAGGTACCAGCGGCCCCGTTCCACGTCGAG
>NZ_JBHVQS010000016.1:0-33231 GCF_042886435.1 Streptomyces sp. NPDC058000
GGCCTGATAGCGGAGCTATTGGGACGTTTCGGCAACGCGGCGAGGTGCCGTGCCAGACGCCGCGGACCCGGCCATGATCCACCGGACAGGCCCTACCCCTTAGATGAACGGGTCGTAGTCCGTACCGGGCTCCGGTGCGGCCACCGTTCCCGCCACCGTTCCGGCCCCGATCGTGTCGAGTTCGAGGTTGGAGCGGTGGCGGGCGCAGTGGAAGCGGCAGTCCCGGCTCGGGTCGACGATGCCGCGGTCCGAGGTCCGCCAGATCTCGGGGAGGCTCTCGGTCACCGCGTCCCCGATCCGGGCGCCGGCGTTCCCCCGGTGGTACGAGCAGACGTACACCCCGGACGGGGTGACCAGGGTGCGCAGTTCGGCGACCCGGCAGCGGTGGTAGTCCTTGTCCTGGACGGGCCCGACCCGGTTCCGCAGGGAGGTCAGCGTCGAGGAGTTGACGATCTCGAAGCCGTCGCCGGCCAGGACGGCGGCCTTGTCGAGCTGCTCGTCGACGGAGGCGAGGATCTCGTCCGGCACCTGGATGACGTGGTGTCCGTCGTCGAACATCGCCTTGGTCTCGAAGTAGTCGCAGCCGATGTCGTGGGCGAGTTCGGCGGCCTGGAGGACCTCGTGGTGGTTGCTGACGACGGTGCCGTCGGGCTCCTGCCGGGTCATGACGAGGAACGAGTAGCCCAGGGCGCCGCGCTTGGCCTCGGCCAGCAGCCGCATGTTGCCGATGACCTTGTCGAAGACGCTGCGGCCCTTGCGGTCGGGGCGGAAGCGCCGGTACGTCTCGCTGCTGCCGGCGTCCATGGAGACCCGCACCCAGGAGGCGTAGGCGGCGAGTTCGGCGAGGTTCTGCTTGATCAGGGTGCCGTTGGTGACCACGCCGATCGCGATGCCGGCTTCACCGAGAACGCGTAGGACCTGGCGGGTGCCCCGGTGGGCGAGGGGTTCCCCGCCGCCTATCAGGACCACCGCCCGGACCTGCATCTCCACGAGTTCACCGGCCAGTTCGGCGAGCCGTTCGGGGGTGAAGCGCCCCTGGTTGAGCAGCTTTCCGCTGATGCACTCGGGGCAGGCCAGGTCGCAGAAGGTCGTCGGGTCCAGGTCCACGACCAAGGGGCCGCTGGAGCGGGTCCCGGTGGCCGCTTCGAGGATCCGGGGCCAGCCGGACGGCTGGTACAGCTTGGACACCAGGTCGAGACGGTCGAACGTCACGTGTTCTCCTGCAAGGTCGGAGGTTGCGTACACCGGCGGATCGTCGGTCCGCCGGCCGAGCGCGTGCCACATGGCGCTGGGGCGGCATGCCCGGTGGGGTGGTCGGGGGCGGGCGGCTGGTGGGCGCGGCGGCTCAGCCGGGGGTGGCCGTAGCGGCGCCGGTGACCCGTCTTCGGCGGGTCACCCTTTGACCGCGCCGGCGGTCAGGCCCGCGCCGATCCGCCGCTGGACGAAGGCGAAGAAGACCGCGACGGGGAGGGCGGTGAGCGTGGCACCGGCCATCATTCCGCCGTAGTCGGTGCCGAAGCTGGTCTGGAAGGACACCAGCCAGATGCTGAGGGTCTGTTTGTCGTTGCTGGACAGCAGGACGTAGGCGAGGACGTACTCGTTCCACGCCTGGACCAGGGCGTAGACGGAGGTCGCCACCAGGCCCGGGGCGAGCAGCGGCAGCACGACCCGGCGGAACGCGCCGAGGCGGGTGCAGCCGTCGGTCATCGCGGCCTCCTCCAGCTCGACCGGGACGGCGGCGATGAAGCCGCGCAGCAGCCAGACGGTGAACGGCAGCATGAAGACGAGGTAGGTGAGGATCACGCCGGGCAGGCTGTCGGTCAGTCCGGCGTCGCTGAGCAGCAGGTAGATGGGGATGATCAGGCCGGCGAGCGGGATCATCTGGACGCCGAGGATGACCAGGACGAGGGCCTTGCGCCCGGCGAACGAGAAGCGGGCGAGGGCGAACGCCGCCAGGGTCCCGATCAGCAGGGAGACCAGCACGGTGCCGGCGCCGATCAGGACGCTGGAGCGGACGTTGGCCCAGAACGTCGGGGTGCTCAGGGCGCGGCGGAAGTGTTCCAGCGTCAGGTGGTCGGGCCAGAAGCGCGGTGGGTCGGCGTGGATCTCGGTGGCCGGGCGGAACGCGGTGAGCAGCATCCAGTAGAGCGGGAAGGCCATCAGTGCGCTGAAGGCGAGGCCGAGGGCGTTCGCCGCGGTGCGGCGTCGGCGGCGGGCGCCGGAGGCGCTCCTGGTGCCAGGGGCTGTGTTCACTCGGCCGCTCCCAGGTGGACGAGCTGGCGGACGTAGACGACCGCGCCGGCCAGCAGCATCAGGACGGTGAGGACGGCGATGGCCGCGCCGACGCTGTAGCGGTTGACGGCGAAGGACTGGATGAACGAGTAGACGCCGAGCAGGTAGTACTCCTTCTCCGGTTGGCCGCCGCGCATCAGCCAGATCTGGTTGAACACCCCGAAGTCCCAGATGGCGCTGAGCGAGGTGACCAGGACGACGGACGGTTTGATCACCGGCCAGGTGACGTGCCGGAACAGCTGGCCGGGGCGGGCGCCGTCGACCAGTGCCGCCTCCTCCAGTTCGGCGGGGACCTGGCTGAGCGCGGCCTGGAGGGTCAGTGCGGCGAACGGGACGGCGCCCCAGACCACGACGCCGGTGATGACGGCGAAGCCCTGCCAGGGGTTCTCGAACCAGTTGTGCTTGCTGAAGTCGAGTCCCGGCAGCAGGCCGAGGAGCCAGTTGACGACGCCGTAGTCGGCGTCCGAGAGCCAGCGGAAGATGGACGCCGCCACCATGACCGGCATGGCCCAGACGGCGACCAGGACGCCGGTCATCGTCGTCCGCACCCACCGCGCCACCCGTCGCATCAGCAGCGCCACCAGGAGCGAGAGCACCATCGTGGCCGCGACGCAGGCCACGGTGAACAGGGCGGTGCGGCCGACGACGGTCCAGAAGAAGCCGTCGGAGAGGATCGAGCGGTAGTTGGCGAGCCCGGCGTAGGGCGGCGCGGCCCCGGAGAACAGTTCGCGCCGGGTCATGTCCTGGAAGGACAGCAGCACCAGGTCGACGAGCGGGTAGCCGAGGACCGCGGCGAGCGCGAGCACGGTCGGCGCGATCAGCAGATACGGCAGCAGCCGCCGGCGGACGGTGTGCCGCGGACGGGTGGCCCGGTCCGTCGGTGGCCGTTGCGGCGACCGGGCGGCGCGGGGCCGTCCCGGCAGATCCACGGTCCCCACGGCCGTCAGCGCTCGTTGATCACGGCGTCGATACGGCGGTCCGCGGCCCGCGCGGCGTCCGCCACCGGTTGTTTCCCGGTCGCGATGTCCTGGAGCATCTCCGGGAGGACGTTGGACTTCTCGACGGCTCCCCAGCCGGGCGCCAGCGGCGTCACCCAACCGTTCTCGGCGGCCTGCGCCGCCGGGCCGTTGACCCCGCCGGCGGCCACCTCGCGGAGTTGGGCGGTGTTGTTGGGCAGGGTGTCGGCGGCTATCAGACGGCGCTGTGAGGTGCGGTCGGTGAACAACCGGATCCAGTCCTGGGCCAGGTCCTGCTGGGTGGACTTGGCGGGGATCGCCAGGGTGGAGCCGCCCAGGAACGGTGGCAGCAATTTGCCGGAGGGTCCGGGGAAGGCGAAAGTGGCGAACTTCCCGCGCAGCGCCGGGTCGCCGCCCGACCTGCTGTCGGTCGCGGCCTTGGCCTCCCAGGTGTTGCCGTAGAACATGCCGACCTTGCCCTGGCCGACGACGCCCGGTTCGTCGCCGTTGTCCTTGGAGCGGTCGCCCGTGTAGTAGGCGTCGAGGAGGTCCTTCCAGGCGGTGAGGCCGGCCACGGAGCGGGCGGAGGAGAGCGCGCCGTGCCAGCGACCGTCCTTGCGCACCGCGATATCGCCGCCGGCGTCCTTGACGAAGGCGATCGCCGCGTTCCAATAGCGGCCGGGCATGTAGAAGGCGGAGAAATTCTTGTCGGCGGCGCCGAACTTCGCCTTGAGTTTGTCGAGGTCGGCGCGGAGTTCGGGATAGCTGCGCGGGGCCTGGTGCACTCCGACCTGGGCGAGGAGATCCTTACGATAGATGCCCACTCGGGCACCCACGTAATACGGGACACAATAGGTCTTGCCGCCGTCGCGGCAGGCGTCGCGGAGGGCCGGGAGCCATTCCGCGGAGTGATCGAATTTCGCTGGATCGACGGGCGCGAAGGCGCCGTTGACTATGTAATTGGTGGTCTCACTGTTGCCCATTTCGACCACATCGGGGACTTCCCGCCCGGCGAGTGCGGCGTCGATCTTCTGGTTCTTCGTGGTCCACTGCTGGTACTGCACGTTGATCTTGATCTTGGGATAGGTCTTCCGGAAGCGGTCGTTGACCTCGGCCACCAGCTCCGGCCAGCTCTCCTGGGCATCCACGGTCAGCCAGACCGTGATCTCCCCGGTCCGGTCCGCGGCGGCGACCGGTTTGCCGCCGCCGCAGCCGGCCACCGCGCCCAGCACAGCCATTGCCCCCAGGCCCGCCGCTAAACGGGAGATGCGTTCGGCCATGATCTCCTCCGTCGGGTTGTCGGAACCGGCTGTATCTACCCCGGGCACCTCGTCTCTCACCTCGTGGAGTCTTTCCGGCCAGATAATCCGACGGCCGGATCTGGCCGTTGGAATATTCCGCGAACGGCCGTATGCCAGGCCGGACCATATGCTGATCTTGCGTTCGCCGTGGCAAAGCCACCGTTGTTTTGACGCAAAAGGCGCGCTGCCCGAATGATCGGCTCTTGACGGTGCCGCCTCCACTGCCTCAGTTTTGCTCGGGTGTCACCCACGTCCCCTATCGAAGGGTTTGCACGTGACTGAGTACGGCACGACGGCCGCAGATCCGGCCAACCGCCCGGTGCAGGTCAACTCCTGGAACGGTTGGGATCCCCTGCGGCACGTCGTCGTCGGGCGCGCCGACGACGCGGTGGTGCAGGCCCCGGAGCCGGCGGTCCGACGGGACTTCCCCGACGACGGGTTCCCGCTGGGCACCTACGGCCCGATGCCGGCCGACATGACCGCCGAGGCCAATGAGCAACTCGACGCCTTCGCCGCGATGTTGAGCCGCCGCGGCATCCGCGTCGACCGCCCCACCCCCGTCGACTTCAACCAGCAGGTCACCACCCCGGACTGGACCCAGGAGACCATGTCCGGCTGCATGCCGCCGCGCGATCTGCTGCTGACCGTGGGCAACGAGATCCTCGAAGCCACCATGTCGTACCGCAGCCGCTGGTTCGAGTACCTCTGTTACCGGCCACTGCTCCAGGACCTGTTCAAGGCCGATCCGCGCATGCGCTGGGAGGCGGCCCCCAAGCCCCGGCTGACCGACGCCACCTACAAACCGGGGTTCTGGGACACCTACAACTCCCTCCCCACCGACGTGCAGTTGGCCCGGGTGCGGGACTACGACCTCGTCCTGACCGAGGAGGAGCCGCTGTTCGACGCGGCGGACATCGCGCGCTTCGGCAAGGACCTCTTCGTCCAGCTGTCGTTCGTCACCAACCGCAGTGGCTACCAATGGCTCAAACGCCACTTCCCCGACCACCGGGTGCACGCGGTGACCTCCACCAACACCCACCCGCTGCACATCGACGCCACCTGGGTCCCGCTGCGCCCCGGACTGGTACTGCACTGCGGTGAACGGCTCGCGGACGCCGAGCTGATGGAGTTCTTCCGGCTCAACGACTGGGAGATCGTCGAGGCGGTCCAGCCGGCCAGTTGGGACCACCCGCCCAAGCTGTCGTACTGCAGTCCGTGGCTGGCCGGAAACATGCTCAACCTCGGTCCGAACACCCTGTGCATCGAGGAGAAGGAAGTGGCGCTCGCCGACCAGCTGTCCGGCTACGGCTTCGAGATCGTGCCGGTGCCGTTCCGCGCAGTGGGCCCGTTCGGCGGTGGACTGCACTGCGCCACCTTCGACATCGAACGGGAAGGGACACTGGAGGACTACTTCCCGCGCCGCCACGGACGGTACTGAGGCCGGTGCCGGCCCCGTCGCCGCCCCGCCGGCCCGCCGTCCGGGCCGTGATCCTCGATTTCTACGGCACGCTGGTGCGGCTGGTCGATCCGCTGCCGCCCAGTCACCGGTCGCTCTTCCTCCGTCGGGGCCTGGCCGAGGCCGCCGACGCGTGGGGTGACCAGTGGGCCGTCGGGCCCCGGGACGGCGAGGAGCACACCGCGCACTCCACCAGTGAACGGGCTTACCTCGCCTGGGAGTTGGACCGGCTCCGGCGACGGGCGCTGGCCTGCGGCGTACCCGAGCCGGAGGCCGGTCCGCTGGCCGTCGAGATCGACCGGGCCATGAAGGACCTGCACCTGGCCCTGTTCGACGACGTGCCGGCGGCGCTGGCCGGGCTGCGCACCCGCGGCCTGACGGTGGCGGTCTGCTCCAACTGGTACTGGGACCTGGACCGCGCCATCGAGGACGTGGGGCTGGCCGGGCTGGTCGACGTCGCGGTCCCCTCGGCCCGCGCCGGCGCCCGCAAACCGCATCCCCTCATCTACCGGACTGTGCTGGAACGGTGCGAGATCCGCCCCGAGCAGGCCCTGTTCGTCGGCGATATGTGGGAGGCGGACGTCGCGGGACCCTTGGCGTACGGGATGCGGGCGGTGCACCTGTGGCGCCCCGACCGGGCGGTGGCAGGGACGGCCCCGCCACTCCCGGACGGGGCCGCCCGCATCCCCTCGCTGGCCGCGCTCAGCAGTCTGTTGTAGCGGGGCCCGGACCTGCGAGTCGATCCAGCACGTTGCGGGTCACCCGGACGACGCCGGCGTCGAGTTCCCGGCCGCAGACCACCGACCAGTCGGTGGTCCCGGCCGTGAACACCGTGCCGCCGGCGGTGTAGAGCCCCATCGTGGCGGCGCGCGGGCTGGTGATCGCCGGTTCGCGCGCCGGGCAGTTCCAGTGCCCCCATTTCAGGTGGTGGAAGTCGTCGTGCACCGGATCGAGGAGGTAGATCCCCAGGATGAGAAAGGACTCGGGCGTGCCGTCCGTCCCGGTGGCGTGCGCCACGCCGTCCGCGTCCCGGGCGAAGGCCGCGCCATCGCACTCGTAGCCGATCAGCGGCGTGCCGCCCCCCAGGGCGTCGGCCGGCCCGCCGTCGGAGCCGTCCCGCAGCCCGGTGCCCTCGTACACCCAGTGGTCCGCGTGCTGCACCCGATAGCCTTCGCGCGGCCGGTCGCCGGGCCACTCGCCCGGCCACATGCCGCCGTTGCGGAAGCTGACCCCGGTCAGGGCGTTCTCCGGTTCGCCGACGCCGTCCGGCGGGGCCGGCCACCACTGGTCGGTGGCCGGAAGGTGCGGGTACTCCGCGCCGACGTGGTGGTCGGTGTCGGAGACGAACGCGGTGTTCCCCGCCACCGGGTGGACCCGCCACCAGCAGGTGTTGGCGCTCAGAAACGCCACGTTCCCGCCGCCCCGGACGAACTCCGCGACGTGGCCGCGCATCGCCGCGCTCCAGTACTCGTCGTGGCCGACGCTGAGCAGCAGCCGGTAGGGGGCGAGCAGCCCGGGGTCCTCGTGCAGGTCGAGGTCGGTGCAGTAGTCGACGTGGTAGCCGTTGCGCTCCAGCCAGGCGATGAACGGCGCGTCCCAGTAGGCGAGGTCGATGACCCCGCCCGGCCGGTGCAGACTGAGCCGGTGGCCGCGCGGCCCGTCCGGACCGGCCTGCTGGTAGACCGGGTGGTCGTAGAGGCTGGCGGCCCGCTGGACGTCCGCCCGGTCGGAGCGGTTGTACGCGTGCCGGGTGTACGTCGATTTCTTGTAGAGAATGCGCGCGCCGGTCGCCGCGGGCCGGGCCGGACGGACGACGAAGAACTCGCGTCCGAAACCCTCGATTCCGGAGTCGTCGAGCAGCGGCACCTGCCGGGCCCGATGCTCCGGGCCCTCGATGAAATGGGCGAGATAGATTCCCGGCGGCCAGTCCTCAGGAAGGGTGTGGTGATACGGCGGCCAATTCCAGTCCACGGCGGGCGAGGCATGCTCGGGGACGCCGTCCGGGTGCGGTGGCGGGGTGGCAAGCGCCCCCGGATACGGTCCAATTTCCGCCATGAAGGACAGCTCCTTCCCCAGGCGGTAGAAGAGTACCCAGAATTCCTCGGCGTCGGTCGACACATGAAATTCGAGACGCCGACCGACCGGCACGCTCTCACGTTCCATATATCCCTCTATCACGCGCGCCATGCTAGGAGCGCGGACGAGGCGCCGACAACAGAACTTCCGGCCAAGGGAGACAGCAGGAAATGGACCAAGAATTCCGGGTACGTGAACTCATGTTGGGCATCGAGGGGTTGGCGTTGCTGCGTCATGCATTGGACGCCGACGAGGACTTCCTGAAAGCCCGGGGCGAGGAAATCCAGGCACTGGTCACCGGCAAGGACATCTCGCTCCCGGGCGGCGGGGCCGCGCTCGACGAACTGGACGTGGCGGCCGGCTACGCCTCCTGGGCGGCCCGCTACGACTCGTTGCCCAGTTCGTACATCGAGGTCGAGGAGCCGGTGGTGCACCGGCTGCTGGACCGCGGTCCGGTGGGCACCGCCCTGGACGCGGCCTGCGGCACCGGCCGGCAGACCGCCGCCCTGGCCGCCCGCGGCTACCGCACCATCGGCGTCGACCAGTCACCGGAGATGCTGGCGCAGGCCCGCCGCAAGGTGCCCGGTGCGGAATTCCGGCGCGGTCGGCTGGAAAGCCTCCCGGTCGACGACGAAAGCGTCGACCTGGTGGTCTGTTCCCTGGCCATGACGCATCTCCCGGACGTTTCCCCGGGGATCGCCGAACTGGCGCGGGTGCTCCGCCCCGGCGGCCGGATCGTCCTCTCCGACCTGCATCCGTTCGTCATCTCCCTCCAGGGCCAGTGCGTATTCGTCCACGGCGCGGACCAACTGGCCTTCGTCCGCAATCACGTGCATCTGCCCGGCCGTTATCTCGACGCCTTCCACGCCGCCGGGCTGACCGTACGGGAATGCCACGAACCGGTTTTCAACGGCCGGCTGGCACCGGGAGGTTACGAAGAGGCCATCGCGGACGCCGCACAGGCCGCCTGGAAAGACCTCCCGCTGGTCATCGTCTGGGCCGCGGAGAAGCCCGGCGAGCCGCAGGAGAGCGCCGCATGACCCTGGAGTTCGTGCACCATTCACAGCGTCCGGAATTGTGGGACCGGATCACCGGGGAATTCGCCGGAGTGGTCCCCGAATACAACCTGCACGGCGACATCAACGCCGGTTTCTGGGACCGCCTGTTCACCGACTTCCCCGACCACCAGTTCCTCCTCCACGACACCGCCACGGACACCGTGCTCGGCACCGGCCGGACCCTCCCCCGTACCTGGGACGGCACCCCGGAGGGCCTCGGCACCGGCCTCGACGCCTCCATCGCGGCGGCCTTCCACGACCACGACACCGGGGCGAAGCCGAACGCCCTCTGCGCCCTGGGCATCGAGATCGCCCCCGCCCACCAGGGCAAGGGGTACTCCACCCGCCTCCTGGACCACATGGCCCAGATGGCCCGCGCCGCCGGCCACTCCCATGTGATCATCCCGATCCGCCCCACCCGGAAGGACCGCTACCCGCTCGCCCCCATCGACCGCTACGCATCGTGGACCCGCGCCGACGGCGCCCCGTTCGATCCGTGGATCCGCACCCAGGTGCGCCAGGGCGGGACCATCGCCGCGGCGGTGGCGGAGTCCTCCCGTATCACCGGCACCATCGCCGAATGGGAGGCGTGGACCCAGATGGTCTTCCCCGACGACGGCCGTTACGTCTTCCCCGGCGGCCTGGCTCCCCTCGACATCGACCACTCCCGCGACCGCGGCGCCTACTGGGAACCCTGCGTCTGGATCACCCACGACGTCCGCGCCTACTGAACCTCTCCCAGCAGCTCCGCCGCCGGCCCGAGCAGCAGACCACCGCACCGCACCGCGCTCTCCGCGTACGCCGCCATGAGCGCGGTGTGTTCCGGGATCAGGTCGGGCCGCCGCTCGGGAGACAGCCCGGCCGGGCCGACCGTGGAGAGCGCGGCGGCCCGGACCCGGGCCCCGGCGTCACCCACCGTCCCGGCCGCCGCCCGTCGGGTCGCGTGCCGGCGCGCGGCGTCCTCGGCCTGTCGGCCCAACAGCAGGCAGTGGATCCACAGTTCGTCCGCGAAGGAGTGCCCGAAGAGGCGTCCCACCGACGCCGCGGCGTCCTCGGGCCGGTGCCGCCGCACCACGTCCCACACCTGTCCCGTCGTCAGGCCGGTGTTCGGCAGCGCTTCGGTCCACCGCAGGTGTCGCCGCGGATCGGCGTCGTGCTCGTGCCCCGCCGGCCGCAGGTACCCCTCGCCGTACCGCATGTACGGCAGCCAGTCCAACTCCTCCAGCACCCATCCGCGGTCCAACAGCGGACGCGCTTCCGCCGCCCCGACGGGGCACACCGCCAACCGGATCCCCTGCGCGGCATGCCCGTTGATGCTGCTCGTCCCGATGTGCTCGACCACGGTCGGCACCGCCAGCAGCCCCGGCCGTCCCTCGGCGCGCAGGAACGCCGCCATCACCTCGTCGTCATGGCGCTCGGCGCTGTCCGCGGCGAACGCCCGGAACGCGTCCGCGGTGTGCGCCGGCAGGCAGATGGCCAGCGTCGGCGCGAACTCCTCCGATACCGCCCGCACCCACCCCGCCCCGGCCAGCGCCGCCAGTCGGGCCGCGGCACCGTTCCGGGCATGCCAGTTGGTGTAGAAGATCAACGCCTCGTCCGGAAACCGCGCCACCGATCCGGCCACCAACTCCAACAGCTCCGGCGGCGCCGCCACGTCGTCCTGGACGACCAGGTGGTGCCCGGCTCCCTCCGCCCGCGCCGCCCACGCCACCAGCGCGGTTCGCAACGCGGACGGCGGGCCGTCCGGGTCCGGGTCGCGCGCCAGTCCCCCGAGCCCCAGCCGGGCGGCGAGCGCCGCGGCCTGTTCCGCGCGCACCGGGTGGGTCATCACGGCCGAACTGAGGGAAGTCGTGCTCACCGGGCCACTCCTCTCACCACGCGGAGACACCGCGCACACATCGCGATCGGGCCGCCTCATCGTGGCAGATCACCAGGCGTCGCCCGCCGCACCGGCGGAGAGTGGCCGAATCCTTGCGTCCGGCGTCCGGCGTCCGGCGTCCGGTGGTTGGCGTCCGGTGGCTGGCGACGGCCGTTCGCCGGGTGCCGAGTGCCGGTGCCGACGGGGACGGCTGCGGCGTGCGCCGTGGTGCAGCGCGCCCCTCGCGTGCGACGTCCGGAGTCCGGCCGGGGCCCGCCAGGCCCTCATAGCCCCAGGGGGTATCGTCGGGCCGCAGTGCCGCGCGTGACGTGACGGCGACGACACCTGTCGGCTCGTACGGAGCCAGGCTCGTGCAGCGGGAAGGAGGCAAGGGAACGTGAGCATGCGGACGCGGAGGCGGCAGGCGCGGACGGCCGGGCGGGGACGCGCGGTGAGTCACACCGTGCGCCTGCACCCGACTGCCGCGCGCTACCGGCGACCGGCGGCCCTGTGCGCCCTGCTCTGGCTGATCATTTCCGTGATCGCTCACCACAACCTGCCCGGCACCACCCTGCCGATGTCGTCCACGGGGCACCCTTCGACCGTGCGGGAGTCCGCGGTCCGCCCCCCCGGCTGCCCTGCCCACCGCAGTGACCGCAGTGACCGCGGCAGCCCACGCCCAGCACGAGCACCACGACAGCGGCGCCCATTGTTCGTCGTACGACGTCCGGTCCGAGCAGTTCGTGTCGCCGCCACCGCTCCTCGGCCATGCCCGCGCGCCCCGCCCCGCGGCCCCCTCCCGGCCCGGATCCCGCCCGGCCGGCGGACCTTCCCCACCCGATTCGGCAGCCCTCTCCGTCCTACGCATTTAGGCCGACCACCCCTTCCCTCCCCCACTCGGCCTCTTTTCCCACGGCGCACGAGCGCTGCGCCCCACGGCGCGCGCACCGAGCGCCTGGCACACCTGCGTAAGGACACCGCTCCATGAACACGATCAACCGACGCTCCGTCCTGCTGGCGGGTCTGGGCGCGGCGGGTTCCGGCCTGCTCGCGGCCTGTTCCGGGGACGCCCGGGGCTCCGGTCCCACCCTGGTCAGCCCGTCCGGGGCGGCCGTTGCAGCCACCGAGAAGCAGCGGCGGCACTCCGGCCGGGAACGCCGGGTCAGGCTCACCGCGACCGCCGGCCCCGTGGACCTGGGCGGCGGGAAGGCGGTCCGGACCTGGAGCTTCGACGGTCAACTGCCGGGCAAGGAACTCCGGCTCACCGCGGGCGACACCCTCGTCGCCGAGCTCGCCAACCACCTGCCGCAGAGCACCTCCGTCCATTGGCACGGTCTCGCCCTGCGCAACGACATGGACGGCGTCCCGCCCGTCACCCAGCGGGCCGTGGCGGCCGGCGGTGCCTTCACCTACCGGTTCGTCACCGATACGCCCGGGACCTACTGGTTCCATCCGCACGTCGGCGTCCAACTGGACCGCGGTCTGTACGGTCCGCTGATCGTCGAGGACCCGCACGAGCCGTTGCGGTACGACGACGAGTGGGTCGTCGTGCTCGACGACTGGCTCGACGGCGTCACCGGCACCCCGGACCAGGCACTCGCCGCCCTACAGCGGGGCATGGACCACGGTTCCGCACCGCACGACGGGCAGGGGGGCTCGCACGGCGGCATGGGCGGCATGCCAGGGATGGACGGCACCCAGGGCACGGATTCCATGCCCGGAATGCAGGGGATGCCCGGCATGGACGATCCGTTCATGCTGATGGGGGCGACCAGCACCCTGCTGGGCGGCGACGCCGGTGACGTGAAGTACCCGCACTACCTGATCAACGGCCGCGTCCCGGCCGCACCCGCCACCTACCAGGGCAAGCCCGGCCGGAGACTGCGCCTGCGGATCATCAACGCCGGCGGGGACACCGCCTTCCGGGTCGCGCTCGGCGGCCACCGGCTCACCGTCACCCACACCGACGGCTATCCCGTTGTCCATGAACCGGCCGACGCCCTACTGATCGGCCCCGGTGAGCGGTACGACGCACTGGTCACGCTGGGCGACGGCGTCTTCCCGCTCGTCGCCCTGGCCGAGGGCAAGGGGGCGGCCGGGTTGGCCCTGGTACGCACCGGCTCCGGCCGCGCCCCGTCCGCCACCGTCCGGCCCGAGGAACTCAACGGCCGGATCCCGGTCGCGACCGCCCTGCGGGCCGCCGAGGGCGTCCGCCTGAAGGCCCGTCAGCCGGACGTCACCCACCGCATCAAGCTGACCGGCGGTATGGCGAAGTACGACTGGGCGCTGAACGGCAGGCGGTTCGACATGAACGACGCGGACGCCCATCCGTTCACCGTCGGCAGCGGCCAGCGGGTGCGCCTACAGTTCGTCAACACCACCGATATGTGGCACCCGATGCACCTGCACGGGCACACGTCCCAACTCGGTGCGACCGGCCCCCGCAAGGACACCGTCATCGTCCTGCCGGGCGCGACGGCCACCTGCGACTTCGACGCGGACAACCCGGGCCAGTGGCTGATCCACTGCCACAACGTCTACCACGGCGAGAGCGGGATGATGGGGCTGCTCGCCTACGACGCCTGACCCGCGGGGGGGGCGGCACGGGCTTCCGTGCCGCCCCCCGGCACCCGCCCGAGCGCCCGCCCGCCCGACCGCCCGACCGAGGGAATACGGAACATGTGGTCCTCGATGCCCCGGGTCGCCGGTCCGGCGTTCACGGTGCACTGCCCTCCCGGGGACAACCTCATGCTGCACGCGGCCGTCCATCGTGCGGCGCCCGGTTCGGTCATCGTCGTCGCCTCGGGCGACCTGGACTACGCGCTCGCCGGCGGCAATGTCTGTGCCGTGGCGCAGCGCCGGGGAGTCGCGGCATTCGTCGCCGACGGGCTGATCCGCGATCTCGCCGAGGTGCGCGCGATGGGCTTTCCGGTTTTCGCCCGCGGGGTCATCCCGTTCCCCGGCAGCAAGAAGGCCGTGCGGCCGCTCAACGTCGACGTGCGGTGCGGCGGGGTGGACGTGTCCGTCGGGGACGTCGTGGTCGCGGACGAGGAGGGCATCGTCGTCGTGCCCCGGGACCGGCAGGAGGAGGTCCTCGGCGCCGCCCGGGCCAAGTTGGCCAAGGAGGCCGAGGAGTCCCTCGACGCCTGGGAGGAAGCGCATCGCACCCGCATCGACACGCTCCTGCGGGACGGCGGATTCGACGGCTGACCGGGACCGGGGACGCCTGTCGGGGCCGGGAACGCCTGCCGGGACGTCAGGGGCCGGCCGGGCCTCTGGCGCCGAGCGACGAATCCGGCCCGCCCCCGCCCCCGCCCACAGGCGCACCGACGCGGTCCGGCCGGCCCATGTGCGGGAATTCTTCGGGCTGTTCGGCGGCGGGCCGAAGGCCACCGGGTGGGACGGATCCGCCCGTCCCACGGCGCGGCCGGCAGTCTTGCCGGGCGCCATGCACTACGTCATCCTCGAATCCCCGTTGCTGACGGGGCGGTCCTGCCGTTCCTGGACACTGCCGCCGACTGACCCCACGGTTTCCGTCGAGGAGCCGGTCCGGCACGTCGGGAGGCCCTAGGCCGGAAGGCCGAGACGGAGATCCGCACTTGGGCGGTGCCGGGGGCGGGAGGGCGCGGCAAGAGTGAGGGGGCATCTGCCCGACTCATCGACCACCTGCCCGGAGGCTGACGGTGAACACCCCGAACCCGACCGACCACCCCGACCTGACCGACGCCACGGCACACGCGGCGGCGACGCACCTGATCGAACAGGCGCTGGGGCATCTGTACTCCGCGGCCTTACGGATCGCCGCCCGCCACCACCTGGCCGACCATCTGGCCGGCGGCCCCCGCACCGCCGCCGAACTCGCCCGACTCACCGGCACCGACGCCGTCTTCCTCCGTCGCTGCCTGCGCTACCTCGCCTCGCGCGCCGTCTTCAGCGAGGACGACAACGGCGCCTTCCACCTGACTCCGGCCGCCCAGTTCCTGCGCGCCGGGGTGCCGGGCTCGCTGCGCGACGCGGTGCTGATGCTCACCGACGAGATCTTCGTACGCTCGTCGTCGGCCCTCGACCACACCATACGGACCGGCACACCGGGCTTCCCCACGGTCTACGGGGCCCCGTTCTTCGAGTACCTCCAGGGCGACGCCACCGCCCGGGAGCTCTTCGACACGGGCATGGCGGCGTTCTCCGAACCGCTCGACGACCTGGTGGCCGGCGCGTACCCGTTCCCCGACCACGGCACCGTGGTGGATGTCGGCGGCGGGCGGGGCGGGTTGCTGCGGCACGTCCTGCTGAGACACCCGGGTCTGTCCGGGGTGCTGTTGGACCAGGCGCCCGCGTTGGCGGACCACGTCCTGGACGCGTCCGAGCTCACCGGGCGGTGGCGCGCCGAACCGGGCGACTTCTTCGCCTCCGTCCCGGACGGCGGCGACGTCTACCTGCTCAAGCACGTCCTGCACGACTGGGACGACGAGGCGGCCGTGCGGATCCTGAGCGCCTGCCGGCGCGGTCTGGCCCCGGGCGGCAAGGTCCTGGTCGTCGACTCCGTTCCCGCGCCGGGCAACGACCCGCACCCGGGCAAGGCGCTGGACATGGCGATGATGACGATCGTGACCGGCAAGGCACGCGGCCCGAAGGACCTGGACGTCCTCTTCGCCCGTGCCGGCCTGCGCCGCACCCGCATCCTGCCCACGCCCACCTTCGCGTCCATCGTGGAGGCGGTCGCGGCCTGACCGCGGCGCGGCGGACGGTGGCCGTTCCGCCACCGCGGTGTCACCCGGTGGTGGCGGGCCGCTTGCGCCACCAGTCCACCGTCGCCGCCACCTGCTCGTCCATGGGGGTGGCCCGTACGGCGAAGGCGGCTTCGTAGGCGCTCGCGTCGATCACGAACGGACGGTCGAACTGGTAGCGGATCTCCTTCAGTTCACGGATCAGCGGGGAGAAGAGCCCGGCGAGGCCCAGTACGGCCGGCGACAGTCCGCGTACCGCGACCGGTGCCGTGCCCGCCCGGGCGGCCAGGCGGTCGACCATCTCCCGGGTGGACAGCGCGGGCTCCGTCGGGACGTGCCAGGCCCGTCCCCAGGCCCGTTCCTCGCCCGCGACCTCGACCAGGGCCCGGGCCACGTCGGGGAGGTAGCTCCAGCTGTGCGGCGCGTCCGGATCCCCGAGCGCGGAGACCGGCTTGCCGCGCAGCAGTCGCGGCATGACCCGTGCGGCCAGGTGTCCGCCGTCGGTCACGCCGGGTCCGAAGAAGTCCGAGGCCCGCACCTCGACGGCCTTGATGCGGCCCTGGTCGTGCAGGTGCTGCGCCTGCTCCCACACGGTGGCGCGGACCCGCCCCTTGGGACCGGTCGCCGCGAGCGGCAGTTCCTCGGTCAGCGGACCTTCCACCGGGCCGTAGCCGTAGAGGTTGCCCAGCATGACGAGGACGGCGCCGGTCGTCTCGGCCGCCGCGCAGAGCGACGCGGCCAGCGGCGGCCAGTCGCTCGCCCAGCGGTGGTAGGGCGGTGCGGCACAGCTGTGCAGCGCGGCGGCACCCTGCGCGACCTCGCTCAGCCGCTCGCGGTCCGCCGCGTCGCAGGCGATGTGCTCGATGCCGGGCTCCGGGCTGCGGCCTGACGTGGTGACGACTCGTACCGAGTGTCCCTGCTCGACCAGCAGCCGAGCGGTGGCGGCCCCGGCGGGCCCGAATCCTATGACGACATGAAGGCTCACGCCCGCACACTAGCGCGCGAACGGGTTGCGGCCCTCCTCCACGCCTTCCGCCAGGGCGGCCATCCGGGACTTGTACTCGGCCTGCGGCATCTGCCCGAGGACCGCGCGGCGTTCGAGTTCGGAGGCTTCGGTCTCCTGGGCGATCCGGCGGCTTTCCTCCACGAGCGCTTTGCTGTACTTGACGGCCTTGGCACGCTGGATGGAGCGCCTGCGCACGATCTCCTCAGCGACGACCTGAACGGCCTGTTCCACGTAATCGTCGTGTCGGCCCGACCACATGTTGCCCCCTCACTCCTGGATGTTCACCCCAGACATCGCGTTCAGGATACGGCGCACCCGGCGCCTCGCCCCTGCCGTGCCTGGGAACCTCAGTCCTCTTCTGCCGCCACGGTCCCCCTGGTCGGGGATGTCGTGACCGACGCGAGCCGAACGGGCTCGGCGGGATCCGCGTCCGCTGCCGGTGGCCCGGTCACGGCAACCACCGGCGCGGGCGGGGTGGTTGTGGACGGTGCCGGTGCGGTCCGCCCCAAAGTCGCCGGCACCGGCGGGAGGTGCGGTTCCGGTGCGGCCGGCAAGGAGACGACCATGGTGAGGCCGCCACCGGGCGTCTCCTCCGGGGTGAGCGTGCCGCCCATCGCCTCCGTCAGGCCGCGGGAGAGCGCCAGGCCGAGTCCGAGACCGGTGGTGTTGTCGGTGTCGCCGAGTCGTTGGAACGGCTCGAACGCCCGCTCCCGGTCAGGGAGTTGGAGACCGGGGCCGCGGTCGGTGATCCGCAGTTCGACGCGGCCGGCGAGCGCGCTGGCGCGGATCGTGACCGGGCGGCCGGCGGGTGAGTGGCGTACCGCGTTGGACACCAGGTTGGCGATGACGCGTTCCAGCAGCGGCGGGTCCGCGAGCACGTCGGGCGCGGTCTCCAGCCCCTGGGGCACGACGCGTCCGGGCGCCTGCGGGGGTGAGCCGGGCAGGGTGTCCAGTGCGGCGGGCAGTACCTCGGTCAGCGCCACGGGCTCCAGGTGCAGGGTCAGCGCACCGGCCTGGAGTCTGCTCATGTCCAGGAGGTTGTCGACCAGGCGGCTGAGCTTGGCGAGCGATTCCTCGGCGGTGGCGAGGAGTTCCTCGCGGTCCTCGGCCGAGAAGTCCACGTCGCGGCTGCGCAGGGAGCTGATCGCGGCCCAGCTGCCGGCGAGTGGTGTGCGCAGGTCGTGGCCCACCGCGGCCAACAGTGCGGTGCGCATCCGGTTGGCCGCCTTGACCGCTTCGACCTCGGCGGCGGCCTCGGCGAGCCGGGCGCGTTCGACGGCCGCCGTCAGGTGCGCGGCGAAGACGGTGAGCACCCGGTGCTCGGAGGCGGGCAGGCGGCGCCCGGTCAGCACCAGCACGCTGTCGTCGCCTATCGCGACCTCGGTGCGGTGGTCGGCGCCCGGCCCGCCGGCGGCACCCGAAACCGGCACGACCCCCGTGGCGGCAACGGCGTCGGTGGCTCCCCCGGCTCCTGCGACGCCGCCCGCACCGGCCGGAACGTTCGCCGCCGCGCCCCCGTCGTTCGCGGCCGCTCCCCCGTCGTTCACGGCCGCCCGCCCGTCGTCGGTGGCCGCCGGCGCCACGGCGGACGGCCACACCTCCCCCACGTCCTCGCGCGGCCGCAGTTCGATGCGGTCCATGCCGAAGGTCTCCCGGGTGCGTTCCAGGAGGGCGGGCACCGCTCCGTCCCCGCGCAGGATGCCACCGGCCAACGAGGACAGCGTCTCGGCCTCCGCGGTCGCCCGGGCGGCGCGCCGGCCCAGGCGCAGCGAGCGGTCCACGATG
Source organism: Streptomyces sp. NPDC058000 (assembly GCF_042886435.1). Classification (NCBI taxonomy): domain Bacteria; kingdom Bacillati; phylum Actinomycetota; class Actinomycetes; order Kitasatosporales; family Streptomycetaceae; genus Streptomyces; species Streptomyces sp. NPDC058000. The sequence goes on from NZ_JBHVQS010000016.1 coordinate 18,516, forward strand.
GCGGCGACGGTGACCGCGACGGTGGTGAACGCGGCCTGGGCGACCACGACATTGGCCTCGGCGAAGGTGAACTGGCCGATGGGCGGGAGGAAGTAGTAGTTCAGCAGCAGCGAGGTCGTCACGGAGGCGAGCAGTGCGGAGACCACACCGCCGATACAGGCCACGCCCAGCACGGTCAGCAGGAAGAGCAGTGCCTCGCTGGTGAGGTTGAGCGACAGCGGGCCCGAGACGCCGCGCAGGACGAGGGTCAGCAGCAGGGGCAGCACCAGGCCGGCGATCGGGCCGGCCACTCTCCGGGAGCGCGGCAGACCACTGCCGGGGACGACCCAGGTGCGCCCCTGGCCGGCGTATTCGTGGGTGACCGTGTGGACGTCGATGCCACCGGAGAGTTCGACGACGGTCTCCCCGACGCCGCGCGGCGCCAGCAGCCGGCGCAGTCTGCCGCGCCGGCTGGCGCCGATGACGAGTTGGGTGGCGTTCTGGGCGCGGGCGAATTCCAGCAGCGCGGCGGGGACGTCGTCGCCGACCACCGCGTGGTAGCTGCCGCCGAGGCTTTCGGTGAGCTGCCGTTGGCCGGCCAGCGCGGCGGCCGAGGAGCCGGCCAGCCCGTCGCTGCGGGTGATGTGGACGGCCAGCAGATCGCCGGTGGAGAGGGGGGTGCCCCCTGCTCGAACGGAGTGGAGGGCTCGGGGGAGATTCACGATCCGGGCGGCCCGACGGATCAGGGTGGTGCCCTCCGGGCCGCCGGTGAGCGCCACCACCACCCGTTCGCGGGTCGCCCACACCGGGCCGATCCGGTGCTCGTGCCGGTACTTGCGCAGCGCCTCGTCCACCCGGCCCGCGACCCACAGCAGCGCCAGCTCGCGCAGCGCACTGAGGTTGCCGAGCCGGAAGTAGTGCGACAGCGCGGCGTCGACCTTCTCCGGCGGGTAGATGTTGCCGTGCGCCATGCGCCGCCGCAGGCCCTCGGCCGGCAGGTCGACCAGTTCGATCTGGTGGGCGCGGCGGATCACTGCGTCGGGCACGGTCTCGTACTGCGGCACCCCGGTGATCTTCTCGACGACGTCGGTGAGCGATTCCAGGTGCTGGATGTTGAGGGTGGCCACCACGTCGATGCCGGCGGCGAGCAGTTCCTCGATGTCCTGCCAGCGTTTGGTGTGCCGGCAGCCGGGTGCGTTGGTGTGCGCGAGTTCGTCGATGAGCACCACCTCCGGACGCCGCTCCAGCACCAGGTCCAGGTCGAGTTCGGCGAATTCCGCGCCACGGTGCCGGCAGACCGCACGCGGCAGCACGGCCAGCCCGTCGAGCATGGCCTCGGTGACCGGCCGGCCGTGGCACTCGGCGAACGCCACCACCACGTCCGTACCGCGTGCGGTCCGGCGCCGGCCCTCGTCCAGCATCCGGTAGGTCTTGCCGACACCGGGGGCGGCCCCGAGGAAGACCTTGAGCCTGCCGGGACGCGGCCGGCCCGCCTCCGCGGTCCCCGCACTGCCCCACCCCATGACGTACTCCCCTTCCACACCACGGCGCGCCGGACGGCACCGCGCGGAACGTTTCCCCGCGGTCTGTCACCGGCCGGCGCGCGAACTCCTCCTCCGAGTCCTCCGAGCATCGTCACCGCCCACCCCCACGAACCGAACTGCGCTGCACGGACGTTGACGCAACCCTGACCCGTGGGTGGGGCGCGCCGCACTCGGCACGGAGCGGGAGGTGGCCGCCGACGCCGGCCACCTCCTGGTGGACGAACGGCCCGGGTACGCGGCGTCGTTGGTGGGCGGGCCGACTGCCGGGTGAGCGGCTGCTGGATGCGCGGTGGGCCTCCGGGCGCCGGTCAGCGCTCCGGGGGCGGGTGGGGCGCGGTGGACTCCGGTGAGCACTGGTAGAGCCGGTACGACGGGCCCGGCACGCGGTCGCAGTGGGCGCGTACCCATGGGCCGATGGCGCGACCGGGGTCGGTCGCCGGACCACCGAGTACGACGTACCGCAGCTGGCCGGCGGCGACGAGGTGGCGGAATGCGGCGGCGGTGGGCGTGGGCGCGGTGCCGGTGAAGCCGCCCATGGGGAGCACCGCGGCGCCGGCGTGGAGGATGTAGGGGGAGGCGGTGCGCCAGCTGGTGGTGGCGAAGAGGTATCTGGCACCGCCCCGGTGGGACCGGGTGTACGCGAGCAGCCACTCCTGGGCGGCGCTGAGCGAGGTCCCGTCGGAGGACTTGCCGGAGGTCTTGGCGGAGGTCATGCCGGACGTCTTGGCGGACGTCTGGTCGTCGAGGTGTGGGGGGCGGTGAGGGGTCGGGGCGCCCGGCCGGCCGGGGTGTCCGGCGGCCGGGTGGGGGGCGGCGGCGCTCCGGTGAGCTGCCTGGCGATGCCGTAGGGCCACCGGCCCGGTCGAGCCCATGCCGGAGTGACCGTACGTCGGATCGAGGACCGACGACGCCCAGGCAGCGGACGGCAACAGCATCGCCACGAGGCCCGTGACCAGCCCCAACACGGCGGTCCGCCGCCGCACCGCACCACCGCCGGCCCCGGAGGCCCCACCGGAGCCCGAGCCTGAGCCGGCATCGGGGCCAGCGTCGGGGCCGGCGTAGGCGTCGGCGTCGGCGTCGGCGTCGGAAGCAGTGACCGTGGCGGAGCCTGAGGCGGCTCCGGGGACCGACAGATCGCGGGATACCAAGGGAGTGCGGGAGTGCGAGCGGTGGCGGAATCCCGGGCGGGCGCAGGCCAGCAACACCAGCGCGCCCACCCCCAAGGTGACCGCGGTCGGCGCCAACCACGGCAGGAAGGTCGGGAACAGCTGCGCGACCGCCGCCGACCAGGCCACCGTGCTGACCACGACCGTCGGCAGCGCCCACGCCCGGGCCCGCCCACCACGCAGCCAGGCACGCCAGAACTGCACCGTCCCGCCTCCGAACAGCGCCGCCAGCGGGACGGCCACCACCCCCATGTAGTACGTATGGCCACCGATCGCCCCGGCGCTGAACACCAGGAAGTACGTGGCCAGCCACACCGCCCACAGCACGAAGCCGGCCCGCAACGGATCCGTCCGGGGCCGGCCGCGCCGCCACACCAGTCCGCACACCGCGGCGAGCGCCGCGGCCGGGTACAGCCAGCCGACCTGCGAGACCAGCGACGGCGCGAACATCTTCACCCACTGTGCGGCAGTGGGCCGGGAGTGGCCGGTCGGTGGCGCCGGGTCGGTACCGGCCATGGTCGACACGGCGACGCTTCCGGTGTCCTTGGCGCTGACGCTGAGACTGGAGAAACGGTTGAGGAAGTTGTAGCCGACCACTTGGCTGATCGCGGAGTTGTTGGTCGTACCGTCGACGTACGGGCGGTCCTTGGCGGGGGTGAACGTCACCAACAGCACCCACGACGCCGACACCGCCACGCACACCGCGCCCGCCGCCGACAGGTGCGCCAGCCGCCGCCGGAGCGCCGTCGGGGCCGAGAGCAGGTACAGCAGGCCGAGCGCCGGGAGTACCGCCCACGCCTCCAGCATCTTGGCCTGGAAGCTCAGCCCCACCCAGACGCCGGCCGCCAGCAGCGGGCGTAGCCGGGCCCGGCGTGCCGCGCGCAGCGTGGCGTCGGCGGCCAGCAGGACGCACAGGGTGAACGCCGGGTCCTCCACCTCGGTACGGAACAGTCCGGCAATCGCCGGAGTGAGGGCGAAGGCGCCCGCCGCCAGCAGGGCCGCGTGCTCGCCCGCCCAGCGACGGACCGCGCGGTGCAGGACCGCGACGCTGAGCACGCCCTCGATCACCTGGGGCAGGGTCAGTGCCCACGGGTGGAAGCCGAAGAGCCGCACAGAGAGCGCCTGTGGCCAGAGGAAGCCCGGCAGCTTGTCGATGGTGATCGAGTTGCCGGGGTCGAAGGAGCCGAAGAGGAAGCCGTGCCAGCTCTCCGACATGCTGCGCGCGGTCTCCGCGTAGAACGCGTGGAACGCGCTGTGCTGGATGTCCCAGGCGAACAGCACCGCCGCCAGGACGAGGATCGCCAGCAGCGCGGGGCGGGCGTAGGCCGGCCGGCGCGCCGCGTCCTGCCGCCCTGCCTTGACGCGGGCGAGCAGCCGGCCGCCGCCCGCACGCCCGGCCGCCGCGTGCGCGCTCTCCGGCAGGGACGCCGTCCCCGCCGCGGACGCGCTCTCCTCCGACGACACGCTCTCCGCTGAGGTGGTGCTGGCCATGGACGATCCTCCCTGGTGGAACTCACCGGTCGGTGTGCCAGATGACCGGACTGACGCCGGGGATCCACGGGCCGCCGTTTGTTCAGCCAACGTTCAGATCGTGCGGCCGGGGCCCCTGCGGCCGGAGCCAGGCACCTCGGGGCCGCCCGGCGGGCCGGAAGCACGGGCCGGGAGCACGGGAGCGGAGTACGGCGCGCGCCGAGGGCGCGGGAACACACCACCGGCAAGGACCCGAGCCGCCGCCCGAACCGACGCACCGCCGACTCTGCAACAAAGCCGTTGCAAAGACCTCCCCCCACGGCGGCGGCACCCGTCTTCGGGAGGGCTCTCAGATGTCCAGGGCGCCCCGGAACCGGCCGTGGCCGACCTCCGAGCCCTCTCCCGCCACACCAACTCTCCGTAATGAAGCACCTCTTCCCTGCTATCTCCGGGCGTTCTTCGCGCCTCCCCAGAGAAGGAATCACCATGACGTCCGGCCACGGCTCTCCGGCCGGCCCGCAGTCCGTTCCCACCAATTCCGAGGAGGCCCTGGAGGCCGTGCGGAGCAGGTTCGGCCAGCCGCTTTCCTTTGACGGGAACCCGGCCCCCTTGCACGTGCAGGAATTCGACCTGGGCTATCTCGTCTACGCCACATACGCCAAGCCGGTGGATCCGAACGGCCGGCCGCTGCCCACGCCGCCGGGCGGCAGCAGCTTCGTCGTGGCCAAGGGCACCGGAGTGATCTCGACGCTGCCCAACTACCCGCCGGAACAGGCCATCGCGCTCTACCGGAAGCAGCAGCGCAGCAGGGAGCAGTAGCCCACCGCCTCCACACACCGCCGAAGAAGCACCCCAATTATCCCTTTACGCTACATTTCCGCCATGACCGATGATCAGCCAACGCGCTTCCCCGACCTCTCCTCCCGACCGCACCAGCTTTCCGTCGAGCGCCTCATGAGTGCGACGCCCGCCGCGCTGTACCGCGCCTGGACGGAGCAGTTCGACCGCTGGTTCGCGGCCCCCGGGTCGGTGCTGATGCAGGGCCGGGTGAACACGGCGTTCTTCTTCGAGACGGAGCACGAGGGGGTCCGCCACCCGCACTACGGCCGCTTCCTGCGGCTCGATCCGGACCGGTTGGTCCAGCTGACGTGGGTCACCGGCGCGGGCGGCACCCAGGGCGCGGAGACCGTGGCCACGGTCGAATGTGCCGCCGAGGGAACCGGGGCGCGGCTGCGGCTCACCCATGCCGGGTTCGCCGACGAGGCGGCGCGCGACCGACACCGGGACGCCTGGCCGCACGTCCTGGAGCAGCTCGACCGACAGCTCGGCACCCCGAGCTGACGCACCGTCAGCACTACCGTCAGCGCCGACCCCCTGGCGCCCACCGCCGGGGGCACCCGACACCGAAGCCCCAGCCCCCGGCCGTTCGGGGGCCTGCGACTGGGGCCGGTGGAGTTCCGTATCGCCTCCGCCGCAAGCGCCTGACGGGGCGTCAGGATTTTGGGTGGCAAAAAGGGAGCGGAAGGTGTTTCGTTCCGCGAACGAAGGGCAGACGCCGCTTACCGGACCATGATCCAATGGGAGGGCAGCCATGACGGCGGCAGTCAGCACGCACACGGGAACGCGGCACGGCCAGGGCCAGAGCCAGGACCACCGGACCGTGAGCTCCGGAGCCGGCGGACTGCCGTACATCGCGGACGCCTCCAAGGTCGCGCCCAAGAGCGCCAAGGCCCTGTCCCGGCCGTTCTTCGAGCGGCTCGCGGAATTGGAGGAAGGCACCCACGCGTACCAGTACGTGCGCAACACGCTCGTCGAGATGAACCTCTCCCTGGTCAGGTACGTCGCGGCCCGGTTCCGCAACCGCGGCGGCGACCCTAGCGAGATGGAAGACATCGTCCAGGTCGGCACCATCGGGCTGATCAAGGCCATCGACCGTTTCGAGCTCTCCCGCGAGGTCGAGTTCACGACGTTCGCGGTGCCGTACATCATGGGCGAGATCAAGCGGTTCTTCCGGGACGCCACCTGGGCGGTCCACGTGCCGCGACGGCTGCAGGAGCTGCGGATCGAGCTCGCCCAGGCGAAGGAGCGCCTGTTCGCCCGCCTGGACCGGGACCCCACCGTCGCCGAACTCGCCGAGCACCTCGGGATCAGTGAGGACGAGGTGATCGACGGGCTGATCGCCGGCAACGGCTACACCGCCGGGTCGTTGGACCAGCCCACCGACCCGGGGGAGGACGAGTCGGCCCGCAGCCTCGCCGACGCCCTGGGCGACGAGGACCCGCGGCTGCAACTCGCCGAGGACCTCCACGCCCTGACTCCCCTGGTGCGGAAGCTGGACCAGCGGGACCGCCGGATCCTCACCCTGCGGTTCGTCCACGAGAAGACCCAGTCCGAGATCGGGGAGGAGCTCGGCGTGTCGCAGATGCACGTCTCCCGCCTGCTCGCCCGGATCCTCGGCCGACTGCGTACGGGGCTGGTCGGCCAGTCCTGACGTCGACGGCCCGTCAGGCGCGGCCCCGGGCGCGCTTGAACCGGGCCAGTCCGTCGGCGAGTTGGACCAGGGGTTCGGGGTAGTCGTAGCCGGCGCGTTCGTCGGCCAGCAGTTGCCACGGCTGGTGGACGGCGGGGGCGGCGAGCCCGGCGAGTTCGGGCACCCATCGGCGGACGTAGGCCCCGTCGGGGTCGTACCGCTTGGCCTGGAGGACCGGGTTGAGAACGCGGTTGGGGCGGGTGTCGGTGCCGGTGCCGGCCACCCACTGCCAGTTGAGCTGGTTGTTGGCGAGGTCGCCGTCCACCAGCAGGTCCAGGAAGTGCCGGGCGCCCACCCGCCAGTCCACGTACAGCGTCTTGGTGAGGAAGCAGGCGGTGAGCAGGCGGCCGCGGTTGTGCATCCAGCCCTCGTGGCGCAGTTGGCGCATGGCCGCGTCGATCACGGGATATCCGGTGCGGCCGGCCTTCCAGGCGGCGATCTCGTCCGCCGCCGATTCCTCGGTGCGCCAGTGGTCCTGGCGAGTGCGGTAGTCGGCGGCGGCCGCGGCGGGCCGGGCGGCGAGGACCTGGTGGTGGAAGTCCCGCCAGGCGAGTTGGCGGACGAAGGCATCGGCGCCGGGGCCGCCGAGCCGGCGGGCCCGGTGGACCAGCTCGACGGGTGAGAGGGTGCCGAAGTGCAGATGCGGGGAGAGCCGCGAGGTGGCGTCGCCGGCGAGGTCGTCGTGGCGGTCCGCGTAGGCCGCCGCATCGCTGCGCAGCCAGGCCGTCAGGCGTGTCCGACCCGCCGCCTCGCCGCCCGCCGCCAGTCCTTCCGATACTCCGGACCGGTCCTTGGTCGACGGGAGGTCCGCCGAGCCGAGGCGCCCGGGCACCGGGACCTTGCGCGGCGCGGGCAACGGGTCGCGCAGATGCTGCTGGGACCAGTGCCGGAAGTAGGGGGTGAAGACCGCGAAGTGGTCGGAGGACGCCGGGACGACCGCGCCGGGCGGGACCGCGGTGATCACCGCGTCGTGCACGCACAGCCGGCGCCCCTCGGCCTCCAGCGCGCGGCGCAGCCGTTCCTCGCGGCGGGTGGCGTAGCCGCTGACCCCGGCCGCCAGGTGCACCTCGGTGGCGTCCGCCTCGGTGGCCACCTGGCAGACCTGCTCGACGGTGTCACCGGCCCGGACCACCAGCCGGCCGCCGCGCTCGCGCAGACCGGCATCGAGTTGGGTGAGGCAATCGGCGAGGAACGCCCGGCGGTTGGGGGCGCTGAAGCCGGTCGCGGCGAGGGCGTCGTCGTGGACGAACAGCGGAACGACGGCGTCGGCGGAGCGGAGGGCCGCGCGCAGCGGCGGATGGTCGTGCAACCGCAGGTCGGAGGTGTAGAGGACGACGGCGACGGTCACAACGCAACTCCCTTGTCACTGTGGCGTGTTGGGTCGGTTGCCGTGGTCGTGGCGGCTGCCCGGGCGATGTTGCGCGCCATCCCGCCGAAGACCACCGCGTGGAACGGTGACACGCTCCACCAGTACGCGTGGCCGAGCAGTCCGTGTGGGTGGAACACGGCGCGCTGCCGGTAGTGCGCCCGTCCGCCGTCCGTGGCCCGGCAGGACATCTCCAGCCAGGCCAGGCCCGGCAGCCGCATCTCGGCGCGCAGCCGCAGCAGCCGCCCCGGTTCGATCTCCTCCACCCGCCAGAAGTCCAGCGAGTCGCCGACCCGGAGCCGGCTGGCGTCGCGCCGGCCGCGGCGCAGTCCGACCCCGCCGACCAACCGGTCCAGCCAGCCGCGGACGGCCCAGGCGAGGGGGAAGGAGTACCAGCCGTGCACGCCGCCGACACCCTCGATGACGCGCCAGAGCACATCGGGCGAGGCATCCACGTCGCGTTCCCGACAGTCGGTGTAGAGGCTGCCGCCGGCCCAGTCCGGGTCGGTGGGCAGGGGGTCGCTGGGGGCGCCGGGCACCGAGGCGGACGACCACCGGGTGGTGACCTTGGCGTCGCGGATGCGCTGGAGCGCCAGGGATACCGCGGTGTCGAAGTCGAACGGGTGGCCCGGCGGGTCGGGCACGTAGCGGGTGATGTCGTGCTCCTGGCGGACGACTTCGTGGCGCAGTGACTCGGTGAGCGGGCGCGCGATCTTCGAGGGCACCGGTGTGACCAGGCCGACCCAGTGGCTGGAGAGTCCCGGGGTGAGCACCGGTACGGGCAGGACGAGCCGGCGCGGCAGTCCGGCGATCTTCGCGTAGCGGCGCATCATCGCGCGGTAGGTGAGGACGTCGGGGCCGCCGATGTCGAAGGTGCGGTTGACGTCCGCCGGCAGCCGGGCGCAGCCGACGAGGGTCCGCAGCACGTCGCGGACGGCGATCGGCTGGGTCCGGGTGCGGACCCAGCTCGGTGTGATCATGACCGGGAGCCGTTCGGTGAGGTAGCGCAGCATCTCGAAGGAGGCCGACCCGGAGCCGATGATGACGGCGGCGCGCAGCACCGCGGTCGGCACGCCCGAGGCCAGCAGTACCCGGCCCACCTCGGCGCGCGATCTCAGGTGGGGGGACAGCTCGTCCTCGGGGACGTCCGCGGGGGTGAGCCCGCCGAGGTAGACGATGCGCCGGACGCCTGCGGCGCGGGCCTGTTCGCCGAAGATCCGGGCGGCCCGGCGGTCGGTCTCCTCGAAGTCCTTGCCGGTGCCCAGGGCGTGCACCAGGTAGTAGGCGACGTCGATCCCGTGCAGCGCCGCGCCCACCGAGGCGGCGTCGGTGACGTCGCCGCGCACCACCTCGACGTCACCCGCCCAGGGATGGTCGCGCAGCCTCTCCGGCGAGCGTGCCAGGCAGCGGACGGTGTGCCCGGCGGCCAGGAGTTCGGGCACCAGCCGGCCACCGATGTACCCGGTGGCGCCGGTGACCAGACAGGCCCGCCCGCGGCGTTCCTCCGAGGGCGTCGCCGGGGGTGTCTCCGGGGCGTTCATGCTGCCGCCACCGCCTCTCGCCTCGTTGCCGCACTGCCTCCCCGGACATCCCATCGGCTCCGGAAGCCGGTGCGGACGCGCCACGCCGCCGGGCCGGCGGGGCCTGCGCAACGGCAGCGGGTACGGCTCGGCCCGGTGCGGGTCAGGTGCCCGCGTGGTCCGGCAGTACGGAGTGGACGTAGGCGGCGAGCCGGGTCCGGATCTCGTCGACCGAGAGGTGCTCGACGGTGACCAGGTGGGCGATGAGGTCGGCGCGGACGGCGGCCAGCAGGGCGTGGGCGACGAAGTCGGCGTGTCCGGCGTCGGTGCACTGCGCCAGGCTGTCCCGCAGCGTCGCGTGCCACCAGATGGAGGACGGGTTCCGGCGCTGACCGGCGCGACCGCCGTCTACCTCGCACCGCCGCCCGGGGCCAAAGATCCGGTCGGAAGGTGGTGCACGCACCCCGCGGGCCTCAGTCGCGCGTCACCCCCGCGTCACCCGCACCTCCGCGACTTCCATCAGGCCGTCGAGTTCGACCCGGCCGACGGTCTGGGCGGGGCGCACCGTGAGGCCGTCCCGGCGCACCAGATCGAGGAGGCGCTCGGCGAGCGGCAGCACCATGTGACGGCCCCAGCAGCGCTCGTTGGCGTGGCCGAACGGCAGGTACCCGGGGTGATCGTCCGGGTCCAGGCCCTCCCACCGCTCGGGGCGGAAGACGTCGGGGTCCTCCCACAGCGCGGGGTCGCGGTGGCTCAGGAGGGGCAGCAGCAGGACGTCGTCGGCCGGGCCGATCCGGGCGTCCACCGCGGTGAATTCGGGTGAGGCCGCCCGGAGGATGTTCCAGGACGGTGGCAGCAGTCGGAGCGCCTCGGCGAGGAGGTGCCGGTTCGGGACGGTGTCGTCGAACGGTGCGCCCAACCAGACCGCGTTGGTGACGAGTGCGGCCACGGTGAAGCAGATGGGTGCCGCCACCCGCCGGTAGAGGTACATCGCGTATCGGCGGTCCGGAAAGCCGGTGGAGTCGAGGACGAGGGTGGCGAGTTTCGAGAGGGGTTCGACGCGGTCGGGGCGGCGCAGGAGGGCGGCGCCCGAGGTGACGGCGGACCAGGTCAGTTTCGGGGTGAGTTCCAGTCTGCGGTCGACCAGGATCCGGAAGCGCCGGAGTTCCCGTCCGAAGACGAGGTCCCGGAGGTAGGCGTGCGGCACCTGCGGCCACGGGCCGGTCAGGTCGACCGGTGTCTCCAAGGGGCGCTGGAGCGCCTTCCGGACGTCCGCCGCCACGGCCTGCATGTAGGCGGCGGCGTCGGCCCGGTCGACGTGCCGGCCGAGGACGGGTTTGAAGGTCGGGCGCTCCTCGGCGTTGGCCGGCCGGCTGCGGAGCAGGGCATCCATCAGGTCGGCGCCCGCGACGCCGATCGTGGTGGGCTCCAGCCGGAACAGGTCCTGGCCGGTGTGGCGGCTGAGCAGCGCGTCGATCCTGGGCGCGAAGCGCACCCGCCGGCCGCCGCGGCTGACGGTCGGTCGCTGGGGCATCGAGAACCTCCGGGAACGCGGGCCAGTGGCGGGCCGTCACGCCCGGCCCACCACCGTCCTCTACGGGCGTGGGCCGATCAGATCCAGCCGTACCACGCATACGCCTTGAGGCTCTTGTCGCTGCGCATCCGCTTCACGAGACGAACGAACTTCATCCGTACCTCCATAGCGGGGAAGGGTCTGTTCCCCAGTGGCAGGCCGTCGAATGGGTCTTCGACCGCCGCAGAAGTGAATGCCGGGGCCCCGGTGGCGTCAAGTGACCCGTATCACGACAAAGAACGACCACCCCGGGTTTCACGAGCGTTCGCGGTGCGGGGTGGCGAAAAGCACCCCACGCAGCGGGCGATTGATCCCGATATAGCGGATATACATGCCAAATGCCGTATAGAACCGCAGTGTTGATGGTTGTTCTGAAGCATCGAAGATTTTACGGAACGGGGGACCTGAACACCCACGGTGTACCGAACAGGTCACTCCCGCGGGCCGGCCGCCGCCCCGTACCGGCCGGCCAGGACAGCCACCGCGTCGGCGACCGCCCGGCGCAGTGCGGGCGGCCCGAGGACCTCCGCCTCCGCACCCAGTCTGAGCAGGTCACCGACGGCCACGGCCGGCCCCTCGACCGGCATCTCCACCACCGTCCAACCGTCCGCTTCCGGCTCTCCGGCGTCCTCCAGGGCCCGCCGGCCCACCGCGCCGTAGAGCATCGGCAGCAGCCGGCGCGCCTGTGGGGAGATCCGCAGGCGCGCCGTGTCCTGGTGCAGCGCCGCCTCCAAGCGGCGGGACGACTCCGCCCAGTAGGCGGCCAGATCGAAACCGGCCGGTCGCACGAACGCCTCGCCCGTGAGGTCCACGGCCAGGAACCGGGCGATCCGGTACGTCCGCACCGCCTCGTCGACGAGCGCCACCAGGTACCAGATGCCGCCCTTGAGGACGATGCCCAGCGGGCGCAGCTCCCGGTGGACCTCGCCGCGCCAGCGCCGGTAGTGGGTGCGCAGCACCCGCTGTTCCCACACCGCCCGCGCGATCGGCGCAAGATGGGCGACCGGGTCGGCGTCCCGGAACCACGCCGGGGCGTCCAGGTGGAAGCGGTCCTGGATCCGTCGGGTGCGCTCGGCGAGTTCGGCCGGGAGTGCCGCCTGGACCTTCAGCTGAGCGGTCGCCAGCACCGCGCCCAGTCCCAGGTCGCGGGCCGGGCCGGGGGCTCCGGCGAGGAAGAGCGCACCGGCCTCGGCGTCGGTGAGCCCGGTCAGTCGGGTCCGGTAACCGTCCATCAGGCGGTAACCGCCGTCGGGCCCGCGGTCGGTGCGGACCGGGACACCGGACGCACCGAGCGCCTCGATGTCCCGGTAGACCGTGCGGACCGACACCTCCAGTTCCGCGGCGAGTGCGGTGGCGGTCATCCGTCCGCGGTTCTGGAGCAGCAGGAGCAGGGCGAGGAGCCGGTCGGCGCGCATGGTCCGATTGTCGCGCGTACCTGACAGAAGGTGTCAGGTACGGCGGTCAGGCTGGTCGCACACCGCACACGTACCAGCCGTGCGGCAGAACGAAAGGACAGCCATGCCCGCGCAGACCACCGGACGCATCAGCTACGCCAACTGGGAGGAGCGCCCGGTCGGTTCGGAGGACACGAGCCCGCGGCTCGCCCACGCCTCGGTCACCAACTCCTTCTCCGGCGGTATCGAGGCCGCCCACACGATCTGCGAGTACAGCATCGTCTACACCTCGGACAAGACCGGGACGTTCACCGGCATGGAGCTGCTGACCGGCCGCCTGGACGGGCGGGCCGGCACCTTCGTCGTCGAGGAGCGCGGCACGTTCGACGCCGACGGCACGGTGCGCTGCACCTTCGCGGTCGTGCCCGGATCGGCCACCGGTGACCTGGTCGGGCTGACCGGGTCGGGCAGCTACACCTGTCGGGCCGGCGAGCCGTCCTTCCCTTACGCCTTCGACTACCAGGTGGGCTGAGCGCCGCCGGACGGGCGGGCCGGCGGGGTGCCGGCCCGCCCGGTGTCAGCGGCGCCCGAGGAGTTCGGCGACGCGGCTGAACCCGTCCGCGCCGTGGCCCCGTTCGACGGCGCGGCGGGCCAGTCCCTCCGCGGCCCGGATCACGCCCGAGTCGATGCCGTGCGCCTCGGATGCGTGGGCGATGTGGGCCATGGACGAGGCGGCCGAGGTGAGCGTGCTGCTCTCTCCGGAGTAGGTGCCGTCGTCCACGTCCGCCGCGATCCGGTCGAAGAGCGGCGGGAGGATCGCGCCGATGCCCTTGGCGAACGGTGCCAGCTCGCGGGCGGTGATGCCCTCGGCCCGGGCCACCGCCAGGGCGTGTGCGTATCCCGTCATCGCGGTCCAGAAGATGTCGAGCAGCGCCACGTCGTGGCCCGCGGCCCGGCCGATGTCCGGGCCGAGGTGGGTGTGGGTGCCGCCGAGCGCGTCGAGCACCGGCCGGTGCGCGTGGTACAGGTCCGCGGGGCCGCTGTGGAGGAAGACGCCGTCCGGGGTGCCGATGGTGGTGGTCGGGGTCATGATCGCGCCGTCGAGGTAGCTGACGCCGTGGTCGGCCGCCCAGACGGCCGTGGCCCGGGCTTCGTCCGGGGTGCCGGCGGTCAGGTTGACCACGGTGCGGCCCGTCAGGGCGTCGGCGACCGCGGGCCGGCTCAGAATGGCCGTCGCCGCTTCGTAGTTGACCACGCAGACCACGGTCAGGTCGCTCGCGGCAACCGCCTCCTCCGCGGTCCGGGCGCCGACCGCGCCCCGTTCCTTCAGGGACCGGTCGCGGCCCGGTGTGCGGTTCCAGACCGTGGTCCGCACCCCCGCGCTCAGGAACGCGTCGGCCAGGGCCCGGCCCATCGGTCCCAGACCGAGCACGGTGACGGACCGCTGCGCGACGGGTTCGGCGGCGGCTCCGGCGGAGGCGGTGGGCGTAGAAAGGGACATGATGCTGTTCGACTCCTTGGGGGATCCGGAAATACCGGACCGGTGAAAGCGATTCGTAGAAGGGAGAGAAGAAGGCGTACGAAGTGACGAGCGGAAGGAACGGGGCGACGATGACGCGCAGCCGGGCCCGGGATCTGAATGTCTGTGCCACGACCGCGGCGATCGCCGTGATCGACGGCAAGTGGAAGACGCCACTGCTGTGGTTGTTGGAGTCCGGTCCACGCCGGCCCAGCGAGTTGCGCCGGCTCCTGCCGGGGCTGAGCGAGAAGGTGCTGACTCAGGCACTCCGCGAGATGACCGACGACGGACTGGTGCACCGGGAGGTGCACGATGTGCTACCCCTCAAGACCGAGTATGCGCTGACCCCGTTCGGTCGCGAACTGGCCGAGGCGCTGGCGCCCCTCGACGACTGGGGCCACCGCCGTCTGGCGAGGCTCGCCGAGGCCCAGAACGCCTCCTGACGCAACGTCACTTCACCTCCGCTCTGCCCGTTCCGGGCGGCCTGCTGACCGCCTGTGAACAGCCTCTCCCGACCGGGATGGGCTGCCAAGTACGCACAAAAAAGTGGGTATCGCGGGGGGGGGCCGGGCGGGTAAGTGGGTGCGCCGCGGTCGCGGCCGGCGCCCCCCCCCCGGGGGTGGACCTGCGCGAGGCGGGGGGGCAGGAGGACCGA
>NZ_JBHVQS010000016.1:33241-145302 GCF_042886435.1 Streptomyces sp. NPDC058000
ATGGGGGTTTCGGGGGGGGGGGGGGGGGGGGGGTTTGTGGGTGCGCCGCGGTGGCGGCGGGCGCCGCAGGGCGTGCGTCCGGCGAACGGCCGCGACCACGGCAGTGCTGTTGCGCAGTGCCGCCCGGGCCGATGGCCGCGGCCACGGGCCCGGGCGGCACTGATCGGCTGACCGTCAGGGGTACGCCACCACGGTCGACGGGACGGTCGTGCTGCCCGAGGTCGGTGCGCCGGTGTCGTTGATGACGCGTTCGAACTGGCCCTTGCCGCCGAGCGAGACGACCAGCAGGTCGTGGAACTTCACCCCCGGGGCGTTGGGGGCGGCGAAGCCGTGGTGTTGGACGATGCCGGGATCGACGTTGTAGTAGCAGTAACTGCCGAGGCCCCATGCCTCGTGGGTGGTGACCGAGTCGGCGACCTTGTAGGCGGCGTAGCCCTTCACGTCGCCGTCCTGGACGGCGGCCTGGTTGGGGGCGTCGTACGCCTTCTCGTTCTGGAGGAAGACGGTGCGGCCCCGCTGCCCGTACCACTGCACGTCGTACTTGTTGAAGTGCTCCACGAACAGACCGGTGGCCAGCACGTCGTCGCCGTTGACGCGGATGCCGTAGTCGGCGCGGTTGGTCTCCCAGCCGACGCCGTCGCCGTGGTCGGCGCGCCAGACCCAGGTGTGGTCGATGAGGGTGTGCCGGCTGTTGACCACGATGCTGGTGGTGGCCTTGCCGGGGCCGGCGCCGCCGATGCGGAGGAACACGTCCTGGACGGTGATCGGGTTGGCGGAGTGGTCCGCCGAGGCGCCGGCCGGGCCGATTTCGAGGAGGGTGTCGGAGTTGGCCGGTCCGGCGTCGATGAGGAAGCCGGCCAGCCGGATGCCGTCGACGTCGGCGGTCTTCAGGGCGGTGACACCGTTGTCAGGGATCAGTGTGGCGTAGCCGAGGCCCAGTACGACGGTGTTGGCCGCGGTCACCTGGATCGACTGGTCCAGGTGGTAGATGCCGGGGGTGAGCAGCAGGTGGAGTCCCTGGGCGAGGGCCTGGTTGAGGGTGGCCGCGGAGTCCCCGGGCTTGGCGACGTAGAACTGCGACAGGGGCAGTGAGGTGCCGCGCGGGGTGCCGTTGCCCCAGGTGACGCCGCGGGCGTTGGTGCGCAGCTCGGGCAGGAAGACCCGGTAGGCGCCGCCGTCCACGTGGAGGAAGGGCTTTTCGCGGGAGGCGGGGGTGGTGCTCAGCACGGTGTAGGGCGGGTTCGGAAAGGTCTGGGCGGGGGCGCCCTCGACACCCGAGAAGACCATGTTCCACACCCCGTTGGACCAGCTGCCGACCACGCTGTCGCGGGTGTACCACTGCTGTTGGGAGCGCGGTTCCACCGTCCCGTCGATGCGGCTGTCGGCGAGGTAGCCGCCGCTGGCCCAACCGTCGCCGGCGGGCGCCAGGTTGAGGCCGCCGCGGACGTGCATCCGGCGGAACGGGGCGGCCTGGGCGACGGCCCAGCGGTTGGTGCCGCTGACGGGGACGAGGGCGAGGTTCTCGGCGGAGCGCCAGAAGTTCTGGGTGGCGTTGCCGTTGAACCAGCCGGCGTCCACGGTGACGTCGCCGTTGATGGTGGTGTCGTCGGGCGACAGTCCCAGGCCGGCTATGGAGGTGTAGAAACCGAGTTGGGCGTTGAGCCCGTGGTACGTGCCCGGCTTGAACAGCAGGGCGTACCGTCCGCTGTCGAACTGGGCCTTCTCCTGCTTCGCGAACACCTCGTCCAACGTTGCCTGGATGCCGGGGGTGGACGGGTCGAAGACCAGGACGTTGGGGCCCAGGTCGCCGCCGCCGGGCAGGGCGCTCGGCGTCCTGCGTGGTGCGGCGGCGGCCGTCCCGCCGAGGCCGAGCAGGGTGGGGGCCGCGGCGGCAGCGGCGGCGGCTCCGAGGACGGACCGGCGGCGGACGGCGGGCCCTTCGGGGGTGGGGGATTCCTTGGAGGCAGGGGTCATGGGCGACTCTCCTGATTCAGGAAGTGAAGATGTGGGGGGTGGGGAGCGCGCTCCCGCCGTCGCATGCTTCAGCTTCGTGAAAGGTGCGTCAAGAGCCACGACCGGAGTTCCGCGTGGCGGCACCAATGCACCGTCAAGGTACGTGCCTATAAGGGCAGTTGGTGCCGATACGCGGCGCCTGGCTCGATCACCGGCGCACTCCTGTCGTGTTCAAGAAGTGTCCGATGCGTCCGATGCACTCGATGCATCCGATGCCATGGTCACTCCACCGTCTGGTCCCCGTCCGGGAGGTCCTGGACGGTGACCTTGCCGCGCGGCTGGCCGAGCCCGTCGGCCACCACCCGGGCCAGGCCGTCGGGGTCGGGCCGGGAGGGCACCGGGACCTGCGCGCCGTCCGGGTAGCTCTCGATCGCCTTGGTGAAGTAGCTGGGGTGCCAGGCACCGACCGCGCCCCGCACCTCCACGGCGCGTACCGCCCGCGTACCGACCCGCTGCTTGACCGCGGCGAGGATCCGGTCCGACCGGTACTCCCCCGGCACCTGGAACAGGCTGGCGTGCGCGCCGACCAGCCCGCCGTCCGCCAGGCGGACGGTGACCGTCAGACAGCTGGTCACCGCGGGGTAGCTGAGCGTGCCGCCGGGCCCGACCTCGCGGACCTGGCCCTCGGTGATCCTGATCGCGGCGGCCGGGGACGCGGCGGGGGCGCTCGCCGCCGCCGGGCCCGCCTGGGCCAGCACCGCTCCGATCGCCCCTGCCTGAAGGGCCAGCGTTACGGCGAGCGCCGCTATCGCACGGTTCCGTGCACGCGTCATCGTTGCGCCGCCGGTCACTCGAACCGCGACGGGTCACCGGCGCCGCGCCGCACGATCTCGACGTCGCCCCCCGAGAAGTCGATGACCGTGGTGGGCTCGGTGCCGCAGTCGCCGGAGTCGACCACCGCGTCGACCACGTGGTCGAGGCGTTCCTTGATCTCCCAGCCCTGGGTCAGCGGCTCGTCCTCGTCGGGCAGCAGCAGGGTGCTGGAGAGCAGCGGTTCGCCCAGCTCGGCGAGGAGCGCCTGAGTGACGGTGTGGTCCGGGATCCGGACGCCGACGGTCTTCTTCTTCGGGTGGAGCAGCTGGCGCGGGACCTCCTTCGTCGCGGGGAGGATGAAGGTGTAGCGGCCGGGGGTGGCCGCCTTGATCGCGCGGAACACGTCGTTGTCGATCTGCACGAACTGGCCCAGCTGCGCGAAGTTCTGGCACATCAGGGTGAAGTGGTGCCGGTCGTCGAGGTTGCGGATCGACCGGATGCGGTCGATCCCGTCACGGCTGCCCAGCTGGCATCCCAGGGCGAAGCAGGAGTCGGTGGGGTAAGCGATGAGCGCACCGGACCGGACGGCGTCGGCGACCGTGGTGACGGTGCGGCGCTGGGGGTTTTCCGGGTGGACGTCGAAGTACTTGGCCATTTTCGCGAGTCTAGGTGATCGTCGCGCCGGTGGACGTTCCCGGCGCGGGCGGCGCCGACCGGGTTTGCGGGTGCTTCAGCAGGCGCGGCGGACGTAGCCGTGCTCGCCGGGCCGGCCGACGTTGCGGTCGCGCAAGGTGAGGGAGAGCCGGTCGCCCCAGGCATGGCAGGCGATGTCGAAGTCCGAGCGCCGGTACTCGATGTCGAAGACCCGGTCGTCGTAGGTCTCGGCGTAGTCGGAGCACTCCTGGTAGCGGGCGCACTCCTCGGTGACGGCGAAGTCGAAGCCGGTGCGGCGGCGTTCGGGCAGGAGGTCGCTGGTGTTCTTCTGCGCGGCGGCCAGTCCCCGGTCGTGGGCGCGCCGGGTCAGGAGGGCGGCGAAGGCCCGGGCGTCGTCCTTGGTGAGCAGGTCGTGGGAGCGTTCGTAGGAGTCGAGGTTGTCCGGTTCGACGGCGTCGAAGCCGGCCTTCGCGCAGCCGTCGATCCAGGCTCCCACCACGCCCATCACGGCGGTGCGCTTGGCGGACGTGGAGATGTCGAGCAGCGGCTCGTCCCAGTCCTCGTCGATGACCGGCTCGCCGTCCCGGTCGCGCAGGAGGAGAGCGGGGTGGTGCCACTGCCACCACTGCCGGGCGTCGGCGCCGGGCTGTGCCTGGAAGGCGTTGACGTAGCAGACGTTGTAGCGGCCGGGGGCGGGCGGTGCGGTGCGGTCGCGGGAGACCACCGTGACGTTGTCCGCCGGGGGGTACGGGCCGCCGATCTGGTAGTCGAAGACGGCGTTGGCGGCCGGCAGTCGGAGGCCGTGGCGGGTGGTCCCCGTCGCGGTCGGGTGGTCGGGGCCGGGCGCCGGCCCGGCCGTGGAGCAGCCGGCGAGCGGCAGCACGACGAGCGCGAGGGCACCGGCGGCACGGCGGAGCGGCACGGGCATGCGGGACATAGAGGACACAGTAGCCACGGCGCGCCACCCTAACGGCCCGACCGGCCGCCGCCCGCAGAACCCCGGCCAGGCAGGCCAACTCCACACCACCACACCAATATTGACGGTCCATCAGCAACAGTGTGACCGTGACGCACCTCACATAGTCCAAAATGGATGATTGGCCATCCGGCCGGCTCCCCCGGCGGTTAGCTGAGCGCGTCAGTCTTTCGACCACTTGAGCACCACACGGGGAGTGATCGCATGTTCCGCGTTCTGCGCGCGCTCGGCGCCGCCGCCCTCTTGGCGAGCCTGTCCCTCTCCGCGGCCCCGGCCGCGAGCGCGAGCACCGCCACGCGCACGGCCGTCGGCGGGGGCAGCGGCATCATCTTCCGGATGCAGCCGACGCCGGAGGAGCACAAGAGCTACTACGTCTGCACGCTCACCGCGGTCGGGCGCGACCAGGCCGGCAACCTGGTGGGCCTGACCAATGCCCACTGCTTCATCGACGAGCAGGGCAACAAACTGGTGGGCGAGCAGGTCTACCTGGACTCCTCGCCCGTCGGGACGGCTGCCGCGCCCGCCCCGCTGGAGAACAGCACCCCGGACCTCAAGACCGGGTCAATCGGCACGGTGACGTACGTCAGCACGCCCAACAACCTGCTCAGCACCGGGCCCAAGGGCCTGGACTACACGGTGATCCGCCTGGACGAGAGCCGGGTGGCGCCCACCACCACCGTCGGCGGGGTGACCATCACCTCGATCGGGGAGCCGCCGGCCAACGGGACCCGGATGTGCAAGCAGGGCCACCGGACCGGCCTGACCTGCGGCATCAAGCTCGGCACCCACAACATCTGGTTCACCCACCTGATATGGACCAACGGCGGCGACTCCGGCTCGCCGGTCGTCAACGGCCAGACGCTGGTCGGCAACGCCTGGGGCGCCCAGCACAGTTCGCCGATCCTGAGCATCATCGACGAGATGAACGCGCACGGCGGGGTGGGGGCCGGTTTCCACCTGGCGACCTGAGCCGTACCGCGCGTCCGTGTGCCGCCCGGGGCCCGTCCCCGGGCGGCACTTCGCGCAGTGGTCCAGTCCAAAGTGTTGACGTGCCCACGATGAGGGTTCACGCTGTGGGGCGATTGGTCTGGACCACCCCCTTGTCGGCTCGTGGAGGTCAAGTGCCACCTCGTCACGTCAGAACTCTCGCCGCCGCCCTCGCGGCGGCCGCACTCGCGCTCGGCGCCGCCGGCACGGCGCTCGCCACCGGCCACCGCACCGCCCCGCAGCCCCCCGTCGCAGCGACCGCCCCGGCCCCCACCTCCCTGGGCAGCAACTGGTACGCGGCGGCGCCCTACCTCATGCCGCTCGACAACGACCCGCCGGACGCCGGCACGGTGATGGACGCCACCGGCCTCAAGGCGTTCCAACTCGCCTTCATCCTCGCGCCGAACGGCGGCGGCTGCTCGCCGAACTGGGACGGCCTCCACCCGGTGGCCTCGGACACCGCGGTGACCGGGGTGATCTCCGCGATCCGCGCCAAGGGCGGCGACGTCTCCGCGTCCATCGGCGGCTACAACGGCACCAAGCTCGGCCAGGCATGCGGCACGCCCGAGGCGACCGCCGCCGCCTACCAACAAGTCATCGACAAGTACGGCCTCAAGGCACTCGACTTCGACCTGGAGGAGCCGGAGTACGAGAACTCCGCGGCCATCCACAACGAGATCGGCGCCGCCAAGATCCTCCAGCAGAAGAACCCCGGCCTCTACCTCTCCGTCACCACCGCCGGGACCGCCGACGGCACCGGCTGGTTCGGCAAGCAGATGCTGAACGAAGCCAAGTCCCAGTCCTTCGTCCCGGACAACTTCTCCATCATGCCGTTCGACGGCGGCTTCAACGGCGCCGCCGCCCAGACCTCCGCACTGACCAACCTCAACGCCGTACTGCGGTCCACCTTCGGCTGGGACGAGGCCACCGCCTACGCCCACGAGGGCATCTCGCAGATGAACGGGCGCAGCGACACCGGCGAGTTCTTCACCCAGGCGGACTTCCAGACCGTGCTGGACTTCGCCACCTCCCACCACATGGCGCGCTTCACCAACTGGTCCGTGAACCGGGACCGGCAGTGCACCCCGCCGGACAACAACGGCCGGACCTCCGGCACCTGTAGCAGCGTCCCGCAGGGTGCCTGGGACTTCACCAAGTTCTCGGTGAAGTTCGCCGGGGCCACACCGCCCACCACACCCCCGACCACCCCGCCGCCCACCTCGCCCCCGGGCGGCAGCTGCGCCGCCAGCCCCTACAGCGCGGGGACGGTCTACGTGGGCGGCGACACCGTCTCCGCCAACGGCCACACCTGGAAGGCCCGGTGGTGGACCCAGGGCGAGACCCCGTCCACCGGCGGCTCGGGCGTCTGGCAGGACCTGGGCGCCTGCTGACCCCACGCGGGGAGGAGCGGTCCACCGGGCCGCTCCTCCCCTCCGCCCTTCCTGCCGCGACCCCACACGACCGGTGCGCCGAAGATCACACATCCCGGCAGCCGGCCGGGGCAGACTCGGCGGTATGAGCGCCACTCCCCCGGTCCCCCACCCGCCCCGGACCATCGACGAGACCGCCCTGCTGCGCGCCCTGTCGATGGCCGCGGCCGTCGACGCACTCCGCGCCGCACTGCGCGACGGGCCGGACCCCGAAGCCGATCCGCCGCGGACCATCGTGCCCGTCGAGCACGGCCAGCTGCTGCTGATGCCCGCGCACCGCAGCCGGTACGCGGGCGTCAAGGTCGCCACCGTCGCCCCCGACAACCCGGCCGCCGGACTCCCCCGCGTCCAGGGCCAGTACCTGCTCTTCGACGCCCCGACCCTCGCCCCGCTCGCACTGCTCGACGGCATCGCGCTCACCACCGTGCGCACCGCCGCGGTGTCCGCCCTCGCCGCCGACCTGCTCGCCGTTCCCGAGGCCGGCCGCCTGGTGGTGTTCGGCACCGGCCCGCAGGCCCGCGGCCACCTGGACGCGCTGCGCGCGGTGCGTCCGCTCACCCACGTCACCGTGGTGGGACGCACCCCCGCGAACGTCGAGCGGTTCGTCGCGGCGGCCCGCCGGGACACCGGGCTCACCGTGGAGGCCGGCGAGCCGTCCGCCGTCGCCGGCGCCGACCTGGTCGCCTGCTGCACCACCGCCCGTACCCCGCTGTTCGACGGCGCTCTGCTCCCGCCGCACGCCACGGTGACCGCGGTCGGCTCCCACGAGCGCGGCAGCCGCGAGGTGGACGGCACCACCGTCCTGCGCAGCACGGTGGTGGTCGAGTCCCGGTCCGCCGCGGCCCGGGAAGCCGGCGACCTCATCCCGGAGCTGGAGAGCGGCCGGCTCGACCGGGAGGCACTGGTGACCCTCGCCGGCCTGGCCACCGGAGCCGCCACCGTGGACCCGGACCGTCCCCGCCTCTTCAAGAGCGTCGGCATGGCGTGGGAGGACCTCGCGGTCGCGGGCGCCGCGTACGAAGCGACCTGACGGCACACTCCCCGGCCGTTCCGACGGTCCTCGTGCAATGCTGGGGGCGCCCGGCCGAGGGTCGTGACCTCGGTCGATGCCAAAGATGGGGAGCGTACGGCAGCGTGAAGGCAGCAATACGACGGACCGTTACCGGCACCTGGAACCGCTTCGCGGCGTCCGACCCGGGACTGCTCCGGCTGATGGCCGGGCTCCGCACGGTGGGGGCGATCGTGCTGGCCCTCGTCGTCCTGGCCCTGCTCGGCACCGGCGTCACGCTCCTGGTCGCGGGGGCCATGGCCGCGATGGTCGCCACCTTCGCCATCCGGGAGAAAGAGGTGCGCGGCCAGGCCGTCACGCTCGCCCTGGGCCTGCCGGTGGCCCTGGCCGCGGTGGCGCTGGGGGCACTGCTGCACAGCCGGATCATCGCCGGTGACCTGTTCTTCATCGCCCTGATCTTCGGCGCCGCCTACGCCCGCCGGTTCGGCGACCGCGGGACGGCGCTGGGGCTGATCGGCTTTCAGGTCTACTTCGTCTCGCTGTTCGTGCACGCCACCGTGCCGACGCTGCCGGAGCTGTTCCTGACGTTGACCGTCGCGTTCGTGTGCAGCGCGGTGGTCCGGTTCGCGGTCTTCCCGGACAGCCCCGAACGCACCCTGAGCCGACTGCGGGAGGCGTTCCGGGCCCGCCTGGCCCAACTGGTGGCCACCCACCGGGAGCTGGTGGACACCGGGCCCGAGGAGTTGGACAGCGTCCTCGACGACCTGCGGCGGCACACCGCCCGGTTGCACGAGGCGGCGCTGATGATCCAGGGCCGCCTGGAGGAGGGCACCCGCGACTCCGCCACCGCCGCACTGCTCCAGCGCCGGATCGCGGACGCCGAGATCGCCGCCGAACGCCTGGGGATGACGCTGCTCAACGCGCGCAGCGCGGAGCGCACCGACACCCTCACCCTGCACCTGCCGCACGCCCCGGTACCGGCCACCGCGAACCGCATGCAGTCCGAGGGCGACGCCGTGGCCACGCTCCGCCGGGACCTCGACGCGCTGGGCCTGCTGGTGGCCCGCCGGGCGCCCGGGGACCGCGGCACCGCCCTGGCCCACGTACGGAACCGGCTGCTCGGCTACCGCGACGAGGAGGACCTGCCGCGCGGCTCGATGGCCGTCCAGGACGCCTTCCGCGCGCTCGGTGAGGCCGCCCGCGCGGTGCTGGGTCTGCGACTGGCGCTGGACGGGCCGCAGGACGAGTCCGACGACACCTCCGCCACCACCCGCTCGCGGGAGGAGTTCGACGCCGAGGACCTGGCGATAGTCGGTGTGGAGGAGGACGGGGAGGACGAGCGCACCGGCCTCCAGCGGCCCACCACCCGGGCCGCGTTCCAGGTCGCCGCGGGCTCCGCGCTGGCCATCGTCGGCGGGGAGTTCCTGTCCACCCAGCGCTGGTACTGGGCGGTGCTGACCTGCTGGGTGGTGTTCCTCAACACCGCGTCCACGGGCGAGGTCCTGGTCAAGGGCTACCGCCGGCTGTTGGGCACGGTGCTCGGCGTGGTCGCCGGTGTGGGGCTGGCCGGGTTGGTGGGCAACCACACCTGGACCGCGTTCGCCCTGGTGCTGCTCTGCGTCTTCGGGATGTTCTTCACCGCGCCGCTGTCGTACGCGCTGATGTCCTTCTTCGTCACCGCGATGCTCGGCCTGCTCTACACGCTCCTCAACACCTACAGCGTCGCGACGCTGGTGCTGCGCATCGAGGAGACCGCGCTGGGCGCGGCGTGCGGGATCATCGCCGCGGTGCTCGTCCTGCCGGTGCACACCGACCGGCGGACCGACGAGCACCTGGGTGCCGTCCTGGACCGGTTGCGGGAGGCGGTGTCGGCGGCGGTGGCACAGCTCTCCGGCGGGCCGGCGACGGACCTGCTGACCCTGGCGCGCGATCTGGACACCGCGCTGAACGACCTGCGCGGCTCCACCCAGCCGTTGATGCACCCGATCACCCCGCTGCGGGTGCGCCGGCAGACCGCGCGGTATCTGGTGGCGCTCCTGGAGACCTGCGCCTACCACGCCCGGTCGCTGGCGGCGACGGCCGAAGTCCTGCCGTCCAGCCGCTCGGTGGCGGCCGACCCCCGGCTCGAACGCGTCGGCCGGCGCATCGCGCGCAACATCGATCTGATCGCCGCCCGGGTGAAGGAGGAGCCGGCCGACGGCGAGGTGGAGGCGGGCGCCAGCATCGCCTCGCTGCTGGACGCGGACGGCTCCCCGGTGCCGCCGTCGCACACCGTCACCTTCCGTGTGCTGCGGCACCTCCAGCGTCTCGACGAGGGTGTGGTGGGCATCGCCCGTGCCCTGGACGTGCCGGTGACCGGGCGGGCCAAGCGGAAGAGCATCTGACGCGGGCCGCGGGTGCCGGGCGGGCGCGGCCCGGCCGGCCCGCCCCGGTCACCTCCCGGTAAAACCTTTCCCTCGTTCCCGTAGGGCGCCCCGCCCTCCCTCCGTGCCGCCCGATCTGCTCGCCCCTTACGAACCCACAGGTCAGACCCGCTGCACGGGAGATCGTCGGCACCTCCCGCGCGCCGCGGCGCGTCCCTGCGCGCCCCGTCTCCTGTTACGCCCCGGTTGACGCGACGGACTCCCGAGGAACACTCTCGTTACATAGGTGCTCGATACAACTGACTCTGGTGGAGCGGGTCGGGCCACCGATCTTCGGCGTTGCCCGCCCTCCCGGATCCCCGGCCTGCCGCGGCGCCTCCCGCGACCCGCGGCACCGGCGGCCCCAGGGTTCGGAGCAGGAGGACATGGCATGTGTGGCATCACCGGCTGGATTTCCTTCGACCGCGATCTGCGCTCCGAGCAGGAGACCGTGGACGCGATGACCGAGACGATGTCCTGCCGCGGTCCCGATGACCGCGGCACCTGGGTACGGGGGCCCGCCGCACTCGGCCACCGCCGCCTCGCGATCATCGACCTGCCCGGCGGACGGCAGCCGATGACCGCCGAGCGCGCCGACGGCAGCCAGGTCGTCATCGTCTACTCCGGCGAGACCTACAACTTCGGCGAACTGCGCGGCGAACTGGCCGGCAAGGGCCACCGCTTCACCACCGACTCCGACACCGAGGTGGTGCTGCGCGGCTATCTGGAGTGGGGCGAAGCCGTCGCCGAACGCCTCAACGGGATGTTCGCGTTCGCCGTCTGGGACGAGCAGCGCCGACGGCTGGTGATGATCCGCGACCGGATGGGCATCAAGCCGTTCTACTACTACCCCACCGCCGACGGCGTGCTGTTCGGCTCCGAGCCCAAGGCGATCCTCGCCAACCCGCTCGCCGAGCGGCGGGTCGGCCTGGACGGTCTGCGCGAACTGTTCGCCTTCGTCAAGACACCCGGGCACGCCGTATGGGACGGCATGCACGAGGTCGAGCCGGGCACCGTGGTCACCCTCGACGCCGACGGACTGCGCCGGCACGTCTACTGGTCGCTGCGGACCCGGGCGCACCAGGACGACCGCGAGACCTCGATCGGGCACGTCCGGACCCTGCTCGACGACATCGTCCGCCGCCAGCTGGTCTCCGACGTACCGCGCTGCACCCTGCTGTCCGGCGGGCTGGACTCCTCCGCGATGACCGCACTGGCGGCCCGTCAGCTGGCCGACGTGGGCGAGACGGTTCGGAGCTTCGCCGTCGACTTCGTCGGTCAGACCGAGAACTTCATCGCCGACGACCTGCGCGCCACCCCCGACACGCCGTTCGTGCACGACGTGGCCCGGCTCGCCGGCACCGAGCACCAGGACATCGTGCTGGACTCCACCGCCCTGGCCGACCTCGACGTCCGCGCCAAGATGCTGCGGGCCCGCGACCTCCCGATGGGCTTCGGTGACATGGACGCCTCCCTCTACCTGCTGTTCAAGGCCATCCGGGAGCACTCGACGGTGGCGCTGTCAGGCGAGTCGGCCGATGAGGTCTTCGGTGGGTACAAGCAGTTCTTCGACGAGGACGCCCGCACCGCCAACACCTTCCCCTGGCTCGTCCGCTTCACCCAGCACTTCGGCGACGACGGGAACATCCTCACCTCCGACGTCACCGGCGCCCTCGACCTCGGGACCTACATCCAGGACGGCTACGACCGCGCCGTGAAGGACGTCGAACGGCTCGACGGGGAGAGCGACTTCGAGTTCCGGATGCGGAAGATCTGCTACCTGCACCTGACGCGCTTCGTCCGGATCCTCCTGGACCGCAAGGACCGGGCGAGCATGGCCGTCGGACTGGAGGTGCGGGTCCCGTTCTGCGACCACCGCCTCGTCGAGTACGTCTACAACGCCCCGTGGTCCCTGAAGTCCTTCGACGGACGGGAGAAGAGCCTGCTGCGCGAGGCCACCGCCGACGCGCTGCCCCGGTCGGTGTACGACCGGGTGAAGAGTCCGTACCCCTCCACCCAGGACCCGCAGTACGCGGTCGCGCTCCAACAGCACGCCAAGGACCTGCTGGCGCGCCCCTCCCACCAGGTCTTCGACCTCGTCGACCGCGACTGGCTCAAGCGCGCAGCGGACCACGGGACGCCGCAGATCACCCAGGCGTCACGGCGCGGCC
Source organism: Streptomyces sp. NPDC058000 (assembly GCF_042886435.1). Taxonomy (NCBI): domain Bacteria; kingdom Bacillati; phylum Actinomycetota; class Actinomycetes; order Kitasatosporales; family Streptomycetaceae; genus Streptomyces; species Streptomyces sp. NPDC058000. The sequence continues at coordinate 45,637 of NZ_JBHVQS010000016.1, forward strand.
TCGAACGGACCCTGGACCTGGCCCTGTGGTTGGAGATGTACTCCCCCGCCATTACGCTCTCCTGATCCACGGCGGGCCCTGAGCAGGGGATCCACCGCGGATCAGGTCCGGCACGGCACGGCAGGCGATGGGTGGGCGATGGCGATCGGTGACGACGCGGCACTCCAGCTGGTGATCTCGCTGCACCGGCTCACCCGGAGCCTGCGCAGATCCGCCACGGCGGGCAGCATCCAGCTGACCCACATCTCCGTACTCGCGCTGCTGACCCAGCGCGGGCCGTCCCGGATCGGGGAGATCGCCCAGTGGGTGCCCTGCTCCCAACCGACCGCCACCGCCGCGGTCCTCGGCCTGGAGTCGGCGGGCCTGGTGCGCCGGGAGGCCGACCCGAAGGACCGGCGTGCCAGCCGGGTCCTGCTCACCGAGCAGGGCACCGCGGCGCTGACGGACGTCGCCCGCGGTGAGGCGCAGGTGCTCGCCCGGCGCCTCACCGCGCTCCGGCCGGACGAGGTCCGCCGGCTGGTCGAGGTGGAACCGCTGCTGCGCCGGCTCGCGGAGGCCGGGGACCGACCGGTCAGCGGGTCCTGAACGACCTGCGGAGCGCGGCCCGGTCCTCCCAGGAGTCGGCCGCCGGCCCCTTGGCCATATCGGCGAAGAAACCGTCGTGGCGGCGGAAGAAATCCGCCCGTTCCTGGTCGGACATTCCGGCGACCTGGCCGAGCCCCTCGAAATAGCCCTCGCGGGCGCCACCGGGGGCGAACAGCATCAGGAATTCGGCCGGTTCACCCGAGATGCTGCAGAGATTGCACTCACCGGTGCAATGTCCGATCGCCGCCCACCGGAGGGGGTCCGGGTCGACCGTCATCGACCGCCCGCCGATCGGGGGATCCGACGGGTCGTCACCGGCCGTCCTGCGCCCGCCCGCTCACCCGTCACGATGACCGTTTTAGCCCAACTGGCCCCCAATGATGAGATGACGGAGCCTCAGATCGGCAATGCTTCCAACTCCTCATGGAGGTCGTCGTGGAGGTGCTCACGTAATGGCTGGAGACCGACAGCAGATCACCGACTCGCTCGCGGGAACCCCGCGGCGGCGCATGCTGGCCGCAGCGGCCCTCGCCCCGCTGCTGGCCGCGGCGCCCACCCCGGCTCGCGCCCGTCCCGCCGCCCTACCGACCGAACCGGTCGCGCCGGCCGCACAGAAGCTGATCAAGCCGGTACACACCACCAGCTCCGACTGGAAGGCCGTGGCCAAAATCCTGGGCGGGCCCGGCGACATGAAGCACAAGGTCATGTACCACACCGGGTTCCCCCGCCGGGACCTCCGGGTGTTCTCCCATCACGTCCACGTCAAACCGTCCCTCGCCCTGGGCTCGCACGTCTCCTTCGTCCGCTACGCCGACCACAGCAACCTGCTGATGGGCGACGTGGTGGTGACCGAACACGAACTACAGGACTTCATCGACATCCTCCAGGAACACCGCATCGGCATTACCGCGCTGCACAAGCACCTGCTGTCGCAGAAGCCCGACATCTGGTGGCTCCACGTGCACGGGCACGGCCACGACCCGGTGGCCCTGGCGCGCGGCATCCACGCCGCGTTCAAGCACACCGGCACCCCGCACCCCAAGAAGTCCGACCAGGCCAAGCCCCACGATCTGGACACCGACGGGATCGACCACGCCATGGGCACCAAGGGTTCCGGCGACGACGGGATCTACAAGTGCATCTTCGTCCGCCGGGAGAAGATCACCGACGGGGATCGGGTGCTGCCCCCCGGCCTGGGATCGACCAGTGCCTTCAACTTCCAGCCGCTGGGCGACGGGCGGGCCGCGCTCAGCGCGGACTGCTGCATGGTCGCCGACGAGGTCCAACACGTTCTGCGGCTGCTCCGGAAGGCCGGCGCCAAGCTCGTCGAACTCCACAACCACGGCCTGCGGGACAGGCCCCGCCTGTTCTTCGTGCACTTCTGGGCGGTCGGCGACGCCGTCCGGCTCGCCCGTGCCCTGCGGCCCGTGGTGGACGCGACCAACATCACCCCGACGGGCTGATCCGGCAGCCCGCCGCCGGCGGGAGGAGGCGGACGTAGGCGGAGGGACGTAGGCAGAGGGTCCCGGGCGGAGGACCACAGGCGGATGCCAGCACGGCACCGGGCCGGCACAGTGGTCCTCCCGTCCAACGAAGGGACCACTCCGGTGACCGTGCTGCTGCTCGACGACGACGATGTCCGCGCCCACCTGGACGCCCCGACGGCGGTCCGGGCCGTGCGTGCGGCGCTGCTGGCCGCGCACCACGGCGACCTGGAGGCGCCGCCCCGGGTCCGGGCCGGGCTCGGGGACGGCGACCTGGTGGTGATCGTCGCCACCGGCAGTGCGACGCCGGTCCTGGACGCCGACTGGTTGGCCCCCGGTACCCACGTCACGACCCTCGGCCCCAAGTCCGCCGCCCGGCACGAGGTGCCCGCCCCGCTGGCCGACCGGGCCCGGACCGTGCTCACCGACTCCCTCTCCCAGTCGGCCGGTTTCCCCGAACCGCCCCTCTTCCCCACCGACCGGCTGGTCTCCCTGGGCGCCGTGCTCGCCGGAGCCGCCCCGGCCCGCACCGGCCCCGACGACCTCACGGTCTTCAGCTCCGTCGGCCTGGCGGGCACCGAGGTCGCGGTCGCCGCGGCGCTGTGCGAGGCCGTGCCGCGCTGAGGCGGTCGCCGCGGCCACCACGGCGCGGCCCAACGCGGTCGTCGCCGGTGTGCTCGATCCCGTCGGGCGGAAAATGGCGGGCGGAGCGGGTGCCGACCGCAGTACGGTCCCGCCATGGACGACGAGGACGGTTACTTCGGGGAGAGCGTCGCGGCGACCTATGACGAGTCGTCGGCGGAGATGTTCGCGGTGGATGTCGTGGATCCGGCCGTCGAGCTCCTGGCCCGGCTCGCCGGCCCCGGGCGGGCCCTGGAACTGGGCATCGGGACCGGGCGGATCGCACTGCCGCTGGCGGGCCGCGGCGTCCCGGTCCACGGCATCGACATGTCGCGGGCGATGGTCGCCCGGATGCGGGCCAGGCCGGGGGGCGACGGCATCGGCGTGACGATCGGCGATTTCGCGACCACGAAGGTGGAGGGGACGTTCTCCGTCGCCTATCTGGTCTTCAACACGATCATGAATCTGACGTCCCAACAGGCACAGGTCGCCTGTTTCCGCAATGTCGCGGCGCATCTGGAACCGGGGGGTTGTTTCGTCATCGAGGTGATGGTCCCCGAGTTGCGGAAGCTCCCGCCGGGGCAGAACGCCGTGCCGTTCCACGTCAGCCCGACGCGGTGGGCGTTCGATGTCTACGACGTCGCCACCCAGGGGATGAGTTCGAACTACGTCAACGTGGTTGACAGGCACGGCACTTACGAATCGATCCCGTTCCGGTACGTCTGGCCGGCGGAACTCGATCTGATGGCGCAGCTCGCCGGGCTGCGGTTGCGGGAGCGGTGGGAGGGGTGGACGGGCGAACCGTTCACGAGCGAGAGCCACCGGCATGTGTCCGTCTGGGAGAAGCCCGCGGGCGACGGCGAGTAAGGGCGGACGAGGAGCGCCGGCCGCCTTCCCGGTCCGCCGGTGAGGCGGCCGGTAATGCGGTGCCGCAGGGAAATCCGCTTGGCCGGTGGGTGCCGTACAGGGAAGAGTGCGGCGGGAGTTCACCGCGCGGAGGCGCCTTTCACCCTTCCGATACAGTGAAAAAGCGGGCTGCGTTCACGCCTGTGGGAATGCCGGTGATCGCGCGGCGTTCGGTGCAATGTTCTCTGTTTTCTCGATTTCTCAGTTTGGGCCGGTTCATGGGGCATGTCGAAGTCGCGCACGTGGAGTACTACCTGCCGGACGGGCGGGTGCTGCTCGACGACACTTCCTTCCGGGTGGGCGAGGGGGCGGTCACCGCCCTCGTAGGGGCGAACGGCGCGGGCAAGACCACGCTGTTGCGGCTGATCTCGGGCGAGTTGAAGCCCCACGGCGGGTCGGTGACGGTCAGCGGGGGTCTGGGGGTGATGCCCCAGTTCGTCGGGTCGGTGCGGGACGAACGGACCGTGCGCGATCTGCTCGTCGCGGTGGCGCCGGAGCGCATCCGGCAGGCGGCACACGCCGTCGACGAGGCCGAGACGGCCATCATGGAGCGGGACGACGAGGCCGCACAGATGCAGTACGCCCAGGCACTGAGCGACTGGGCGGAGGCCCGCGGGTACGAGGCCGAGACGGTCTGGGACATGTGCACGATGTCGGCGTTGGGAATCCCGTACGAGAAGGCGCAGTGGCGGGCGGTGCGGACGCTCTCCGGCGGGGAGCAGAAGCGGTTGGTGCTGGAGGCGTTGCTCCGGGGGCCGGAGGAGGTGCTGCTGCTCGACGAGCCGGACAACTACCTCGATGTGCCCGGGAAGCAGTGGCTTGAGGAGCAGTTGCGGGAGACCCGCAAGACGGTGTTGTTCGTCTCGCACGACCGGGAATTGCTGGTGCGTGCGGCGCAGCGGATCGTGAGCGTGGAGCCCGGGCCGGCGGGCAGCGACGTGTGGGTGCACGGCAGCGGCTTCGCGACGTACCACGAGGCGCGGGCGGAGCGGTTCGAGCGGTTCGAGGAACTGCGGCGGCGGTGGGACGAGAAGCACGCCCAGTTGAAGCGGCTCGTGGTCGACATGCGGCAGTACGCCTCGCGCAGCGATGAGATGGCGTCGCGGTACCACGCGGCGCAGACGCGGTTGCAGAAGTTCGAGGAGATCGGCCCGCCGCCCGAGCCGCCCCGGCCGCAGAAGATCACCATGCGGCTGAAGGGCGGCCGCACCGGCGTCCGGGCGGTGACCTGTCAGCGACTGGAGCTGACCGGACTGATGCAACCCTTCGACCTGGAGATCTTCTACGGGGAGCGGGTCGCCGTCCTGGGCTCCAACGGGTCGGGGAAATCGCACTTCCTGCGGCTGTTGGCGGGCGAGGAGGTCGCGCACACCGGCCAGTGGAAGCTGGGCGCCCGGGTGGTGCCGGGGCACTTCGCGCAGACGCACGCGCGACCGGAGCTGTTGGGGCGCACGCTCGTCGACATCCTCTGGACTGAGCACGCGAAGAGCCGGGGGCCGGCGATGAGCGCACTGCGCCGGTACGAGCTCGACCAGCACGGCGACAAGCCGTTCGAGAAGCTGTCCGGTGGGCAGCAGGCCCGCTTCCAGATCCTGCTGCTGGAGATCGGCGGGGCGACCGCGCTGCTGCTGGACGAGCCGACGGACAACCTGGACCTGGAGTCGGCCGAGGCCCTCCAGAAGGGCCTGGAGGCGTACGAGGGGACGGCGGTGGTGGTCACGCACGACCGCTGGTTCGCCCGGTCGTTCGACCGGTACCTGGTCTTCGGGCAGGACGGGAGGGTCCGGGAGACTTCGGAGCCGGTGTGGGACGAGCGGCGGGTGGCGCGCCGCCGATAGCCAGAGGGGGCAGGGCAGTTGAGGTCCGCCTCATGCGTGGGGCGGACTTCTCGGCCGTGTTCGGGCCGGTTTCCGCTGGGCCGTTCGGGCGGTTGCGGGGCGGAACGCGGCGGGGCCCGACCTCGGCGGGCGTTCTCGTGGAGCGACGGTCGCCGCATGCTCGCGCCACAGGGCAGTACCTACGTCTCACTGTCCTCAGGCGTGCGGGCGATGCGCTGTGCGAGCGCCCTACCGCACGGAATTCGCCCGCGTCAAGGCAGGGCCAACCTCCACCCGGAAGAGTGCCGTTGACCCCTTTCTTGACCCAGTGGTTCACTTCCCGCGTCACCCGCATCACGCCGCGCACCCCGGCAGACATCAGCGCGTCCCCGGAACCGTCGAAGCCGTGGGCACCGCCATGACTCCGGGTGAGCATCGGTCACGGATTTCCTTCACCAGGCTGCCGCCCGTCGAGGAATGAGGCCCACCGGAGCATGAGGATCAGTGTCGTCATCCCCGCCTACTTCGTCCGGGACGCGCTGGAGCTGTGTCTGCTGTCGCTGGCCCGTCAGTCGCTCGACGCGGGGCACTCGGCCGAGGTGATCGTGGTGGACGACGGCTCGACCGACGGCACGGACCGGATGGTCGCCGCACTCCCGGCCGGCCTCGACCTCTGCTACGTGTACGAGCCGCGCTCCCCCGCGTCCGGCCGCGCCCGGGCCCGCAACCTCGGACTGGCGCAGGCGGCCGGCGACCTCGTCGTCCTGCTCGACGCGGATCAGGTGGTGGCGCCGACGTTCCTCGCCGAGCACGCCCGGGCCCATGCCCAGGGCGACGATCTGGTGGTGGTCGGTCGGCGGTTCCAGTTGGGGGACGGGCCGGTCGACCGGGAGCGGCTGCGCTACGAGTTCAGCTTCGAGGCCCTGCCGCCGGTGATACGGGGCGACGAACGCGAGCCGGTGCTGGAGGCGTTCGACTGCGAACTGGCCGGACTGGAGACCGCCTGGCACTACCTGTGGGCGTGCAACGCCTCGGTCCGGCGGAGCCATCTGATGGCCGCCGGCGGCTTCGACGAGGCGTTCGTCGGCTGGGGGCTGGAGGACGCCGAGCTGGGCTTCCGACTCACCCGGCGCGGCCTGCACCTGCGTTACGCCACCGAGCCGGCGGTCTACCAACTGCACCGGGCACCGGCCTCCCCGGCGCGGCACCGCCAATGGCGCCGCAACCTCGCCTACTTCGCCGCCAAACACGACGAGCTGGTGGTCGTCCTCCAGCGGGCGTTCGAGCCGGCCATCGATCCGGCCGGCCCGGGTCAGGGCCGGCACGAGTGCGCACTGCGCTTCGAACTCGCCGCCCGGGCGCTCGCCGGCCGCCACCGGGCCGCTCCGGTGGCCTGAGCCGGTTCCCGTCCTTACGCCTGCTGCGGCTCGGGCTCGGGGAGCGTCTCGCCGGTCTCCAGCAGGGTCTTGAGGCTGGACAGCAGGGCGGGCCAACCGTGCCGGACCATGCCGCGGGCGGTGGAGTCGGGGGCGAAGCCGTCGTGGACGACGGTGAGCTTCACCAGGTCGCCGAGCGGCTCGATCTCGAACGACACCTTCGAGCGCGGCTCGGCCGCGAGCTGGGCCAGCACGTCGTCGGCGACGCCGGCGCTCGCGGCCCACTCGGGGGTGAAGGTGTGCCAGGTGTACGACAGCCGCCGGTGCGGGGTCGACTCCAGGACGACCTGTTCGGGGTGGGCGGTGCTCGCCCCGTGCTCGGTCCAGGTCATGGCCGATCCGGCCTGCCAGTCCGTCGCGAACTCCACTCCCCAGTAGCGGCGGGTGAAGGCGGGGTCGGTGAGGGCCTGCCAGAGCCGTTCCGGTGTGGTCCGGATGTAGGTGGTGTAGACGAACGCGTTGCTGTCCATGGGTGGTGTCTCCAGTGCGTGCTTGAGGTCGGCGAGGGCGCGTGCGCGGCCGCGGTCGTAGTGGCTGATCCAGCGGTCGGCGAGGGCGTTGATCGGCTCGGCGTTGAGGTAGTGCAGCTTCTCCCGCCCGCGGCGGAGCGTGGTGATCAGGTTGGCCGCCTCCAGGACGGCCAGGTGTTTGCTGACCGACTGCCGTGTCATGTCCAGCTCCGCGCACAGCTCCCGCAGGGTCTGTCCGTTGCGGGCGTTGAGGCTGTCCAGCAGCCGGCGGCGCCCCGCATCGGCCAGTGCCTTGAAGACCTCGTCCATGCCCGCTCTCCTGTCCCACCCCTCATATGCAACCAAATGGCTGCGTAAAACAGTAGGCAGCTATGCGGCTGCATGTCAATCGAGCGGGCCCAGGCACCTCAGCCCACTGGCCCGGGCGGTGCACGCGGCCCCGGCCAGCAGGTCGGCGCTCACCGACCCCGCGCCCGGACAGTCGACGGCGCGGAGATCGTCGAACCGTGCGGAGGCGTCAAGTGGCGCCCTTTGAAGGTGAGTTGGGCGGACGGTCTGCCGACTGTCGGCCGTCCACGGCCCGTGTCAGTCCGTGATCTCGATGTGCCGCGGTGTCGCGGCCTCCGCCTTGGGGATGGTCACGGTCAGCACCCCGTCCGTCAGATTCGCCGTGACCTCATCGGACCTGACGTCGACGGGCAGCGCCGCGCGGAACTCGAACTGGCCGGTCCGGCGGGTGGTGCGGCGCAGTACGCCCTCCCGCACGCACTCCCTGTGCTCGCCGCTGATGCGCAGTTCCCGGTTGTCGATCTCGACGTCGATGTCGTCGCGCTGCACGCCGGGCAGTTCCGCCTCGATGACGTAGGCGTTGTCGGTCTCGTGCAGGTCCGCCAGCGGCGCCCAGTGGGTCCGTCCGCCGAGTGCGGACACCCCGCCGGCGGACTCCAGTAGGCGGCCCATCCGCTCGTAGAGATCGTCGAACTCCGAGGCGATCGGCTCGCCCCAGTTCAACGGCGGCAGAACCTGCTCCAGGAGGCTGCCGGGCCGGTGTCGCGCGGGCATGTTCATCGCGGTCACCTCCGCGAAACGACGGTGTTCGGCCCAGGCATGCCGGGGACGCATGCCTGGGATACGTGCCTGGTTCCATGCTGCGCGCCCGGGCCGGGACCGGCGACTCCGGCAGCCGGGCCGCCGGTTCAGCCGAACAGGCCGGGCACCCGGATCGTCCGGACCGGGCGCTTCGGCTTCGGCTCCTGGTGCGGTGGCAGCCGGCCGCCGGGGACCGCGTGGGCCCGCCCGGAGCCGTCGGCCGCGCCTGGTGGCTGCCCGCTGCCACCGGAGATGCCCGTGATGCCTGGTTTCCCGGTGCGGCCCGGTTGTTCGGGCTGTTCCGGCTCGCTGATGCGGCCCGGTTGCCCCGACTCGTCAATGCGACCCGGCTTTCCGGCCCGACCCGGATTTCCGTTGCCGGTGGGCGCCGTCCGGTGCCGGCGGCGGGCCGCCGCTTTGCGTCCCATGGGACTACACCCTGTGCCGGGTCGCGTCGGACCGCGCCGGCCGGCCCTCGGCGGCGCTCTCGGTGACGCAGCCCGGGCCGGGGAAGATCTCCGTCTCGTGGCCGTCCTCGTACCGCACCCGGTACGGGGGTTCACCATTGCGTCCGAGCACCTCGACCACCGTGGCCCGGTGCTCCGGATTGCCCACCGCGCGTCCGGTGAAGCGCAGTACGTCTCCCTTGTGCGCCTGCATCGCCACTCACCCTTCTCTGCACTGCCGTGACTCTGTGCGCACGCCCGGTCGGGAGCGCGCGCCCCGCCTCCTTCCAGTGTGCGTACGCGGCCGCGGACCGCACGAGGAGGGTGGCCGGTCGGCCACCGGCCCCTACGGAGGAACCCCGGCGGCGGCACCGCCCCGCCGCACCCCGGCGGCTCAGCCCTGGATCTCGACGTGGCGCGGTGTGGCGGCCCACGCCTTCGGGACCGTCACCGTGAGAACACCGTCCGAGAGCGAGGCGGTCACCTCGTCCGCCTTGACGTCCACCGGCAGCAGCGCCCGGTACTCGAACTTCCCGGTGGGGCGACCGCGACGGCGCAGCGCACCCTCCCGCTCGGACTCCTTGAGCTCCCCGGAGACGGTCACCTCGTGTTCCCCCACCTCGACGTCGATGTCCTCGCGGGCGATCCCCGGCAGTTCGCACTCGACGACGTAGGCCGCGTCGGTCTCGTGCAGGTCGGCCGGCGGGGCGAAGGCGATCGTCCCGGTCAGGGCCGGGGTGAACGAGGCGGACTCCAGGAAGTGGTTCATCCGGTCGAAGACCTCCCGGAACTCGGCCATCGGCTGGGGCCAGCCCCGCCCGCGCTCCCACGGACTGTCGGACCGGTGGCGGATGGGCAGATCCATCAGGGTCACCTCCCCTACGGGCAGCAGAACGCTTCTGCTCCTTCCATGCTGGGCACCGTCGGCGCGCCGGCGCGACCCGGACGGGCCCCGGGCAGCTGACGGAACGTCAGGGGGAGGTGGTCACTCGCCGTGGTAGAGCCGGTCGGTGCCGATCAGCAGGACCTCGCCCTTGGCCTCCGCGGCCCGCAACTCCGGGCCGAAGCCGACGCCGCTGTAGCAGGCCGGCACGGCCTGGCCGGTGTCCTCGCCGGACGCGGCGAGGAGGGCGAGGATCCGGCGCAGCCGCTCCAGGTGCGGGGCGTCCATGGCCTCGTTCCAACGGGCCAGCCCGACCGACAGCAGCACCCCCGGCCGCCCGTCGGCCGTACCGCGGACCACCACCTCGGCGTCGAGCCGGGTGTTCGCCTCCGGCTCGGGGACGGTGCCGCGGACCGCCGTGCTCACCTCGCCGCCGAAGGTGTCCCAGACCGCGTACCGGGTCGCCCAGTCCCGGCAGAGCTGGGCGAAGTGCGGCGCGGCCACCGTGGTGTCGAAGACCGGACGGATCCGGCGCCAGACGGCGGGCGCCTCCTCCTGTTCCAGTGCGGCGCGGTGTGGCCAGGCGATGGCGTGCTCGAAGGCCAGCAGCGGCTCGGTGATGCGGTAGCGGGTCAGTCCCGGACGGAACGCATCGGGTTCGCCGTGCAGCAGTCCGTGCTTGTGCATCACGGCCAGGACGTGGCTGACGTCGTGCAGCGAGGCGCCGAGGCGGTCGGCGATACCGCCGGGGGTGGAGCGGCCGCCGGCGATGGCGACCAACGCCGAGTGGCACAGGGCGCGGTCGGCGTAGTCACCCTCCTGTTCCAGCAGGTGGCGGGCCTCCCAGAACAGTGGTACCCGGGGGTTGAGGACGGTCCGGCACACCCAGGCGTCGAAGTCGTCCGGGCCGGCGGGCACGTCGTCGCAGACCAGGTCGCCGCGGTAGGCGGGGGTGCCGCCGACGACGGCGTGCACCTGCACCGCGAGCCGGGGCGCCCGGATGCCCCAGAAGCGGGCCGCCTTGCGGAAGCTGAACGGCCGTACCTCCACCTCCAGGGAGGCCACTGCGTGCAGCGAGGACGGGCCGGCGAAGAGCCGGCGGATGACGGCGGGGCTGGCGCCGCTGAGGATCAGGCGGGTGCGGTTGTCCGGGCGCTCCTGGCGCATGCGGAGGTAGGCGCAGTGCAGGACCGAGGGGAGCGCGGGGCTGTGCCCGACGAGTTCGGGGAAGTCGTCGAGGATCACCAGTGCCGGCCGCTCGTCGCCCAGCGCGAACAGCGCGTCGGCCGCTTCGTCCCAGCGGTGCCAGTGCGCCGGCGGCGCCGCGCCGGTGTACTCGGCGAGCCGCTCGGCCAGGCGGCGCAGGGATTCCGCCTCGGCCGCCGCCTGCCCGTCGAAGTAGAAACCGTCGGTGGCCTGGCTCACCGCCTCCAGCAGGAAGGTCTTGCCCTGCCGGCGCTGCCCCGAGACCAGCGCGAGGGTGGCCCCGGGGCTCGGCTCGCAGGCGAAGCCCACGAGGTCCGTCCACTCGTCGGCACGGTCGAACATCCGGTCCGGCCGGGCCGGAAGGGCAGTGGCGTCCGGTGGCGACACGGGCCCGCTCCCCTCGTTCACGGGCCGCCGGCGGCGACCGGCGGCCGACCTCGCTGTCCGTATGGGTGGCTGTGGGTCAAGTACACCTCCGGCCGCCGGTCGCTGCCCGGCCCGGGCGGCCGTCCGGGGCACCGGGCCGGCGGCCGGAGTCAGCCTGGTTCGGCCGCCGGCTGCCCGGACCGGGCGGTGATGCCGTCCGGTACGCCGACGTCCTGGACGGCTTCGTCGTGGGAGGCGTCGTGGGAGGCGTCGTGGGAGATGTCGTGGGAGGCGTCGTCGTGGGTGGCGTCGTCCTGCTCGAAGGTGAGTCGGTCGATCACCTCGATCACTCCGTCCACGCTCTCGCAGAGCCGGACCGCGATCGGGACCAGACTCTTGCGCTCCAGTGCGCCGATGAGCGTCACGGTGCCGTCGGCGACGTCGACGGTGACCGCGGACGGTGCGACGCCGAGCGTGCGGGTCAGGACCTCTTCCAGGATCTCCTCCTGGATCGCCCGGTCGCGCCGCAGGAACAGCTGGACCAGGTCGCTGCGGCTGATCACCCCGATGAGCCGGCCGGTGTCGTCCACCACGGGCAGCCGCTTGACCCTGCGGTGCTCCATCGTCCGGGCCGCCTCGACGACGCTCCACTCCGGCCGCGCCACCACGGCGGGGCTGGTCATGATCGCCCCGGCGGTGGCGGCCCCGGCCTTGGAGAGCTGGCGGCGCAGCAGATCGGCTTCGGACACCACCCCCACCGGCCTCCCGTCGTCGTCGACGACCGGTACGGCGGTGATGTCGTACTCGTCGAGCAGCCGCGCGATCTCCCGGAACAGGGTGCCCCGTTGGACGGTGACGGCGTTGGGGGTCATCAGGTCGGCCACTCTGCGGTGCCTCATGGTGGGCCACTACCTCCGGATGTACGGCAATCTGTCGGCCCCGGGCGGATGCGCCCGGATTCCTGTCTTCATGATCCCGCGTCGCGCGCCCGAACGGCGTACGGGGCCGGTGGAGCAGGACGACGCACCGCCGCGCGGGCCCGTCCAGGGCCTCTCTGACCCCGATCCACCGGACCGGCCCTAGTCGTGCGGAACCACGGCAACGGGGCAGGCCACATGATGGATGGCGGCATGGGCGACGGCGCCGATCCGGGGCGCCGGCAGTCGATGGTGCCGCCGGCGGCCGACGACCAGGAGTCCGGCTCCCGGGGCGGCCTCGACGACGGCCCGGGCCGGGCTGTCCGGCAGCACCGTCCGCTGCACCGGTACGCCCGGGAACCGCGCACGCCACGGGCGGAGGACGTCGTCCAGTTCGCGTTCCGTCGCCGCGGTCAGCTCGCCCGCGGCGTCCGGGTCCACGCCCCACGGGGTGTAGACCTGCACGGGGAACGGGCGGCCGTGCACCACCTGGAGCAGCACCCCGCGGCTGGCCGCCGCGTCGAACGCGAACGCCAGCAGGTGCTCGGCGGGCCCACCGAGGCCGATCCCGGCCACCACCCGCGGTCCGGTGGCCTCCGCGGGGCCGTCCGGCATCTCCTCGGCCGGTGGTCGCGCGCCTTCCTGCGGGCCCGGCCCACCGGCCCGTACCAGGACGACCGGGCCCGCGGCCCGGGCCACCACGCTCAGGCTGACGTCGCCGAGGACGAAGCTCTCCCACGCCGAGAGGGCCCGCGACCCCAGCACCAGGAGCCGGGACTCCGCCGAGGCCCGTAGCAGCGCCGGTTCCGGTTCGTCGCCCACCAGGTCCTCGATGATCCGCAGATGCGGATGGCGGTCCCGGACCGCGTCCGCGGCCTCCTGGACGACCTGGCGGGCGTAGATGTTCTGGTCCCGCTCGGGGGCGGTGTCCGGCGCCTGGGCGGCCAGCAGGATCCAGGCGTGCAGCAGCCGCAGCACGGCTCCCCGCCGGTGTGCCTCGTCGGCGGCCCAGTGTGCCGCTGCCAGGCCCTCCGCCGAGCCGTCGAGCCCGGCGGTGATGATCTCCGGCTCCATGGCTGTCCCTCAACGCGTCCGATGGCGGAGCGTTCGCCCCGCGCTATCGAGCCTGCGCGTTCGCGCGGCGCGGGGCCAGTGGGCCGGAGGGCACCGTGCGGGGGCCGAACGGCCCGGGCCGCCGCGGACGGGCGGCCCGGACCCTCACCGCAGTGGCACCGTGAGCTCGGCGGGGCCGTCCGCCGGCGAGCCGAACGAGACGCTGCTCCCCCGCGGGGTGCTGCCGCCGTACAGCGGGTCCGCGGTGTCCAGGACCAGGGCGAGGCGGTGCCCGGCGGGCAGGTCGTACGCGGTGGGGAAGAGCGTGACGTCGAGCGGGAAGGCGTGCCCTGGCTGTTTGCCGGACCAGCTCTGCGGGGCGTGCGCGATCAGCTTGCCGACGCCCAGGGCGTTCACGTCGTAGAGGTAGGCGAAGGCGGTGCCCTGCGGGGCGGACGCGGTGACGGCGGTGTGCAGCCGCGCGGCGCCGCGGAGGTGCTGGTCGGTCGGGTACGGCGCCGACTGCCAGACCGCTGCGGCGCTCCGGGGCAGGAGGGGGACGACGACGGTGGGCGGCAGGCCGACGACCTGATCGAGCAGCCCGGACAGCTCGGCGATGCCGCCGTCGGCGCCCGAGTCGGTGCCGCCGGACACCCGCCGCCACCAAGGGGCGCCGGCCGCTTCGGTACCGGCCGGTCCGCCGAGCGTCCCGGTGCCGCGGGAATCGGGGCGGCCCAGCCGCAGGTGGTCGGTCCGGGAACTGACGGCCCGCCAGTTCGGGTAGCTCTCTTCCCTGCCGCCCGGCCGGACTTCCAGTTCCACGCCCTCGCGCGGCCCACCGGTGCCGCCGGAGCCCTTGAGGTGGTGGTCGAGCCACAGTCGCGCGCTCGCCCAGGTGGCGTTCGGCAGGCCGAGCAGGCTGGTCATTTCCTGGGTGGCGTGGTCTCCGGGGCGCAGTTCGAGCCGCTTGGGCCCGGTCAGTCGCTGGTAGAAGGAGGTCATCTGGCCGGGGTTGAAGATGCTGTCGCCCCAGGCGTTGGCGAGGAAGACGGCGGTGCCGTGGGCGTTGATGCGGTCCACGTAGGAGGCCGGGGACCGGGTGTGCGCCCACTGGACGACGCGGGGCAGGTCGCGGTCGGCGAAGAGGTCCGCCAGCGTCCGGGCGAACTCGGGGCTGCGGCGGCCGGTCGGTGTCTGGATGGCGGCGAGGAGGCCGGCGGCCTGGAGGTGTCGGGTCTGTCCGCTGTAGAGCGAGTCGGCCAGGTCCGCCCAGCCGCTGAGTGAGGCGACCGCCTTGACCCGCGGGTCGAAGGCGGCGCCCAGCAGGGTGAGGCCGCCGCCCAGGGAGAGCCCCACCATGCCGACGCGGCTCCGGTCGGCCGGGGTGTGGGCGAGCGACCAGTCGATCACCGTGGAGATGTCGGCCACGTCCTTGGGCCCGGCGACGTCGATCTTTCCGCCGGAGCCCCAGAAGCCGCGCACCGTGTACGTCACCGCGATATAGCCGTCGGCGGCCAGTTGTCGACCCTGGGCCACGTACTCCAGGTCGTTCTGGCCCCAGCTGGCCGGCTGGACGACCAGGGGGTAGTGGCCGTTCCGGTCGGCGCCGGGGGTGCCGGGCGCCGGCGTGAAGACATCGGCCTTGAGGACGGTGCCGTCCTTCATCGGGATGTCGGCCAGCCGGAACGCGGGGGCGGCGAACGCGCCGGCTGTGGTGGCCGCGGGCCGGTGCCGGACGGCCGCCGCGGCGGGACCGGCGGGCACGGCCACCGCCAGCGACGCGGCAACTACCGCCGCACACAGGGAGGTTGCCGCCCTTCGTCGTCGGCCGAGGGGGTGGTCTGCGGTACGGCGGGATCGCGCCATCGTTGCTCCAGGGGTCTGACCGCGGCGCCACGGTGTGGCGTCCGTCCGGTGCGGTGATCGGGAGCGTAGGACGGCGCGCCCACCTGGGACGAGATCATGATCAGCCAAATTACTCGCCAGTAACAGGCCGCCCGGGACGACCACTTGGGTGCACCTCGGGGGGCGAAATGCGAGGGATGAGGCAAATGGTTTAGGGTGCCTGGATGATCTTTATCGTTGTGAAGTTTTCGGTGAAGCCCGAACACGTCGAGGAGTGGCCCGAGAAGGTCAGCGCGTTCACCCGCGCCACCCGGGAGGAGCCGGGCAACCTGTGGTTCGAGTGGTCGCGCAGTCTTGCGGACCCGAACACCTACGTCCTGGTTGAGGCGTTCCAGGACGACGCGGGCGAGGCCCACGTGAACTCCGACCACTTCCGCGCCGGCCTGGAGGCGATGCGCCCGCTGCTGCGCCGCACGCCCGACATCGTGAGCACCACGATCAAGGACGCGGACGGCTGGAGCGCGATGGGCGAACTCACCATCGACTGACCCCCGCACGACCCGACGAAGCGGCGGACCGCCCCGGAGCGGCCCGCCGCTTCGTCATGTCCGCGTACGCCACCGGGAACGGAAGCAGGGCCGGGAACGGGGCCGGAAGCAGGAGCGGGCCCGGGGGCGTAGCCTGCCCCCGAGCCCTCGGATGCCACCCCACTGCACACGCCGGCTCACTTGAGGGCGCGGGTCAGTCATCATGTCGTCGTGTTCTGCCTTTGAACTACCGCGCATCGAGCTGCACGGGCCGGACTTGAACCGGCATCCGACGACCAGGGCCCGGCCCGGTCGATCCGGCGATGGGTGGCGAATGCTGAGACTGGAGCGAGAGTCTGAGATTGATCGCGGTCTGCCTCTGCCGAGTTGGGCTACCGCGGCCCGGAAGGCCGCGGGGAGGACTCGAACCTCCACTGGAACCGCGTTGGTCACGACGAACTTCAGTGTCAGCTTGCGCTCCTCGCGCACCCCGGACGCACTGCGGCGCCGGGGAGTTGTAGACGCTACCCGAACAGGTAGCCGAAGACGACCTCGCCCACCCGCTGATCGGTGATCTCGGCGCCGTTCGCCTCCTCGCGGGCGAACTTCACCGCCTGCTGGAGCTTCTCGACCCGGTCCAGCAGTTCGTTCACCCGCTTTGCCGGCAGCGCGCCGGAGAACTTCACGGTCGTCCAGTAACCGACCGGCACGTCCTCGTAGTAGACGTCGACCTGCGCCGGGTGCTTGTCGGTGGCCTCGGCCTTGACGTGGTTGCGGGGCACCTTCTTCGTCCGCACGGTGCGCACCGGCTCGGTCTTCCAGGCATCCGTGGAGGGGTCCTGCACCCACGCCTCGGAGGCGTCCAGCACCGGCAGCCTCCGGACCAAGGTGTTGACGTCGGTGAGCTGCTTCTCCAGGAACAGCAGGTACGACACCGGGACGTCGCGGAGCAGCGTCCGCCCCTCCACGGTCACGTCGGCCCGCGCCGTGCAGTTGGCCCAGTCCTTGGTGGCGGTCACGTCGAACAGCCGGGTCAGCGCCCGGGCCGTGTCCCGTAGTACGTCCTCGGCCTGCACCTGCACCCGAGTCGACTCGGGCGGCAGTTGCTCGCCCTCCTCGTCCTTGGGTTGGTACGTACGGGAGATGCCGGCCAGCAACGCCGGCTTCTGCAGTCCGTGGTGAGCGGATGTCAGGTCCTGATGGGACTTGGACTTGATGCCCTTCTCCACGGCAATGATCTGGTTGAGTTTCGCCACATCGGCAACGTATCAACGATCAGCACGCGGGGCGAAAGGCTTTTCGAGCGGTGGTGCGGGCGCACCGGGCCGCGGTCAGAGCGCGTCCAGGCCGAAGGCATTGGCGAGGGCGTGCGATCCCGCGTCGTCGGGGTGCAGACCGTCCATGAAGACGTAGCCGGGGCGGGGGTGGTCCGGGTGGGCGGGGTCGGCCAGCGCCCGGTCGAGGTCGACGACGGTGTCGAAGGTCCCGCTGGTGCGGATCCAGTGGTTGACCTCGGTGCGCAGGCGCTCGGCGCGGGCGGAGTATCCGGGGTAGCCGCGCAGCGGGATGACGGTGGTGCCCACGACCTTGATGCCGTGCTGATGGGCGGCGCGGACCAAGGACGTGTAGCCATCGGCGATTTGACGGGCCGTCACGGGATGGCGGGTCGGCGGAAGGCAGGGGTTCCGGGACCAGTTGACGCCGATGTCGTTGCCGCCGAGTTCGAGGATGGCCGTCCGTACGTCCGGGCGGTCCAGTACCTCCCGGCGGAAGCGGGTGGTGCCTTTCTCGCCGAAGCAGGGGCTGTCGGTGAGCAGCATGTTGCCGGCGATGCCGCGGTTGACCACGGAGCGGTCGCGGCGGGCGGCGATCAGCCGCTCCGCGAGGTCGTCGAGGTAGCGGTTGTGCGCGTCGGGGGTGGTGCCGACGCCGTCGGTGAGCGAGTCGCCGAAGGCCACCACCGTGGAGCGCGCCGGGCCCGCGGAGTCCAGCACGTCGACCCCGCTGAGGTAGTACGTGGCCCGGGAGGACTGGGTGTAGGCGGTGGCCAGGACGTCGTCGAGGTGGTCGCCGGCGGCCCGGTAGGACGTGGCCAGCCCCACCCGATGGAAGGTGGCGGGGCCGGTGCGGCCGGCGAAGCGCAGGGTGATCACCAGGTCCTCCAGCGGGGACGTGGCGAGGGGCAGCGGATCGCTGGTGGTCTCCTGGCCGGCCGGGATGACCGTCGTGCCGGTGTGGCCGAAGGTCAGCCGGCGGGTGGTGCCGGGCCAGGCCACTCCCCCGCCGGCGGAACGGGCCAGGGCCGCCCCGTCGACCTTCAGGGGTCCGGTGCCGTAGCGGTTGGACAGTCTCAGGCGCACCTGGGAGCCGCTGGCGGTGACCCGGACGACCTGGCGCACGGAGTGGTTGCGGAAGCCGCTCTTCGACCAGTTCGCGGGCTCGTCCTCGTCCCCGTCGACGGGCGGTTGGACGGCGGCGCCCCACGTCTGCGTCCAGTGGGGGCGGGCTGCCGGGGCCGAACCTGGGGGGCCTGCGGGGGTGGTGGGGGCGCTGGGGGCACAGCCTGCCGTGCAGGCCGTCAACGCCAGTGCGGTGACGGTGGCCGCCAGGCAAGTCGTCCACCGGCCCGGGTGGGGGCGGTGGGGAGTGAGCCGGGTCGGGGTCGGGGCGGGGTTCACGGGCCGCTCGCTTTCGGTTCGTCGTCGCCGGTGACCGGGGGTGCACGAGGCAGCGGGCGGGCATGCGTCGCCCGCCCGGGCCGCCTGCCGTGCGTCGCTGATCGCTCGTCAACGGAGTCTCCGCCGGGCCGGGTTGCCTGCGCATCTGCCGTTCGGCAGAGATTGCCCCGGCGGTTCAACGCAGTCCGGGGCGGCCTCGCCCGATCTCAAGCGGTGCCGGAGGAAGGTCATGTCGGCGGGCCGGGCCGTTCCCAACCGTCCAACTTCTGCTGTCGCGCCCTCGGTATGGCGCAAAGCGTGGGGTGCCTGTCGTTGACGCCATCCGGAGCCGGATCGCAGGCTGGAGGGGTGGAGCAACACCGCATTGTCTTTGTGATCTTCGAGGGATTCCAGCCCCTCGACCTCTTCGGTCCGTACGAGGTGTTTCAGCATGGCCATCAACTCACCGGCAGATATTCCTGCCAGGTCACGGCACCGTGTCCGGGGCCGGTACGGTCCGGCAGTGGCCTTCCGGTACACGTTCCCTACGGTGTGGCCGATGTGGACCCTGCGGGGATCGACACGCTGGTGGTGGCCGGCGGCGGCGGAGTCGACCAGGCCCGTCACGATCGGGCGCTGACCGGGTGGATCGCCGAGGCGGGGGCCGGCGCCCGACGCGTTGCCTCGGTGTGCAGCGGAGTGTTCCTGCTGGCCGCCGCCGGACTGCTCCGGGGGCAGCGGGTGACCACCCACTGGGCGCGTGAGCAGCAACTCATACGGGAGCATCCCGAACTGGTCGTCGACTGCGATCCGATCTTCCTCAGGGACGAGCGGGTCTGGACATCGGCCGGGGTGACGGCGGGGATGGACCTCGCACTGGCCCTGGTGGAGGACGACGTGGGCCGGGAGGTCGCCCACGCCATCGCGCAGGAGATGGTGCTGTTCCTGCGCCGCCCCGGCAACCAGTCGCAGTTCAGCGTGCCGTTGTGGTCGGGGCAGCCGTCCACCGACCCCGTCCGCGCGGCGGTCTCCGCGATCCACGCCGATCCCGGTGCCCGGCACGGCATCACCGACCTCGCCTCACACGCCGGGCTGAGCCCCCGCCACCTCCAGCGCAGGTTCACCGCCGAACTCGGCATCCCACCCGCAACGTATGTCGAGGGCGTACGCATCGAGGCGGCGAAACGGGCCCTCGCCGAGACCGGCCACCCCGTCGAGACCCTCGCACGACGGTACGGCTTCGGCACCGCGGAGACGCTGCGCCGCGCGTTCCACCGACACCTGGGCATCGCACCGTCCGACTACCGCGACCGATTCCGTTCCACCAGGGAGCACATATGACCACCTACGGCCTGCTGACCTTCGACGGCGCGGAGGAGCTGGACTTCATCGGGCCGTGGGAGGTGTTCACCGCCTCCTCCATGCTGCGCGACCACGCCGACACCGCGCTGCTCATCGCCGAACGCCCCG
Organism: Streptomyces sp. NPDC058000; assembly: GCF_042886435.1. NCBI lineage: Bacteria > Bacillati > Actinomycetota > Actinomycetes > Kitasatosporales > Streptomycetaceae > Streptomyces > Streptomyces sp. NPDC058000. The sequence continues at coordinate 65,415 of NZ_JBHVQS010000016.1, forward strand.
GCGCCGTCCGCTGCAACAAGGGCATGCGCGTCCTACCGGACCACACCCTCGACGACCACCCTGCGCTGGACGTCCTCCTGGTCCCCGGCGGCAACGGCACCCGCCGCGAAGTGTCCAACCCCGTGCTCATCGACTGGATCCGTAAGACCGCCGCCGGCACTGCCTGGACCGCCGGCGTGTGCACCGGAGCCCTGCTGCTGCACGAGGCAGGACCGGCCCGCGGCCGCCGGGTCGCAACCCACTACCTCTTCGAGGACACCCTGCAAGCCAGGGGCGACATCACCGTGGTCCGCGACGCCCGCTACGTCGTCGACGGGAACCTGATCACCAGCCAGGGCGTCTCAGCCGGAATCGACATGGCCCTGTGGCTCATCGGCCACCTCCACGGCCGCGACCATGCCCGCGTCGTCCGCCGCTACATCCAGTACGAGCCGGCCCCGCCCTACCTCGCCGACGAGCCGACCGCCAGCTGACACCCCCAACCAATCCGCCCTGACCGCTGGTTCGACGGTGAAGTCAGCCCGAGGCCATGAGGGAATGGAACCGCTCCCCGCTCGGGCATGACTGCCTGCCCACGTCGAGCAGCCTGCGGGTACGGGCAGTACGGCAGGGATCGGCAGGCTCGGCAAGGCTCGTGCACGTCGTGGAAGACGAGGCCGAGCGTGTGCCGTCGACCGACCGCATCGAACGGTGCCCACACCGTGCCGCATCGAGCTGCATCGAGCCGCATCGAGCCGCATCGAGCCGCTCAACCAACCCCGTGTGGTCGGGACAGGCCACGTTCAAAACCACCACTTCCGATACACGCCCTGATTCCGATGTCCACCGCCACCCCGAGAATCCCAACACCTTCATGCCTTCCGGCGCTGAACTCCGCGAGCTCGTCGGCTTGCCAGACCGACCGGTCGACGACCTGGTGACGCAGCAGCAAGCGGCAGAACGCCGGCCAGTGGCGCAGCACGGCCCGACCGATCACCGGATACTCGACGAAGGCGGTGTACCACTGCCGCCACAGGTTCGGCAGGATGGCTCGCTGCCGAGCCCACGGATGCGCCACGTTGAGCGCCAGGTAACCGCTGAACCGCTCCGGTGCCCGCAGGCACAGCCGGAAGCCCACATGGGCGCCCCAGTCGTGCCCGACCAGACCCACGCGATCGAGCCCGAGTGCATCCAGCAGCGCGAGCATGTCGTCGGACAAGGCGTCGATGTCGTGGCCGCGCCTGGTCTGCTCCGACCAACCGAAGCCCCGCAGATCCGGGCAGATCAGCCGTCGTCCGGCGGCCGACAGGACCGCGACCCGGTGCCAGGCGAACCAGTGCTGCGGGAAGCCGTGCAGCAGCAGGACCGGTGCCCCGGTCCCGTACTCGGCGACATGCAACCGGATGCCGCGCACCTCCAGCCAACTGCGCTTTGCCCCTTCGGCGTTCGGGAGCGGTCTGCCGACGGCGGCCGTGACCGAGGTTGTGCTCGATGTCATGGGAAACACCTCTCGCCTTGGCGGGTCTCCTGAGGGCCCGCTTCGGCATGCCAGGAGGCAATACCGGGCCAAAACGTTCCCCGCTCCTCCCATACAGGCGCGATCCCGATGGCGGGCCGAACGGGAGCCGACCGCTACGGAGCCTTCAACTCGTCGTCGATGCAGGCCAGCAGGCATGGAGGTCCGTCGCAATTGAGGATCTGCACGCCACACCGCTCCAGCACACGCGCCGGCCGCGTGGTGTATGGCCCCCGGGTGCCGTCGACGGCTGTGGCCAGGAGCGTGTCTCAACAACCGTCCACCAGTGCGCCTTTGGGCCTGAATCTCGTGGGATGGGTGGAGCGCCGGAGGGTCCGGTGCTCCACCCATTCCCCTTCCTCGGGCGTGCCTGTTAGCCTCTTCCATACCAAACCTTTTGGTATGGAAGAGAGGTCAAGGTGAGTACGGAGAGGTCGGCGTGGCTGGACCAGGGCCTGACGCTGCTGGCGGAGCAGGGCGCCCCCGCGGTCACGCTGGATCGACTGTGTGAGCGCATGAGCATGTCGAAGGGTGCCTTCTATCACCACTTCGGATCGATGCCGAAGTATCGGACCCGATTGCTCAGCCACTTCGAGGCCGAGTGCACCACGGCGATCATCAATGGAGTTGAAGCGTCCGACACGCTTCCGGCCCGGGAGCGGCTGGCGAGGCTCCTGGCTGAAGTGACCAAAGACGCCGGTCCGCCGCTGGAGATCGCAATGCGGGCCTGGGCGAAACAGGATCCCGAAGCGGCGCGGGTGCAGGAACGTGTCGACGCAACCCGCATCGGATATCTGCGGGATCTGTGCGAACAGGCCGGCCATGGCAGACCGGATCAAGTGGCCAAGATGCTCTATCTGATGTTGGTCGGGGCGGAGCACCTCACGCCCCCGCTCCCGAAGCCAGAGCTGCGCGGCATGTACGAGCTGCTGATGCCGCTCTTGGACCGGTCGGCCTGCTGACTTCGTCGGCGATCGAGATGGATCCCTCACCCGGCGCTCCCGGAAGGAACACAGCGTCATGAATGCCTCCACACGCCCGGAATCCCGTACGTCCAACGCCAGAGCTCTCCGCCTCTGGGTTCCCCGCCTGATGCTCGCTGCCGCCGCGGTGCACATGATGGTGGGCGTCATCGCCTCGTACTCGTACTGGAGCGGCATCGTCTCCGACGGACTGTGGAATACCGTCCGTAACGACAACTACACCCGCATGATGGCCCTTTGGTTCATGATCAGCGGAGTTGCCCTCTTCGGCCTTGGGCTCCTTTCCAGGAGGGTCGTGATCGCCGTAGGCGCGATGCCTGTGGAGACCGGATGGATCCTGCTGGCAGTCGGAATCCCGGTGGCCGTGCTGGAACCGGTCTCGGGCGGCTGGTCACTGATCGCCATCGGTGTGCTGGCGGTGGTGGCGTCGCGGCGCGACAGTGGCGTGACGGACTTCGAACGATCGGACGGTCGACGCGCGGGAGGGACGGTCGCTCCAGGCGCGGCGCCACTGAATACCGCGCCCTCCGAATAGGCGCTCTGCACCGGTATGCGCTTCGTGATCATTCATGCGGGTGATCACGGTGTGAGTGGTGGCGATGAGCTGTTCGAGGTCGAACCGGTCGAGAAGCAGCCCCACCCCTGACCTCGCCCGGAGCAGGTGGCGCCGCGGTCCGTACGCGCTGCGCCGAAGCCGGCGTCGGCGACCGTGCGGGCCGGCAACCCCAGCCGTCGGCGCCGGCTCCACTCCACCCGTCAGATCGCGCGACACGGAGCCGAATTCGCTGCCCGCCGACGGCCTGTGGTCCCCGGTCAGCCGGCAACCGTCGCCCGGAAGAGCACTCCTGATCCGCGGACCTCCACCTCCGCGCCCACATGCCCACCGCCCTCGTTCGCCGGGATGAAGGCCGACTCCCCCGGCTTCAGAGGGAGTTGGGCACCCGTCGACAGGGCCTCCAGTACGACCCGGCCTTCAGTGCACAACAGAATCTGCGGTGCGGCGCCGCCGGCGATCTGTGCCTGGCCGGCGACGACGTAGCGCGACAGCCGGAACTCGTCGACCGGTGTCCTGTATACCGACTCCCTATCAGTCTGCTCCGGACGCAGCACCTCCGGCGTATGCGTCTCGAAGCGGACGACGCGCAGCAGTTCCGGCACATCGACATGCTTGGAGGTCAGTCCGCAGCGCAGCACATTGTCGGAATTCGCCATGATCTCGACGCCCAGGCCGGCGAGATGGGCATGCGGTACGCCGGCGCCCAGGTATGACTCTTGGCACGGGAGACCAGTGGACTGTTATCGTTAACGTAACACCCGCAAGACACCCCTTGGAGCCGATGTGACCCGTTCCTACGAACGAAACCCCCGATACGCCGCCGTCGGCGGGACCGTCGCCCGCGGCTGGCACGCCGCCGCGGAGACCCTCCCTACGGGGCCCGCCATCCTCGCCCTCGACGGGCCGGCAGCCCTGGACTGGGCCGACGCCGCCGCTTCCCTCCTCACCGCCCTCGCCGACCGCGGCATACCGGCCCAACTGCTGGATCTGCGCACGTACGAGGCCGGCTGGGGAACAGTCCTCGACCGCACCGGCGACAGCGCGGACCGCGATGCCGACCCGCACTACCTGCGGCTCGCACAGAACCCCCTCACCGACCTCTACCGTGGGCTTCCGCAGGTCGAGAGGCCCACGGAGGGCCTGCTCATCACCTACGGCCCCGGTGCAGCACTCGTCGAGCACGACGTGCTGTGGTACGCCGATCTGCCGAAGCGGCTCGCCGAGTCCGCCGTCGCCGCAGGGGAACTGCCGCTCGGGGTGAATCTGGGCCGCCACCACGAGGCCGGCGACCTTCGCCGCCTCTTCTACGCGGACTGGCCGATGCTCGACGCGCACCGCGACGCCATCGCCCGCCGCATCGACCGCTGGCTCGACCTGCAGCGCCCCATGGCCCCCGCGTCCATAGACGGTCAGACGATGCGTGCCACGCTCGCGGCGCTCGCCAAGACCCCGGTGCGCTCCCGCCCGTATTTCAACTCCACGCCTTGGGGTGGCCAGTGGGCCGTGCGCGAGCTGGGCTTCGACCCCCAGAAGGGCAATACCGCGCTCGGCTACGAGCTGATCGCGCCCGAAGCGGGCGTCCTGGTGGGCGACGGCCCGGAAGCGGAGGTCGAGCTGCCGTTCCAGCTGCTGTGCGTGCTGCATCCGGTGGAGTTCCTGGGTACAGCCGTGCACGAGGAGTACGGCACGTCCTTCCCGATCCGCTACGACTACCTCGACACGGTTGAGGGCGGCAGCCTCTCACTGCACCTCCACCCCCGCGCGGAGTACATGCGGAACCACTTCGGCTGGCAGTACACCCAACACGAGACGTACTACGTCACCGCCAACTCCGGTGACGACCCCCGCGTCTACCTCGGTCTGCAGCAGGACGCCGACGTTGACCTGATGCACAAGCAGGTCGTGGCGGCCATCGAAAGCGGCGTGGAAATGGACGTCGAGCGCTTCGTGCAGAGCCACCCTTCGGAGGAGGGGCGGCTCTACATGATTCCAGCAGGCACCCCGCACGCCTCCGGAGCGGGCAACCTCGTCCTGGAGATCAGCGCCACCCCGTATCTGTACTCGCTGCGCTTCTACGACTGGCTGCGCAAGGATGCGCGGGGCAACTCCCGTCCACTGCCGTACGACCACGGCTTCGCCAATCTCGACACCCGCCGCCAGGGCGAGGAGGTGGCCCGTGACCTGATCCAGGACCCGCGAACGCTGCGCGAGGGCCCGGGCTGGCGCGAGGAGGTCATCGGCACGCTGCCGGAGATGTTCTACGAAGTGCGGCGCTACGTCATCGACCCGGAGGCCGGCGGCGCACAGCCCGCCGAGGACGACACCGAGGGCACCTTTCACCTCCTCAACGTCTCCGCCGGTGACGGCGTGGTGATCGAGACCGCCGACGGCCGGACCCATGAGCTGGTATTCGGCGAGACGTTGACCGTGCCTGCCGCGGTCGGCGCCTACCGGCTCCGACCGCTGGGCGAGCAGACGGTACACGTGGTCAAGTCCCTGGTCAGCTGAGACCGGCGGCGACCGGCCCGGCCTCCGGCGGAAAGGAGTCCCCCGTCACCTCATGTTATCGATAACTCACTCATCCGTTCCTCGCGGCGCCCCGCCGTAGCGGGGCAGAGAAAGAGAAGAGACAGCCTTCCATGAGCCGCATACCTGCCACTTCCGTATCACCGTCCCTCACCGGGAGCGGCCACAGCCGCGGCCGCTCCCTCGCCACCATCGCCGCCGTCAGCGCCATCGGGGGCCTGCTCTTCGGCTACGACACCGGCATCATCTCCGGCGCTCTGCCCACCATCGCCGACGACTTCAGGCTCACCGACGCCGGTCAGGAACTCGTCACCGGCGCCATCCTCATCGGTGCCATCCTCGGTGCCTGCCTCTCGGGCCGCATCGCCGAGCGCCTCGGCCGGCGCCAGGCCGTCATCTGGGCCGCCACGGTCTTCTCGGCGGGTGCCGTGTTCGCAGCCCTCGCCCCCGGGGCTTGGACGCTCGGCATCGCTCGACTGGTACTGGGGCTTGCGGTCGGTCTCGCCTCACAGGCCGTGCCGCTGTACGTGGCCGAGCTCGCCCCGCCCGCCCGGCGCGGCGGTCTTGTGGTGGCCTTCCAGCTCGCCGTCACCTGCGGCATTCTCGCCGCGTATCTCTCCGGCTATCTCCTGGACGAGAGCTGGCGCTGGATGTTCGGTCTGGGCCTGCTGCCCGCCGTTGTCCTGCTGATCGGCATGTGCGCCCTGCCGGAGAGCCCGCGCTGGCTCTTCACGCACCGCGGTCCGGAGGCCGCCCGCGCGGTCCTCGCCCGCGTGCGCCCCAACAGCGCCGCCGTGGAAACGGAACTGAACCAGCTCGCCGAGACCGCGTCCGCGACGGGGGAACGGGGCCTGCGTGCCCTGCGCGCCCGCTGGCTGCGCCCGGCCCTGATCGCGGGTATCGGCCTCGCCGTCGCCTCCCAGATCACCGGCATCAACGCGATCATCTACTACGCCCCGACGATCCTCGGCGACGCCGGCTTCGGGCGCTCGGCCGCGATGCTCACGACCGTCGGCGTCGGCGTCGTCAACTTCCTCATGGTCGCCCTCGGCATGTGGCTCGTGGACCGGATCGGCCGGCGCCGGCTGCTGCTGGTGTTGCTTCCCGGCGCCGTGGTCTGCCTCGCCGCCCTGGCCGCCGTCTTCACTCATGGCCAGGCCCCGCAGGGCGGTGCCCGCTGGATCGTGGTCCTCGGCATCCTCGGCTACATCGCCTTCAACGGCGGCAGCCTCTCGGTCGTGGTGTGGCTGGCAGGACCGGAGATGTTCCCGTTGAAAGTCCGGGCGGTCGCCGTGGCGGTGTCCACCTTCGCCGTGTGGTTCGCCGACCTCATCGTCAGTCTCACCACCCTCTCCCTCACCAGCACCCTTGGTGTCTCCGGCACCTTCTGGCTGTACGCCGCGCTCAACGCGCTCGCCGTCCTCTTCGTGTTCCGCTGCGTACCCGAAACCCGCGGACGCAGCCTGGAGGACATCGAGGGCGCCCTGCGCACCGGCACGTTCCGCGCGATGCGCTGAGCGGCACGGCCACAGACCCTGTCCATACGAGGAAATGCCACTATGAACCGCACTCTCCAGTTCACGGGGCCCGCCTGGAGCGGCTCGCCCCGCAACCACCGCCGGCCGGCCGCCGAGACCGAGCGGCTACTCGCCGCCTTCGAGGCCGGCACGGCCAAGAAGGCCGTCGACGAGACTGAAGTCGTACCGGACCACGGCATCGATCATCCGCACAACCCTTTTCGCCCGTACGGCTCGTTGGTGGGACCCTGGCGGGAGTGGGCAAGACTGCTGCGTTCGCCGCGGGCGCAGGCCGGCGAGCGAGCTGCCTGGGCAGTGGCGACGGCCGTGCTGTTCGGACGCGCCCCGCAGCACCTCGGCCTTGCCCGGGCCGCGCATCAGGGGCTGAGCACATGCTGAGCGCACCCGTTCCCGTGCTGGAGATCGGCGGCACCCACGTGACCTCGGCGCTTGTGGACCTGACCGCCAGGGAGCTGATGGGCGAGGCGGTGCGCGAACCGCTGCCCGCGCAGGGCACGGCCGAGGAGATCCTCGACGCCATCACCGCGACCGCCACGCGGCTCGATCCCCCGCCGCGGGCGCTCTGGGGCGTGGCGGTGCCGGGCCCGTTCGACTATGAAGCGGGGGTCGGGCTCTTTCACGAGGTCGGCAAGTTCGAGGCGCTGTACGGCGTGGACGTGGGCACCGAGCTGAAGCGGCGACTGCGGCCGGCGCCCTGCGCGCTGCGGTTCCTCAACGACGCGGACGCCTTCGGCATCGGTGAGTCCGTCGCCGGGGCAGCCATCGGCCATGCCCGTGCCGTCTGCATCACTCTCGGCAGTGGTGTCGGCTCCGCTTTCCTCGACCGGGGGCAACCCGTCAACGACGGCCCGCTGGTGCCGCCGCACGGCAGCGTGCATCTACTGTCCTACGGTGGGCGACCGTTGGAGGAGACCGTGTCGCGACGCGGTATCCGTGCCGCCTACGCCCGCGCGGCGCTGGACGACCCGGACGTCGTCCCCGATGTACGGACCATCGCCGAGCTGGCCCGCGGCGGTGACCGGCATGCGTGGGCCGTACTGGACCAGGCTTTCCGGGCGCTGGGGACGGCCCTGGCTCCGTGGCTGGCGCGGTTCGAGGCCACAGCGTTGGTCGTCGGCGGCTCGATCGCGGCGTCCTGGGATCTGATCGAGGGTCCGCTGAGGGCCGGACTGGACGCCGGCCCGAACGGCGTACTCAGCACCAGGATGGTGTTCCGTACTGCTGAGCACCCTCATGACGCACCACTGCTCGGTGCCGCGTGGTGGGCTGTGCGGCCACAGCCCGCAGCAGCCGGAGGCCGCTGACGGCCGCCTAGAATGAAGGCCGCGGGCGCAGTGCCAAAGCGCCCGCGGCCGTCGGCTTCGAAGAGAGAGCGAGCGCAGTGTCCCCATCCGGCAGTCCCGGATCGTCCGGACCCGCCTCCCCCACGATGCGGGATGTCGCCGCTCGTGCAGGTGTCAGTGCCATGACCGTGTCGCGGGTCTTGAAGGACGAGCGTGTGGGTCCCGCGACCCGGGATCGGGTGCTGGCCGCCGTACGAGAGCTGGGGTACCGCCGCAACGAGGTGGCCCGCAATCTGCGCCTCGGCCGTCCCAGCGGCATGATCGGCCTGGTCGTCACCAATCTCGCCAACCCCTTCTACTCGCGGCTCGCGCTCGGCGCCGAGCAGGTGGTCGAGAAGCACGGGCTCCGGTTGGTGCTGGGCAATACGGCGGAACAGGTCCAGCGCGAACGCGAATTGGTGGAGGACCTGGTCTCCCGCCGGGTGGACGGCATGATCGTCATTCCGGCCGGTGCCACCCACCGTCATCTCAGCCCCGCCTCGCTCGGCGGAACCCCGGTGGTCCTCGCTTCCCGGCCGCCCTCTGGTATCGAGGCCGACACAGTCCTCGTGGACGACTTCGGCGGTGCCCGCGCGGCAACCGAACAACTGCTGGCCGAAGGACACCGGAGCGTGGGCTTCTTGGGCAATCCGCCCACCCTCTTCACCGGTGCTGAGCGCTTCCGTGGCTACTGGGCCGCGCACGAGGAGGCCGGGATCGCACCGCGCGACGAGTTGGTGCGCCGCGGCCCACACGACATCCCCACCGCCGAGGCAGCGGCCCTGGAACTCCTCGACCGCGAGGACCCGCCGACGGCACTGTTCTGCACCAACAACCGCATCACACTGGGCGCTTACCGCGCGGTGCGGCGCCTTGGCACCGGTACAACGCTCGCGGGCTTCGACGACTTCGAGATGGCGGACATGCTGGACGTACCGGTCACCGTCGTCTCGTACGACGCGGACGAGGTCGGGCGCCGGGCGGCCCAACTGCTGTTGGACCGGCTCGGGGAGGGGCCGGACACCCCGGCAGGCCCAGCGCGCCGAACGGTGGTGCCGACATCGGTGGTCCGCTACGGCGTGCGCGAGAGCGTCGGAGAGGACCGGGGCGTTCACGGTCGGGATTGAGGCGTGCGGAACGTCGTCCGAAGGGGGTCGGCGAGCCTCGTGCCGGCGCGCAGCGGCCGCGCGTACGGCGCCCTGACGTGCGCCCGGGACTCGGCGACTGCGAATCGGACCTCATACCCGGCGCATATCCACCCATCGGGTGATGCCACCAGAGTCAGCGATCACGCCACGCCGGTCCGACAGAGCGCCGACGATGCGCAGCCCGCGGCCGTGCTCTTCAGTCAGGCCGTCCGTCGATGACCGGGAGTGGCTGTGCAACACCGGCCCCCGTCCGTGACCTCAATACGCAGACCACGCTGCCGGTCCGCGGACGACAACCTGAGCACGGCCGGCGGCAGGGCGTGGGTGACCGCGTTGGTGACCAGTTCGGAAATCACCAGCAGGGCGTCGTCAGCTGCGTCCGACGGCAGATCCCAGTTCCCGAGGACGTTGCGTGCCCTCGATCGCACGCTGCCGACGTGCTGAGCGGCGTGCGGCAGCGGAAGGACGAATTCCGCGCTACCGCACGGGGGAGCCTGGGCGTCGCCTGACGTGTTCGCCTCCATCGCACTCACCTTTCCTGCGGGACAGGCACTCCGAGCGTTATCGTTAACAGTACAGCACCTTACCCTCGACCGGCCAGCCTTGACTGCCTAGTCAGCAAAAACCCCACAACAAAGGGGTGATACGAGGAACATCGAAGGAAATTCGTAACGGGTGGTTGCAGGCACACTTCGGTAGCGTTAACGTTCTCGCCATCCCAAGCCGCATCCGCAAAGGCCGGGCCCCTGTCACACATGGCGGCGCCGCGTTGCCTCCCGACTTCACCGCGCTGACCGGCATCTCGGCACCCTCCTGTGTCGAGTGAGATGTGCACGACAGCTTCCCCTTCCGCCATCAGCCTGCTCCGGGCTCGACCTGCCGGGTTCGACCTGGACGCACTGATCGCCGACGTCTTCGGTCTCGACAACTTCGACAACGCCGTGGCGGCCTTCCGAGCCGGCATCGGCCGCAAGATCCAGCTCGCGTCGCCGGCGCCGAGCTGAGAGGACGGCAGACACATGAGCACACGCACGAAGAACGCGCTGATCTGGCTCTTCGGTGCCCTCGGCGGCATCCTGTGGGGCTACGACACCGGGGTCATCTCCGGCGCCATGCTCTTCATCAAGAAGGACCTCGTCCTCACCCCGCTCCTGGAGGGCATGGTCGTCAGCGGCCTGCTGGTGGGCGCCATGCTCGGCGCGGGCGTCTCCGGCAGACTGTCGGACTCCTGGGGGCGGCGCCGGCTCATCCTCGCCGCGTCCGGCGTCTTCATCCTCGGTACGCTCGGCGCCTCCGCCGCCATCGGCCCGTGGACGCTGATCGCCTTCCGCTTCGTCCTGGGCATCGGCGTCGGCATCGCCTCCGTCGTCGTCCCCCTCTACCTGACCGAGCTGGCACCCAAACACATCCGCGGCGGGCTCGCCTCACTGATGCAACTGCTGGTCACGGTCGGCATCTTCCTCGCCTACGTCGTCGACTACCTGCTGCACGACACTGGTGCCTGGCGCTGGATGATCGGACTCGGCATCGTGCCGGCCGCCGTCCTCGCGCTCGGCATCCTCCTCCAGCCCGAAAGTCCGCGCTGGCTGGTCGGCAAGGGGCGCGGGGACGAGGCACGCAGGGTGCTGGACCAACTGCGCGGCGACACCACTGCCGCGGACGCCGAGCTGGCCGAGATCGAGGAGACGGTACGGGCCGAGAAGGCCGACACCGAGCTGCTCACGCCCTTCCACCTGCTGTCTCCGAGGCTACGGCGAGTCTTCCTCGTCGGGATGCTGCTGGTGTTCTTCCAGAACGTCGTGGGCATCAACGCGATCATCTACTACGCGCCCACCCTGCTGACCGACATCGGTTTCGGCGACACCGGCGCGATCATCGCCACCATGGGGGTAGGCGCGCTGAACATGCTGATGACGCTGCCCGCGATGAAGCTCATCGACCGCCGCGGCCGCAAACCCCTGCTGCTGTGGGGCGCGCTGGGCATGTGCGCGGCCATGGTGCTGCTCGCGCTCACCAACCTCGCCGGCCTCGGCTACGGAGCCCTGCTCTCCACCCTCACCCTGCTCGGCATCGCCCTCTTCATCGCCTCATTCGCGATCTCCTGGGGCCCGGTGCAATGGGTGATGCTCCCCGAGCTGTTCCCGCTGCGGATCAGGGCCGCCGCCGTCAGCCTGTGTGTCCTCTTCAACTGGCTGTTCAACATGCTGGTCTCGCTCCTCTTCCCCACCCTTCTGAAGGCCCTCGGCGCCGGCGTCAACTTCCTCTTCTTCGCCGTGACGACGTTCCTCGCCTTCCTCTTCGTAGGCACGACCCTGCCCGAGACCAAGGGCCGCAGCCTTGAGGAGATCGAGCAGGACCTGCTGCACGGAATGCACGCCGACGCCGAACACGGTGACGGCAGGACGGGAGAAGGCGGAGAAAGCGAGAACCTGTCACCCGCCGTGTGATGCCAGGCGCCGGTCGCAGAAATCGCCGAGTGAATCCCCATCGCAACCTTCCACGCGATCAACCGACCCGTCCTGGAGGCCGCGACGGCGGTCGGGTTCTGCCAGACGGAACCGGTGTCGGGTCTCACGATCGGCGCAGTCAAAAGCTGAACCGCAACAACGAAAGGCACACGATGAGAGGCATCTTCCTGCCCGGAGGCCGCCGGGTCGAAATCCGCGACAGGCACGTTGGTGAACCGGGATACGGAGAGGTCCGGCTCTCGATGCGGGCTGCCGGACTGTGCGGAAGCGATCTGCACATGCACTACCGGCCCGCGCCGGAGTTGCGTCACGGCCCTGTGTTCGGCCTCCGTACCGACCCCGACATCGTCCCCGGACACGAGCCCGCAGGAGTAGTCGAATCGGTCGGCACCGGAGTGGACCACCTGCGTGTCGGAGACCGGGTTGCCGTCCACCACATGGCCGGATGCGGCCACTGTGTCTGGTGCCGACGCGGATGGGACATCAACTGCCGCCAGAAATGGGGAACATACGGTCTCGACCGACCGGGTGCCATGCAGGACGCGATGATCGTTCGTGCCCGCGACTGTGTCCGCGTCCCCGACAACGTCACCATGGCCGAGGCGTCCTACTACACCTGCGGAGCAGGCACCGGCTACCTTGCACTCACCCGCGCCGGCTTCGCCCCACAAGATGTGGTCACCGTCGTCGGCCTAGGACCTGTCGGCCTAGCTGCGGCCTACTTCGCCGCCCTCTCGGGTGCGCTGGTCATCGGGTTCGACCCGATCGCGCAACGACGAAAGTTCGCCGCAGATCTCGGCATTCAGTACACCTTCGATCCCGCCGGACTCGATGCCGCTGCCGCGGTGGCCGATCTGACCGCCGGCGCGGGCGCCAGTATCGTCATCGAGTCCTCGGGAGCTTCGGCCGGCCGGCTGGCAGGACTGGAAGCCGCGGGCATCGGAGCCCGCATGGTGCTCGTCGGTTTCGCTGACCCGGAAACGACCATCGACGTGCAACAGCTGATCATCCAGAAGCAGATGGACGTCCGGGGCGCATGGATGTTCCCGATCACCCAACTGCAAGACATGCTCGACGACGTCAGCAGGCGCAACATCAGCATCGAGTCTCTGATCACCGGCAGGTACTCGCTCGACGACGCCGCCGATGCCTGGCGCGTCTTCGACCGAGGGGCACTGGGCAAAACCCTCATCACCTGGGTGAATTAGGGCTTGTCTGATGGGTCGGTGACGCGCTGGTTGACGGATCGTTCACGGACATGTGGGGCGGGGTGGCCTGAGCGATGCAGAGTGGTCTCGGCTGGAGCCACCTTTGCCAAGGAACGTTGGCCGAGGCGGCCGTTGGAAGTGCCACCGGACGGTGATCGATGGGATTCTCTTCCGGCTGCGGACCGGCATCCCGTGGCGCGATCTACCCTCACGGTTCGGGAAGTGGCAGACCGTGTTCGATCGCCACCGCCGATGGTCGGCAAATGGCACGTGGGAGCAGATCCTGCGCGCGGTCCAGGCGGACGCCGATGCGGAGGGGCGTATCGACTGGTCGTTGGTGAGCGTGGACTCCACCGTGTGTCGCGCTGGCCAGCACGCTGCCGGAGCCCACAGACACCCGCCCCGTGTATCGGGCAAGCGGACTCGTCCCGCTCAGCACCGGGCGGATGGTGCCAGGGCCTACATCGTGACGCTGGCGGCACGGCCGTCGTCGGTCGCCGCGACCCAGGTCCCAGCCGGTCCGCCAGTCCGGGGGCCGGGGGGAACAGCGGGCGGCGGGTGGGGCCGCCCGCTCGGTGGCGGGCTACTGCCCGGGCGGCGTACGGGTCACCGTGCGGCCCGCGGCGGTGGTCGCACGGGCGAAGTGGGTGGCGTCGAGGACGGCGGCCCCGCCCAGGTCGTTGTTGAAGTACGCGTAGACGTCGGCCCGGTCGGGCCAGGCGTCGGCGATCCGCCGTACCCAGGCATCCAGTGCCTGCCGTCCGTAGCGCGGCCAGGGTGCGGCGGCGCCTCCGTGGAAGCGCAGGTAGCCCCAGTCGGCGGTCCGCCACAGGGGCGTCACGGGCCGGGATCCGCGGTCCGCCCAGCACAGTGCGGCACCGTGGCGCTCCAGTACGGTGCGGATCGTGTCGGTCCACCACGAGTCGTGGCGGGGTTCGACGGCCACCCGGGTCCCGGCGGGGAAGCAGCCCAGGCAGGTGTCCAGGAGGGGGGCGTCCGCGGGCAGGGTGGGCGGTAGCTGGAGCAGGACGGGGCCGAGCCGGGGGCGCAGGTGCGCGGCGCGGGACATCAGCCGCCGGACCGGTTCCTGCGGGTCGTGGAGCCGTTTGATGTGGGTGAGGTAGCGGCTGGCCTTGACGGCCATGACGAAGTCGGCCGGCGTCCGGTCCCGCCAGTCGGCGAAGGTCCCGGCCTCGGGCAACCGGTAGAAGGCGGCGTTGCTCTCGACGGTGGCGAAGTGCCGGGCGTACTCCTCCAGCCAGCGCCGTTGCGGCACGTCGGGTGGATAGAGGACGTCGCGCCAGTCGCGGTACTGCCAGCCGGAGGTTCCCAGGTGGAGGGTCATGCGGGATGCGTCCCCGGTCCGGTGCGCCACGTACCAGCGGCCGGGCGGGGGCGGGCCGAGGCCCCGGGGCCGGGCCGCCGCCGCCCCCGGGGCCGGTGGGATCAGAAGCGCACCGAGGCGTCCCGGGTCACCGTGGGGACGGCGAGGACGGCGTCGAACGCCGTGGGAACGGAGGTGGGGAGGGTGGCGCTCTGCGACCGGATGCCGTTGGGCAGCGGCGTCCCGTCGGCGTCGCGCGGCGGCCGGCGGAGGTCGGTGAGGGTGATCCGGTCCCCGAGTCCGGCGTCGATGAGGGCGGCCTCGACGCTGCCGGGCTCCGGGGCCGCGAGCGGGGTGTCCGCGACCGTGAAGCCGACGCTGCTCCGCGCGTCCAGCACCATCTCGGGGACGTGGTCCGTGGTGTGGGTGACGGCCACCGCGCGGTAGTCCGTGCCGAGTGTCCTGGCCAGGTGGTAGCCCATGGGGAGTGCGGTGAGCGGTCCGCCGAACTCGATGGGCGTCTTCTGGATGTGGTTGTTGTGCGCGGCGAGCACGATGCGGGTGCCCGGGGCGCTTCGCTCCAGGTGCCAGCGCACCGACTCGGCCAGGTAGATCTCGCGGATCGCGAGATCGGCGCTGCTGCCCTGCCCGGTCTGGAGGGCGTGCATCGCCCGGAACATGGCGTCGGTGTGGCAGGCGCCCTCCACTGCGCGTACGGCGATGTCGTAGCGCTCCTGGCCGCCGCGGGCCGCGTACCGCACTTCCTCGGCGCGCAGGCGGAGCAGGAGCCGGGCGAGGGTGGCGGTCAGTGCGTCCTGCGCGGCCGGTTCGAGGCGGGCCCAGGCGGGTGCGGCCGCGGCGCCGGAGCCGACGCCTGCGAGGAACCGGTCACTGATCTCCAGTGCCGTGTCGAGCAGCGGCAGCGCGTCGGGGCCGACCTCGTGCAGGTAGTCGCGCACCGGGTCCAGGGCGGGCCGCAGCGCCCCGCCGGCTTCGGGGACGTCGAGGCCGGCGAAGCGCACCGGGTGGCGGCTGGTGCGGTTGTGGTGGCGCAGCCAGCGCATGAAGTCCGCGGCGCCCCACTCGGCTGCGGCCCGGCTCGCCTCCGCCAGGCCGTCGTCGGCGCCCTCGCCGCGCAGCCACCGGTCGAGGGCGAAGCCTTCGCTGAAGCCGAATTCGAAGGCGAGGACGGTGAATCCGCAGCGCTCGGCGAGGAAGCGCAGGACGCGTTGGCGGGCGAGTGAGAACTCGGTGACGAAGTGGGCACCCTCGCCGATGGCGACGACCCGGGCGTCGCCCGCGATCTCCCGCAGCGGCTCCAACTCGTCGAGGTCCCCGTGCGGGTCGAGGGTGGTCAGTTCGGCGGCGTGCGTGCGGAACCAGTCGGCGAGCGGGTGGTGGGAGGAGGTCCGGTCAGGCATGGATCGCAGTCTCTTCTCTGACGAAGGTCCGGAACGGTTGAGCGTCCGCGGGCCGGCTCGGCGCGGGGACGCGTACGCGTAGGCGCGACCGGCACCGGGCCGCTGGGCCGCCGGTGCACCGCGCCTGTGGGAGGACGTCGTCAGAGGAAGTTGCTGTGCACTGCCATGCGGCGGACCGTAACACCGGCCGCCGCGGCCGCGCAGCGGATTTTCGCGGGCCCGACCGCAGCCCCACCCACCACGGGGAATATTCGCAATAAAAGGTGCATCTTGACAGGCGTCGGGGCACGTTCTATGCAGATGATGTAGCCGGCTTGGTCGCCGTATCAGCAGGTGAGAGGCGTTGCGAGGGCTGCGGTCGGGCGTTGCCCCGACCCGCACCGGCCCTCGACCACGTCGTCGCCCCGGATCGGGCCGCAAGACGAGGAGAAGACCATGGCACGAGCAGTCGGTATCGACCTCGGGACGACGAATTCGGTGGTCAGCGTGCTGGAGGGCGGTGAGCCGACGGTCATCGCCAATGCCGAGGGCGCCCGGACCACTCCCTCGGTGGTCGCCTTCGGCAAGGGCGGGGACGTCCTGGTCGGCGAGATCGCCAAGCGCCAGGCCGTGACCAACATCGAGCGCACGTGTCGCTCGGTCAAGCGCCACATGGGGGACGCGCAGTGGCGCTTCCCGGAGAGCGGTGACATCGACGGCAAGCGCTACACCGCGCAGGAGATCTCCGCGCGGGTGCTGCAAAAGCTCAAACGGGACACCGAGAACTACCTGGGCGAGGAGGTCACCGACGCGGTCGTCACCGTCCCGGCGTACTTCAACGACGCACAGCGCACCGCGACCAAGGAGGCCGGGGAGATCGCCGGGCTGAAGGTCCTGCGGATCGTCAACGAGCCGACCGCCGCCGCCCTGGCCTACGGCCTGGACAAGGAGAACGACCAGACCATCCTGGTCTTCGACCTCGGCGGCGGCACCTTCGACGTGTCGCTGCTGGAGATCGGCGACGGCGTCGTCGAGGTGAAGGCCACCAACGGCGATACGCACCTGGGCGGCGACGACTGGGACCAGCGGATCGTCGACCACCTGACCAAGCAGTTCAAGAACGCGTACGGGATCGACCTGTCGCAGGACAAGATGGCCACCCAGCGGCTGCGCGAAGCCGCGGAGAAGGCCAAGATCGAACTGTCGGCGGCCACCGAGACCACGATCAACCTGCCGTACCTGAGCGCCTCGCCCGAGGGGCCACTGCACCTGGACGAGAAGCTCAACCGCGCCCAGTTCGAGCAGCTGACCGCGGACCTGCTGGAGCGCTGCAAGGCACCGTTCCACAACGCGATCAACGACGCGGGGATCAAGGTCGCCGACATCGACCATGTGATCCTGGTCGGCGGCTCGACCCGGATGCCCGCCGTGACCGAACTGGTAAAGGAGCTGACCGGCAAGGACCCGCACAAGGGCGTCAACCCGGACGAGGTCGTCGCCATCGGGGCCAGCCTCCAGGCCGGTGTCCTCAAGGGCGAGGTCAAGGACGTCCTCCTGCTGGACGTCACCCCGCTGTCCCTCGGCATCGAGACCAAGGGCGGCATCATGACCAAGCTGATCGAGCGCAACACCACCATCCCGACCAAGCGCTCGGAGATCTTCACCACGGCCGAGGACAACCAGCCGTCCGTGCAGATCCAGGTCTTCCAAGGCGAACGGGAGATCGCGGCCTACAACAAGAAGCTCGGGATGTTCCAACTGACCGGTCTGCCGCCGGCCCCGCGCGGCGTCCCGCAGATCGAGGTCTCCTTCGACATCGACGCCAACGGCATCATGCACGTCACCGCCAAGGACCTGGGCACGGGCAAGGAACAGAAGATGACCGTCACCGGCGGCTCCTCGCTGCCGAAGGACGACATCGACCAGATGGTCCGCGACGCCGAACAGTACGCCGAGGACGACCGCCGCAAGCGGGAGGCCGCCGAGACCCGCAACCAGGGCGAACAGCTGGTCTACCAGACCGAGAAGTTCCTCAAGGACAACGAGGACAAGGTGCCCGCGGACGTCAGGACCGAAGTCGAGTCCGCCGTCGGTGAGCTGAAGGAAAAGCTCAAGGGCGAGTCCGCCGGGGGCGACAACACAGCCGAGATCCGGACCGCCATGGAACGCGCCGCGGCCGTCTCCCAGAAGCTGGGCCAGGCCATGTACGCCGACGCCCAGGCCGCCCAGTCCGCGGCCGGTCAGGACGGCGCCGGTGCACACGGGCGGCAGGCTCCGGCCGAGGACGACGTGGTCGACGCGGAGATCGTGGACGACGACAAGCGGGAAGGAGGCGGACGATGAACCGTCCCACCGACGTCGGTCGCCTCCCCCGCCCGCCGCTCGCACTCGTCGGGCGCACCGGGCCGGAGCGGGGCCCGGCCCCGCCGCCCCGGGCGGAGCCCGACCCGGTGCGGCCGGACCGCCACGCCACCCGTACGGCGACGCACCCCGCCCGGCGCGGCACCGCACCACCCGGCTCCGCCCAGCGGGGCACCGGGGCGCCCGACAGCGAACGGCTGGCGGCCGTGCTGCGGGAGCGCACGGCCGATCTGCAACGGCTCAAGGCCGAGTTCGACAACTACCGGCGCCGGGTGCACCGCGACCGGCTGGCGGTCGGTCAGATCGCCGTGGCCAACGTGCTGGCACGGCTGCTGCCGGTGCTCGACGCGATCGCCGAGGCCGCCGGGCAGGGCGAGGTGACCGACGGCTTCCGGCGCGTCGCCGACCTCCTGGAGACGGAGTTGGCGTCCCTGGGCCTGACGTCCTTCGGCACGGCGGGCGAGCCGTTCGACCCGACCGTCCACGAGGCGGTGGCCTACACCCCGACCGGGCCGACCGGGCCGACCGCCCGGAGCGCACCGGGCGAATGCGCGGTCTGCACCGAGGTCGTCCGCCAGGGCTTCCGGGTGGGCGACCGGCTGCTGCGCCCCGCCCAGGTGGCCGTGGCCGGTGCTCCACCGGACCCGCACAACATCCAACTCCCTTAGTAGTATGGCCAGTTGTCACGGCTCGATCGGCGCGGCGGGCGGTCGGCGCCCGGCTGCCGCGCCGGCCACGAGCAGCGCCCCGACGGTCGCCAGGCACAGCCAGGCGAAGGTGTCGCCGATCCGGTCGTAGACCGTGGTGGTGCCGCGCACCGGCACGTACGCGACGGTGGCCTGCCGGTCGGTGGTGAAGTAGTCCGTGGTGGCCAGGACGTGCCCCTGGTTGTCGAAGGCGGCCGTGACGCCCTCGCCGTCCGGGCGGACCAGCGCGTAGCCGGCCTCGATGGCCCGGAGGGCGGCCTTGCGGGTGTGCGTGCGCCCGTACTCCCGCCAGTCGTGGGAGGGGACCAGCATGATGTCGGCCGGGACCCGCATCATGCCGGGGAAGTCGGCGTCGTAGCAGATGACGTTGGCCAGCCGGCCGTACGGGGTGGCGGCGACCGGGACCCGGCCGTCGCCGGGGGTGAAGGTCTCCGAGCCGGGGATGGGGTGGGCCTTCTGGTAGGTCCAGTGCACGGTGCCGCGGGGGTCGATGAGCAGCGCCTCGTTGCGGCCGTAGGCCGGTGCGTCGGCGGTGTGGACGCCGATTCCGATCTCCAGGTAGATCCGGGAGCGGCGGGCCTCCTGCTGGGCCGCCGCGAGGGTCGCGGGCTCGTCGGCGGCCAGCACCCGCACCCCCTGCTCGGGCCAGACCACGATCTTCGCACCGGCCGCGGCCTCCCGCCGGGTGGCGGCCAACAGGCTGTCCCGGACGGCGCGCTGGGCCGTCCGGAGGCCCGGAGGAGGGTGGGCGACGAGGTCCGCGCGTCCGCCGGTGGCCCGGGCGTACGTCGCCTTCTGGGCGCGGATCAGGGCCGCGTCCGCGGTGACCGCGGCCACCCGCACCGTCGGCCCGTCCGGCGGGAAGAAGGCGAGCCGCGCCCCGCCGGCGAGGACGACGGCCAACAGCACCGCCGCGCAGGTGGCCACGGCGCGCCGGGCCGCGCGCCACGAGGCGGTCTCCCAGAGGAGGTTGACGACCGTGGCGCACCAGGCGAGGAGGAAGCCGATCCCGTAGGAGCCGGTGACCGAGACGAGTTGCAGCAGCGGCAGGGCGCCGAACTGGGTGGTCGCCTGCGAGCCGTAGGCGGTGCCGAACGGGGAGAGCAGGGTGATCAGGAACTCCGCCCCGGCCACCGCCGCAGGGAACACGAGCAGCGCCGCCCAGGGGCGCAGCCGGCCGACGAGCAGCCGGTCCAGGAGGTACGGCAGGGTCAGCAGGGCGGCGAGCGCGGCCGCCCCCGCCAGGGTGACCGGGGTGAAGCCGAGCGCCGACTCGGCGAGCCAGAAGGCCGCCGCCGCGAGGTTGGCCGCCCACAGCCACAGGGCGCCGGACCACGCCCGGCCGGTGCGGGCGAAGCGCAGCAGGAGGACGGGGAAGATCCAGGCCGCGGCGGCGATGTCCCAGCGGCCGCCGTCGGCGAGGAGGTGGGCCGCGGTGCCCAGTGCCAGCAGTGCCCAGCGGGCGCGGGCCGCCGGTGGGCGGGGGCCGGTGCGGTCCGTCCGCCCGGCGGTACTCGTCGTGTTCACGTGGTTCGTCGGTCCCTTCGAGGTGGCGCGAGTGGTGCGCTCCGGTCAGGTCTCGACGCTAGAAAGGCGGGGGCGGCCGCGGCATCGTCCTGGGTGCCGATCCACGGCGGCCCCGCGCAACCGTGGTTGCGTCGGCGGCGGGCCCGTTCCCTCCTTGGGCACGATCGCCGCGGCCGGTGCGGCTGGTTAGCCTTGCGGTCAGTTATGGACACACATCCCACGGCCGCCCTGTGCGGGGCCCGGCGCCGGCTCGTCGACCGGCGGCCCTGGCTGACCGATCTCGCGCTCGGCGGCGGCCTGACCGCGTTCGACGTGCTGACGCTGCTGTCGCGGGAGCCGGCGCCGGGACCGGTCGGCGTGCTGCTGTGGGGGCTCCAGACGGTGCCGCTGGTCTGGCGCCGCCGCTGGCCGCGGGCCGTACTGTGCGCGATGACCGCGGCGTTCGTCGCCTTCGAGGTGGTCGATCCGGTGCCGGGCAAGATCCCGGGACCGTATCTGCTGGTCTTCGCGGTGTACGCGGTGGCCCGGCACACGCCGGTGCGGGCCGGTCTGCCCTGGACGGTGCTGTCGCTGCTCACGGCGGTGACGACGGATCTGCTCACCGGACGGACCGGGCCGCCGCAGCCCGGTTCGGTGGAGCCGACCACCGCCACCACCTTCGTCGTCTTCTACGGCGCCGCCTGGCTCGTGGGGTACGGGCGGCGACGGATCGTGCGCCAGGCGGACCGGCTCCGCGACCTCAATCTCCGGCTCGCGGACGCCAACGGGCAGTTGCAGGACGCCAATGCCCGGCTGCGGGACGCCAACGAACGGCTGCGCGCCGAGCAGGAGATCAACGCCCGCCAGGCGGTCGTCGCCGAACGGGCCCGGATCGCCCGCGACCTCCACGACGTGGTCGCCCACCACGTGAGCGCGATCGCCGTCCAGGCGCGCGCCACCGAGGAGGTGCTCCCGGACGCCCCGCCGGACGGGCGGCGGGGCGTGGTGCGGATCGCGGAGACCGCCGACACCGCACTCATCGAGATGCGTCGCATCCTCGGCCTGCTGGCGGCCGGTGCGGAACGGGACGGCGGCAGCGGCCTGCCGCCGGAGCCGTCCCTCCGCCACCTCGACCGGCTCTTCGCGGCAGCCGGGGCGGCCGGCTGCCGGATCACCGCGGCGCTCGACGAGACCCTCGGCGACCTGCCGCCCGCGCACCAGGTCTCGGCCTACCGCATCGTCCAGGAAGCGCTCACCAACGTCCTCAAGCACGCCGGCCCCACGGACGTTCGGGTCGCGCTGCGCCTCGACGGGCCGACGCTGACCGTCGCCGTCGAGAACGGGCCGCCCAGCGCCGGACACCGCCCGCCGCCCGGATCCGGTCGGGGGCTGCTCGGGGTCCGCGAACGCGTCGCCGCGTTCGGCGGCGCGGTACGCACCGGGCCGCACCCGCACGGCGGCTGGCACCTGTCCGCCACCCTTCCCCTGGAGGCCCCGGTATGACGATCCGGGTGCTGCTCGCCGACGATCAGGAGATGGTCCGGGACGCGCTGTGCGCGGTGATCGGCCGCCGCCCGGACTTCGAGGTCGTCGGTACCGCCGCCGACGGCGCGGAGGCGGTCGCGCTCGCCGCCGAACTGCGCCCGGACGTGGTGGTGATGGACGTCCGGATGCCCGGCACGAACGGCGTCGAGGCCACCCGCCGACTGCACGCCGACTGGCCGCACCCCGGCCCGCCGCCCCGCGTCCTGGTCCTGACCACCTTCGACCTGGACGAGTACGTCCACGCGGCGCTGCGCGCCGGGGCCGGCGGGTTCCTGCTCAAGAACAGCCCGCCGGACCAACTCGCCCACGCCATCCGGGCGGTGGCCGAAGGGGAGGCGATGCTCGCCCCGAGCGTCACCCACCGGCTGATCAACGCCTTCACGACGTTGCCCGCCGGGCTGCTGCCGGGCGCACCGCCAGCGCGCGACGGCGCCGACCGGCTCGTCGACACCCTCACCGCCCGGGAACTGGAGGTGCTCGTCCTGGTCGCCCGGGGCCGGTCCAACCTCCAGATCGGCGAGGACCTGGGGCTGTCCCAGGCCACCGTGAAGAGTCGGCTCAACCGCATCCTGACCCGGCTCGGCCTCGACAACCGCGTGCAGGCCGCACTCCTGGCCCATGAGGCGGGCCTCCTCCGGTCCGGCCCGGACGCGCCCCGCGATGCCGGCGGGGACGGCCGTCCGTGACCGCCGCCGGCGAGCGCCAGGCCCCCCGGGCGCACCCACCGCTCACTCCCCCGGCCCGGCGCCGCCGTCCGGCCGGGCTGCCGACACCTCACACTCGATGCGCCGCAGCGCATCCTGGGCGTTCGCCAGCAGCGTGTCGTCTTCACCGTGCGCGCCACCGTCGCCGTCCGCCGTGGCCCGTTCGGCATCCGGGGCGGGGGCCGGGGCCGCGTAGTGCCGGAGTACGGGCAGCGCGCCGGCCGCGTCCCCGGTGATCCGCCACAGCGCGTACGCGGCGGCCACCCGCAGTGCGCCCGGCTCCGTCCGGTCGTCGCGCATCCCGCGCAGCGCGGGCGCCGCGGCCCCGGCCCGCGGGCCCAACTCGCCGAGCCACCCACAGGCGTTGTCGTCGAACCGCCAGCCGCGCCGGCCGGCGACGCGGCCGGGCCGGTGCCGGCGGGCCAACACGTTCAGCAGCAACGGGACGACTTCGGACACCATGTCGGGCGCCGTCCCGTCCGTCGAGGTGTCCCGTCCCATCAGGGCGCGGATGGCGGCGAGTCCGGTCTCCAGGTCGGCGCCCACGGCCACCCGCCGCAGCGCCGCCAGCGCCCGTGCGTCACCCAGCCCCCACCGGCGCAGGAACCCGCAGGCCGCCGCCGCTGCCTCCAGTTCGACGAACCCGGGCCGCCCCTCGTCCACGGGGCCTGGGTCGGACCCACCGGAGACCATGGCGTCGAGGCGACGGCTCAGCCGCTCCAGTACGGCCACGACCTCCGGCACCGCCGGGCCGCCCGCGCGCCACTGCTCCGTCCCGGTCAGCAGCGCGCAGACCTCCGCGGCCGGTCGGTCCTGCCCCAACCGGTCCCGGACCGCCGGCCACAGCTCCCCCGCCAACTCCCCTGCCGTACGCAGCAGTTCGGCCCGTACGGTGCCCGCCGCCACCCGCTCCCGGATCCCCGGCACACCCCTGGGGTCGCCGCGCCGGGCGAGCCGGGCCAGCGCCGCCTCGGCCACCGCGGGGTCCCGCCCGGCCGCGGGACCGCTCGCGGCCACCGCCAGCGCGTCCAGGTAACCGCCGCACGCGGCCAGGTAATTGGTCGCCACCGCAGCCCGCCGTACCGTCGGGTCGGGGTGGTCCAGCAGCGCGCCGACGGCCGCCGCGTGGCACGCGTACCGCTCGGGGTCCGCGGCGCACAGCCGGTCCGCGGCCGCGACCAGGACGCGCGCCGCGGTGGCGTCCAGCCGGCCGTCCCGCAGGGCCGCCAGCATCAGGGTCAGCCAACGCGAGCGCACCGCGGGCGCCGGGACGAGCCAGGAGTCGACGGTGTCCACCGGGCCGTACGGCACCGAGCCGGCCCACTCCGGATCGCACCAGGCCAACTCCCCCAGCACCGCCCCGGCTTCGCCACCGCTGAGTGCCAGCGCCTCGACGACCTCGTCCCCGACGGCCCCACCCCCGTCCCCTGCGGACGCTGCGCCGGCCCCGGCGCCCGCCGTCCCGCCCCCGGCTCGCGTCACCGGGCGCAGCAGCAGGCCGAGCGCGGCGCCCAGCGCATCGGCCGGTTCGCCCCGCAGGCACCGGTGCAGATGCGCGCGCACGGCGGGCTGATCCGCGTACCGGGCGAGCACCACCAGCAGCCCGAGCCGGACCGCGGGATCGGGGGCGTGCCTGCTGTGCTCGCGGATCCCGGGGACGATCTCGTCGGTGGGAACGTCCGCGTAGGCGAGCACCACCGGCACCATCCGTCGCACCGCGGCGTCCGGGTGGGACAGCCTCCGGAGCAGCGCCGGCACCCCGGCCGCCAGCGCCCGGGACAGCCGCTCCGCCCACTCGCCGACGAACGCCCAGCCCTCGCCCTCGGGCACCCCCAGGTCGTCCAGCAGGGCGTCGAGAGCCGCACCGCTCCGGCTGCCCGGCTCGTCCAGATCGACGTCGAAGTCCCGCTGCACCACGGTCTGCCAGTCGAACGCGGCGCGCCCCTCACCTGCACGTTCCATGGGCGCACAGCCTAATCGCCGCCCCGGACCACCACGATCGGGTTTCGCCCCGGCGCGGTCCGGGTGACGGCGCATCAGGCCGGCCGCACCCGGGCGACGTCGGGCGCGGCACCCTTGCGGGGCGGTGTGGTGGCGGCCAGGGTGGTCGGAGTCGTCCGTCCGCAGGCCGGCGGTGTCCGGCCCGGAACACAGGTGGAGAGCGCGTGGCTTCCTTCATCCTCCCGCACACCCTGCACGGTGGGGGTCCGCACAAGGTCATCGCGGTGCACGGGTGGTTCGCCGATCGTTCGGCCTTCGACCCGGTCGTGCCGGACCTCGACCGGGAGACGTTCCAGTACGCCCTGGTCGACCTCCGCGGCTACGGCGCGGCGAAGGACGAGCCGGGGGCGTACACCACGGCCGAAGGGGCGGCCGACGTGCTGGCGCTGGCCGACCGGCTGGGCTGGGAGCAGTTCTCGATGATCGGTCATTCGATGGGCGGGAGCGTCGCCCAGCGGGTGCTCGCCGCCGCGCCGCACCGGCTCCGCAGGCTGGTCGGAATCTCCCCGGTCCCCGCCTCCGGGCTGCCGTTGCCGCCGCCGCAGTGGGAGCTGTTCTCCGCCGCGGCGCACATCCCGGGGAACCGGCGGGCCATCATCGACCTCACCTCCGGTGGGCGGCGCCCCGCCGCGTGGCTGGACCGGATGGTCGCGCGGTCGCTGGCGTGCAGCGATGCCACGGCGTTCCGGGCCTGGTTGGACTCCTGGGCCGGGGAGGGGTTCGCCGAGGAGGTCGAGGGGTCGGCGGTGCCGGCGCTGGCGGTGACCGGGGCGCTGGATCCCGCACTCTCCGCCGAACTGGCCCGGCAGACCTGGCTGCGCTGGTACGCCACGAGCGAGCTGGTGGAGCTGGCGTCGGCCGGGCACTACGCCATGGACGAGACGCCGCTGGAGCTGATCCGGGCGGTGGAGGACTTCCTGCGCGCGGACACGGACGGTGCGGCGACCGGTGATTCCCCGCACGGCGGGACGGCCGCCGGCGGTGCCGACTCCGCCGGCGACGGATCGGCGGCCGGGTGACCGGCAGCACCGACCGCAGGGGCAGCGCCGGCAGCGCCGACCGTACCGCCGGGACCGCGGAGCTGCGGCGCGGTCCGGAGGCGGTCCGCGCGCCGGACGTCCCCGACGTCCCCGACGTCCCCGACGTCTTCGACCCGCGCCGCTACGCCGAGGGACTGCCGCACGACGCCTACCGGCTGCTGCGCGACCACCATCCGGTGGCCTGGCAGGACGAGCCCGAGGTGCTCGGGTGGCCGGCCGGCCCCGGCTTCTGGGCGGTGACCCGGCACCGGGACGTCCTACGGGTGTTGAAGGACGCGCGGACCTTCTCCTCCCACCTGGGCGCCACCCAGATCCGCGACCCCGACCCCGCCGACCTGCCGTTCATCCGCCGGATGATGCTCAATCAGGACCCCCCGGACCACGGCCGGCTGCGGCGCCTGGTCAGCCGGGCCTTCACCCCGCGCCGGGTGGACCGCTTCGAGACCGCCGTCCGGGACCGGGCACGCGCCCTGCTGGCCGCGGCGGTGGGCGCCGCGCGGACCGCCGACGGGGTGTGTGACCTCGTCGGCGCCGTCACCGACGACTACGCGCTGCTCAACCTCGCCGACCTGCTGGGCGTGCCGCCCGGCGAACGCGGCCTGATGCTCGACTGGACCCGGCGGGTCATCGGCTACCAGGACCCGGACGAAGCCGGCCCGGCGGTGACCGGGGCGGACGGCCGGCCCGCCGACCCCCGTTCCCCGGCGATGCTCCAGGACATGTTCGCGTTCGCCCGCGAGCTGGCCGCGCACAAGCGGCGGCACCCGGGCGACGACGTGCTGACGGTGCTCGCCGCGGACCACGAACTGACCGTGCCCGAGCTGGAGATGTTCTTCTTCCTGCTGACCATCGCGGGCAACGACACCGTGCGCAGCGCAGCGCCCGGCGGACTGCTGGCGCTCGCCCGGCACCCGGACGCCTACGCCGCGCTGCGCACCGGCGCGGTGCCGGCAGGCACGGCCGTGGAGGAACTGCTGCGTTGGCATCCGCCGGTGCTCAGCTTCCGCCGGACCGCGGCGGCGGACACGGAGCTGGCCGGCCGCCGGATCCGCGCCGGTGACAAGGTCGTGGTCTTCCACGGCTCGGCCAACCACGACGAGCGGGTCTTCACCGAGCCCGGCCGGCTGGACCTCGCCCGCACCCCGAATCCGCACGTCTCCTTCGGGGACGGTCCGCACGTCTGCCTGGGTGCGCACCTGGCGCGGTTGCAACTGCGGGTGCTCTACGAGGAGACCTGCGCGGTGCTCCCCGCTGTGGCGGTCGCCGGACCGCCACAGCGGCTGGTGTCGAACTTCATCAACGGACTGAAGTCGCTGCCCTTGCGGGTGGCGACGTGAGACGGGCGGTCAGCGCGGGGCCGGGGTGACGTGCCGGCCGGGGCTGTGTGCCGTCGTCCAGTCCACGATCTGTACGGCCGCCCCGGCTGCCTCCTGGCCGCGGCAGCGGGCGTGGTGGCGACGGGCGATGGCGTCCAGGTCGAGGTGACGGCCGAAGGCCGGCAGGGCGGCCAGTCGGCGGGCGTAGGACCACAGGCCACGGTGGCCGGCGATGCGCTGCACGGCCGCGGCGTCGAGGTGCCAGCGGTGAACGGTGTCGAGTTGGACCAGCGTCACCCACAACTGCACGTCGGCGGCGGTGAGTTCGGCACCCAGCAGGTAGGGGCGGTCGGCCAGTCGCCGCTCCAGTGAGGCGAGCGTGCCGAGCAGGGTGCCCAGGGCGGTCTCGTAGTCGGGGTGGTCGCTGCCGAGGCTGCCGGCGTGCTGGGCGGCCTGGTTGATGTCCTGCTCGCAGCGGTGCGCGAGCGCGTCGATGGCGTCCCGGGTGGGGGCCGGGTACAGGGCGGGACCGCCGGTACCGAACCGCTCGGCCAGGTCGCGGAGGATGTCGGGGGCGTGGGTGCTGACGATCCGTCCGGTCCAGTCGTCGCTGAGCACCGGGACCGTGGCCGGCCCGCGGTACTGGTGCGCGCTGGCCTCGTACAGCGGGCGCAGCGCGGCGTAACCGCAGTCCGGGGTGTCGGGGACGGCGGGGAGCAGTGTCACCGGAAGGGTGTCGCCGAGGTCGAGCAGACTGTGG
The DNA here is from genome assembly GCF_042886435.1 of Streptomyces sp. NPDC058000. Taxonomy (NCBI): domain Bacteria; kingdom Bacillati; phylum Actinomycetota; class Actinomycetes; order Kitasatosporales; family Streptomycetaceae; genus Streptomyces; species Streptomyces sp. NPDC058000. Next base: position 93,323 of record NZ_JBHVQS010000016.1, read on the forward strand.
GTGATGGCGATGCCCAGACAGTGCGGACACGACGGGGAGAGGTAGAGGCGGTAGCGGTGCGGAACGGGGTAGTGACCGCTGCGGACGTCGGAGCCGATGCGGCCCCGGAAGGCCGGCGCGGCGGAGGTGGTGGTCATACGAGTCCCTGGGTGCGAGGTCCGGTGCGTGGACGTACGGGCGGGCACCTGGCGGCGTTCGCGGGCGGGCGTCCGCACGCTGGCGCCGGGCAGGGGCCGGGGCCCGGGAGGGTGGCGCGGCGTCAGGGGAACCGGCCCGCCGGCGCCTCGTGGGGGACTACGCCGAGCTGCAGACGCGCAGCAGATCGATGTGACGGCGGGAGGTGAGGAGGGGAAGCGGCCGGTCCGCGCGTCCCGCGCGGTCGCCGTCCCGCTCTGTGCGCCCCATGGTTTCCCACCTGTTCACTAGGGTTCCCGCCCTTGAGTGTCGAGGCGGCACCGGGCTGCGTCAAGGGTGGTGCGCCGGTGTGATTCCGGTGGTGCGGCGCTCGGCGCGTGCCCCGTACGGTCACCCCGACCCACTCGGGGATAATGCCGGCATGCGGATTTCAGCCAGAGCGGACTACGCGGTGCGCGCCGCACTGCAACTCGCGCACGCCCGGGACGGGGGCCCGCTCAAGGCGGAGGCCATCGCCGACGCCCAGGACATCCCGCACAAGTTCCTCGAAGGCATCCTGAACGACATGCGGCGCGGCGGTCTGGTCCTCAGCCAGCGCGGCGGCAACGGCGGTTACCGCCTCGCCAAGGCCCCGAAGGACATCAGCATCGCCGATGTGATCCGCGTCGTGGACGGGCCGCTGGTGTCCGTACGGGGCGTGCGGCCGCCGGAGTTGTCGTACACCGGTCCCGCCGAGTCGCTGCTCCCGCTGTGGGTCGCACTGCGGGCCAACGTCCGCCAGATCCTCGACGGCGTCTCGCTGGCCGATGTGGCGTCGGCCGACCTCCCCAGCCGCGTGTCGGCGCTGACCCGCGACCCGGCTTCCTGGACGAACCCGTAACACACCCGGGGCGCGACCACAAGTGCGGCTTTCTTTCGGAAGGGACCCTGCGACGACTGCCGGGACGCCATACTGACGGAGCGATCGGCGCATTCTCTTCGCGCACCCAACTCCCTTGCGTCTAGGGCGAGTTGGGCGCGCGATGCAGGTCCGGCGAGCATCGGCGGCAGGCGGCCGGTCGCACCGACCCGTCCTCGACTGAAGGGGGATTGAGAGATGGGGAAGCCGAAGAGGATCGTCAGCCGCGCCGCGGCCGTCTGCGCGTCGGCGGCGGCCATGGCACTCGGCACCGTCATGGCGCCCGCCGCGCACGCGGCCGCTCCGGAGCACTACTACATCGAGATCGGCGGTACCGGTAACGCGCTGCCCGCGGAACAGGGCTGCACCAAGGACTACCAGGCCGCGAACAACGCACAGCTCGACGGCGTGCCGGTGCCGGTGTGCTATCCGGCCACCGCGGGCCCGTTCATCGGCGGCCTCACGGCACCGAACTACGACGCCAGCGTCAACGAGGGCTACCAGCGGGCGATGGACAAGGTGAACGAGGTCCACCACGACCACCCGGACGCCCGCCTGACCATCACCGGCTACTCGCAGGGCGCCCAGATCGCCGACCAGGTGCTCCAGACGCTCGTGAACCGCCCCGACATCCCCAACTCGCAGGTGAACGGCATGCTCTACGCCGACCCGATGCAGCCGGGCACGGGATTCGCCGCCCGGATCCCCAAGGGCCTGGGCGCACTGGGGTTCACCTCCCCCGGCGCCGGGCCCGACAACTTCGGCGGCATCCCGGTCCGGCGCTTCTGCATCCACACCGACGGCGTATGCGACGCGACGTCACTGGAGTCGATCGGCGGCTACTTCACCCTGCACCCGACCTACCCGGCGAACTACATCCCGCAGACCCTCAAGGACAACGGACGCAACGGCATCCAGTGGCTGCCGTGAGCCGCTCGCACCCGGCGGCGCACCCCGGCGCCGGCTGAACTCCTGGACGCCTGGACGCCCGGACGGCCCACAGCGGACCGTCCGGGCGTCTGGGCGTCCGCGCGTCCGAAATACGACCCCGATCCGTCCACCCCTTGAACACCCCTTGCCCGGAGCGAAAGTTCGACAGCATCATACTGTATTCCCTACCAATCCAGTGGGAAAACTAGGAAAGTGAAGCCCGGGTAAGCCCGGCCGGGGGCGGTCACCGCCACCCGGTTCCAGCCGACGAGGACGGTGAACGGCGTCATGCCGAAGAGGTCCGCAACACACCCCGCCGCCCCGCAGGCCATCCCCCCGGCGGAGGAAGAGATCTGGCCGCGCGTCACCCGGGAACTCGCCGACGACCTCGCCGTCGACGCGCTGATCCGCGACCGGGCCGGGAAGCCGCCCTTCGACGAGCTGTCACGGCTGCGCGAGGCCGGCCTGACGGCCCTGCTCACCCCACCCGGCCCGCTCCGCGGCGGCAGCGACTGGCGCACCGCCTGTGCGGTCATCCGCGAGATCGCCGCCGCCGACAGCTCCATCGGCGAACTCCTCGCCCGCCACTACGCCCTCACCTGGAGCGCCCGGTTCTTCGGCACCTCACACCAGGCCGACGCGCTCGAAGGCCGGGTGACGGACGAGCAGTGGCTGCTGGCCGGCGACGCCGGCAACCCGGCGGCCGAAGCCGATCCGCCCACCCAGGACACCACCCCCGACCTCATCCTCACCCCGCACGGGTCCGGCTACCTCCTGCACGGCCGCCGGTCGTTCGCCGCCGGCGTCACCGTGGCCGACCGCCTGGTCCTCAGCGCCGCCTGTGCCGAGACCGGCGACTGGCTGCTCGTGCTGGTCGACCCGGCCCACCCCGGCATCACCACCGACCCGGCCCACGACCGCCTGGGCCAGCGCCTCACCGACGCCGGCAGCATCACCTTCGACGCCGTGCCGGTGCCGGCCGAGCAGATCCTCGGCACCACCTCCCACGACGAGCAACACATCACCCCGTACGCCACCCTGGCGCCGCTGGCCCTGCGGCTGGCTCTCGTCCACGTCGCGCTGGGCATCGCCGAAGGGGCGCTCGCCGAGGCCCGCGACCTCAGCCGCGCCGCCCCGCGCACCTGGCAGGCCGCGGACGCCCTCCCGGCCCCGTACGCGGAGCAGCCGGGCGGCGACCCCTACCTGCTGCTGGCCTACGGCGAACTGGTCGCCGCCGCGCACACCGCCGCCGCCGTCGTGGAGCCGGCCACCGAGGCGTTGGCCAGGGGCCTGTTGATGGGTCAGGATCTGGGCGTCAACGAGCGCGCCGACATCGCGGTGCTGGTCGCCGCGGCCGAGGCGGTCACCGGCCAGTCCGCCCTACAGATCACCACCCGCATCCTGGAGCTGACGGCCACCGCGGACGCCACCGCCGGCGATCCGGGGTTCGACCGGTTCTGGCGGAACGCCCGCGTCCTGACCGCCCAGCGCTCGCCCGCGCACAGCCTCCGGGCCATCGGCGACCACTACCTCAACGGCACGCATCCGCCGCTGACCCTGCGGATCTGAGGGTCGGCGGCGGATGTCGGGCGGTGGGGTTCTCAGACGGCGGCCAGCATGCTCCGGCCGAGCCAGTCCGAGGCGTCCCGCACGCCCGGCAGTGCGAAGAAGTAGCCGCCGCCGGTCGGCGAGATGTAGTCCACCAGCGGCTCGTCGATCAGCCGCTCCTGGGTGGCCTCGAACTGGCGGCGGACGTCCTGCTGGTAGCAGCAGAAGGCCAGTCCCATGTCCAGGTTGCCGACGTTGTCGATGCCCCGGTCGTAGTTGTAGCCGCGGCGCAGGATGCGGGAGTCGTCGGTCTTCGCGGTCCGCGGGTTGGCGAGCCGGATGTGCGAGTCGAGCGGGATCGCGGTGCCGTGCGGGTCCTTGTGGTACGCGGGCACGTCGAACTCGCCGGCGCCGTCCAGCGGGGCACCGGTGTCCTTGCGGCGGCCGAACATCTTCTCCTGCTCGGCCAGCGAGACCCGGTCCCAGAACTCCACCAGCATCCGGATGATCCGGATGACCTGGTAGCTGCCGTCGGTGGTCCAGGCAGGCTCGCCGTGGCCGTCACCGACCCACACCAGGCGCTCCATCTCGCGCCCGGACTTCACGTCGGGGTTGGCTATCCCGTCCTTGAAGCCGAGCAGGTTGCGCTGGGTGCCGCTGGGCCGCGGCGCGTTCTGGAAACCGTCGATGCGCCACTTGATCTGCATCCCGCCGCGGGTGTGCCGGGCGATGTCGCGCAGCGCGTGCAGCACGGTGTCCTGGCGCTCCGCGCAGATCTGCAACGAGAGGTCGCCGTGGCACTCGGCGGCCTGGAGGTTGTCGTTGGGGAAGGTCCGCATCGGGACGAGCTTGCGCGGCTTGGCCTTGGCCAGGCCGTACCGGTCGTCGAAGAGCGAGGCGCCCACGCCGACCGTGACGGTCAGCGCGTCGGCCGGGACCATCGGCCCGAGGATCCCGTTGTCGGACGGCGGGGCCCCGACGCCGAGGTCCTGCGGGGCGCCGCCGGCGGTCAGGAAGCGGGCGCGTTCGGTGATCGTCCGCAGCAGGTCGGTGAGTTCCTTGCGGTTGTCCGCGATGACGTTGAGCGAGACGAACGCGGCGGCGGCCGGCTGCGGGGTGAGGATGCCCGCCTGATGGGTGCCGTGGAACGACACCTTCCCGGCGTCGGCGGTGTCGGCGGCCTGCGCCGTACCGGCGTTGCTCTGGCTCAGCGCGAAGCCGCCGCCGGCCAGCACCGCACCGGCCGCGCCGGCGCCCAGCGCGGTCTTCACGAACGAGCGCCGGTCGGCGGGACAGCGACCCTGGGGGCCGGGCGTTTCGGCGGACATCTCGTGGTTCCCTTCGGAGCGTGCATGGGGTGGTGCGGTGTGTCTGTGGGTGGGGCGGATGGTGCGGGGGCCATCGGGCGGGGCGCCCGGTGTGTCCGGCGGTGTGCGCGGACGTCCGGGCGTCCCGGTCCTCGGGCGGGTCAGGCGGACTTCCGGATCTCCAGGAGGTCCGGTACCGGCGCCAGGTGCTCCAGCAGCTGCCCGGTGATCCCGTTCAGCCGCTGCCGGGCGGTGGCGTCGAGCTTCTCGACCGGCGTCCACGTTCCGTCGTGGTGCGCGTCGTCGAGGAGCTTCTGCATCCGGGCGATGTCGCTCTCGATGGACGCCAGCAGCTGCGGCTCGCGCTTGGCGATCAGCGGGCGCAGCACGTTGAGGAGTTCCTGGGTGCCGGCGAGGTTGGCGTCGGCGGTGGCGAGGTTGGTGCCGCTGCCCTGGTCGGTGTCGCCGGTCAGCTCGAACTGGAGGGTGTTCTCCAGGATCTCGTGGGTCCGCAGCGGCAGGTCACCGGGGTCGAAGTCCTGGGTGGGGAACGCCTTCCGCAGTCCCATCACGTCGCCGTGCAGCTGTTGCGCCGGGCCGGTCAGCTCCTCCGCGGACGCGCCGTGCCAGAGCCCGTACTCGATCCGGTGGAAGCCGCTGAAGTCCTTGTCGTGCACACCGCCCGGGAGTCCGTCGGCCCGCCCGTTGATCTTCTTGTCGAAGTCCTGGAACGTGCCGTAGGCGGCGCCGAGCGAGGAGTACGTGCGGTGCGCGGTGAGCCAGTCCGTCCGCGCGCCGTCCAGGTCGCCGCCGGCGAGGTCGTCGCTGAGTTTCTGGGTCTGGTCGGTCAGCGTGGCCAGGCCCTGGTCGACGTACTGCTGATAGGCGCGCAGCGGCCCGGCGAGGTCCTCCTCCGCGACCGGCACGACGGCCTTGGCGCCGCCTCCACCGCTGACCCGCACGGCGGCCGAGGTGACCGCCTTGCCGCCGGTGGGCACACAGCGCCAGGCGTACGAACCGCCGGCGATGGTGGCGACCAGGTCGCGGGTGGTGCCGGGGGCCAGGCCCTCGATCTCGCCGTAGACCGCGTTGGTCGAGGGGTCGACGAGGTAGACCTCGGAGGTCCTGTCGCCGGTGTTCTGCATCTGGAAGGTCTGCCGCCCCGGCTTGGGCGCGGTGAAGCCCTTGCCGCACTCCTTCTCGGACACCGCAATGGTCGGTGCCCCGGCCGGCTTGGACTTGCCGAAGGCGACGATCCCGCCCGCGACGACGGCGGGCACGGCCACCACGGCGACCGGCAGCAGCCAGGCGGGCCGCTTCCGCCCCGCACCGGCCGGCGCCTCCGCCGGCTCCGGCTGGGCCGCCGGCTCCGCCTCGGACTCCGACTCGGGGGCGCCGTCGCCCGCCGAACCGACCTTCTCCGAACCGACCTCCGCGGTACCGCCCTGCTCGGCGACGGCCTTCTCGTCGACCGGCTTGTCCGCCGGCTTCTCCTCGACGGGCTTCTCCTCCGCCGTCGGCTTCTCCGCGGCCGGCCGCGGCGCCGGGGCCGGCTTCGCGGCGGACCGCACCCCGCGGACGAACAGCGTCATCACGATGGCGAGGTACGCCACGTACGCGACGATCTGCAGCCATGTCATGGCCGGCATCAGGTTGAAGACGCCCTGCACCAGGGTGGTGTACCAGGCGCTCGGGTCGATGCTCTGGCTGAGGTCGAACGCGAACGCGGCCTTGCCGGGCAGGACCCCGCCCTCCTGGAGGTCCCGCAGGCCGTACCCCAGGACGCCGGCGGCGATGACGATGAGCACGGCGCCGGTCGCGGTGAAGAACTTGGTGAGGTTGATCTTGAGCACCCGGCGGTACAGGCCCCAACAGAGCCCCGCCGCGATGACCAGGCCGATCCCGGCGCCGATCATCGGCCCGGCGGATTCGCCCGCCGCCCGCGCCGTGGTCCACAGGAACAGCGCGGTCTCCAACCCCTCGCGGCCCACGGCCAGGAAGGAGGTGACGATCAGCATGCCCGCACCCATCGCGAGCGCCCCGGTGACCTTCTCCTTGATCTCACCGGAGAGGTTGCGCGCGGAACGGCGCATCCAGAACACCATCGCGGTGACGAACGCGACCGCGATGACGCTCAGGGTCCCGCCGAAAGCTTCCTGCGCGGTGGCCGAGAGCGAAGCGGCGGTGAACGTGAGCACCGCGCCGAAGCTCAAGGAGAGCGCGATCGCGGCCAGTACACCGGTCCACACCTGCGGGAGACGGGACTTGGCCCCGGCCCGGACGAGTGTGGCCACGAGGATCGAAACGATGAGTCCGGCTTCTAGACCTTCCCTCAATCCGATCAAGAAGCTCGGAAACGCGTCGTCCCACATAGTTGTCCTCTCCGGCCCGCACAACCGCACCGGTATGCCTTACCTCAGTTAGCGAAGGCATACCTTAGTCAGACGGTCTGAAGATGTCTACATCGCTGTAGTCACATAGTCACGGACGGGTAACGACCCTAGCTCAGGCCCCACCCGGCCCCACCGACACCCCCCGCCTCACCCCGCCCGGCCACCTGACGATCCGTCGTGACCGCCGCCCTCGCCGCGCGTTCTCCAGACATGAACAACACGCACATCACGAACACAGCGCGCATCACAGATAGAGGGGATATTGCGATCCCAGCGGACATCACAGACATGGTTCGCAGCACGAACACAACGGGCGATACGCGCGATGCGCACAGACGAGCCGGCGCCGCTCGACACCCCGGCCCCCCTCTCCGTGGGCCCCTGGCATCCGTCACACCCTTCGTCGCCGCAGCCGTCACCCTGACCGCCCTCGCCGTGGCCGGTCCGGCACGCGCCGACGGCGGCACCATGCCCGACGTCAGCGGCAAGGGACTCGTCGCCGCCTACCAGGCCCTCAACTACGACAACACCGTCCACCTCAAGGACGGTCGGGGCGCCGGCCGCCACGTCCTGTGGCCCGGCAGTTGGAAGGTCTGCAACCAGTACCCCAAGGCCGGCACCCCGTTCTCGCACCGGCCGATCACCCTCACCGTGGTCAAGGCCCGCGAGTCCTGCGACGCCGGACGGTAACCCGACGCGGCGGCGCCGGACACCCCGACCAAGACGCATCACCCGCGCACCGCACGGGCGTTGGGACTCCGCCGGGCCGCCGGGCACCCGATGAAGCCGTACGCCCTGGAGGCCCCGGGGCGTACGGCCCGCGAGCGGGACGCGGACGCGGCGCTGCGGATCACCGGCGGCCACCTGGAGCTCGACCGGGGCCGCGGGTGACTTGGCCAACGACCTGACGGTGTCGTGGAGTTCGGCCTCACGGGGGGGCACGGGGTCAGTGGGCACCGCGTGCAGCCTGGGAGTGGTGCGTCGACCGGTGCACCCCGGAGGCCGACTCCCGGAGCGGGTGATCCGCGGCGGGTCGCGTATCCGTGGACCGGATCCCCGCAGACGAGCCGGAACCCCGCGGGGCGCCCAGGTGCGTAGGCGCGCAGGTGCGCAGGTACGGAGGTGCCCAGGTGCGCACGGTCAGGCCCGATGCCAGCAGGCGGCGGTCCGGTTCAGTGGCGGGGACGGCGCGCCGCGCGACCCCCGGGTCAACGGCGGGCGAGGTACCGAGGTCGCGGATCAGGGCGGCCCTCAGGGCAGTGATCAATTCGGCGATCAGTACGTCACGGGCGGCGAAGTAGCCGCGCACCCCCTGCACCACCCCGGACAACACAGTCCCCGGGAGTCCGCATCGCCACCATCTACCTCAGTCGTCGCTGAGGCTCCGGTTCGCGGGGCTTCCGGGGGCCTGACCAGAGCCACGTCAAGGGTCTCCTGTCAACAAACGTCTTTGTCAACGGTGCGGCTCTCCGGTTGTCTGGATAAACACCAGTTTCCTCCCGTTTTGTCCAGAGTCAAGAGGTACGCCGGGAGCGGGCGGAAAAACCCGTCGGGGCCGCTCGCTCTCGCTCGGCGCGTAGTGCTGCACATCAAGAGCGCGTAAAGATTGCCGGGATACGGCAATGTGCGAAGCCCTCACCGCGTGTGACGATCATCCCCGTTCGAGCGGAATGAGTGAGTGCGGGAGGGCTGCGCATGGCCTGGTTTCTTGGTCTCGGCATCGGTGGGATCGTCGTGCTCGCACTGTCGCTGATCTTCGACGGGGTGCTGGAAGGACTGTTCGGCGTCGTGCTGGACGGGCTCGACGGGCTGCTGTCCCTGCCGGTCATCGCCGGCTTCCTGTCGATGTTCGGGTTCGCCGGCGCGATCGTGTGGGGCAGCACCGGGCTCGGCGCCTGGCCGGCCATCGGCGTCGGGCTGGCGGCGGGGGCCGCGGCCGGGGGCGCCACCTGGAAGTTCAGCCAGGCACTGATGCGCGACCGGACCGGCTCCGCACCACGCCGGGAAGACCTGGTGGGTACCGCCGGGTCGGTGGTGACCGCGATCCCCGCCGACGGCTACGGCGAGGTGCTGCTGCGCCTCGCCGGGCATCCCGTGAAGCTGGCGGCCCGGAGTGCCGCTCCAGTGGCCCGCGGCGCCGAGATCTGGGTCGAGGCATCCCTCTCGTCCACCTCGGTGGCGGTCCGTCCCGTCGAACGCTGAGTGGGGCGGGGCCCGACCCGACCGCCGATGCGGGCCCGGCCCCGCCCCCACTCCCCCGGACCGGCGCATCCGCCGCCGGACCGGGAACGCAAACCATCACCTTGATCTGCCTACCCCCAGGAAGGCAGGGGGGATTTGTTATGAGTTCAGTCATCGTCGCCGTCATGGGCGCCGTCGTCCTCGTTGTGTTGCTCGCCCTGGTGGTGATCACGCGCTACAAGGTCGCCGGACCGAATGAAGCGTTCATCATCACCGGCCGACGCGGCAAGAAGTCCACCGACCCGGAGACCGGCCGGATCAGTGTCGACAACAGCGGCCAGAAGGTCGTCGTCGGAGGCGGCGTCTTCGTCGTCCCGTTCGTCCAGCAACGCTTCTTGCTGGACCTCTCCAGCCGGCATCTGCCGGTGGCCGTGCGCGGCGCGGTCACGCTGCGCGGGGTGAAGGCCAACCTCGACGGCGTCGCGATCGTCAAGGTCGGCGGCGGCGAGGACGCCATCCGGGCCGCGGCGCAGCGCTTCCTCCAGCAGCAGGACGGCATCGTCGGGTTCACCCAGGAGGTGCTGTCGGGTGCGCTGCGGGCGATCGTCGGCCGGATGTCGGTCGAGGACATCATCCGCGACCGGGCCGCGTTCGCCGGACAGGTCGCCGAGGAGGCGGAGGCCAGCCTGTCCGGGCAGGGCCTGATCCTCGACGCGTTCCAGATCCAGGACATCACCACCGAGGGCTCCTACTTGGAGGACCTGGGCCGTCCGGAGGCCGCCCGGGCCCGTCAGGAGGCGGACATCGCCGAGGCGAACGCCCAGCGGGTGTCGGAACAGGCTCGCCTGAAGGCCGCCGAGGAGATCGCGGTCGCGGAGCGGACGCTCTACCTCAGGCAGGCCGAGATCCGGGTCGAGACCGAGGCGGCGGCCGCCAAGGCGAACGCGGCCGGCCCGCTGGCCGAGGCCGCGCGCCAGCAGGAAGTGCTGTCCGAGCAGGAGAAGGTCGCCGAACGGCAGGCGGCGCTCACCGACCGGGAACTGGACACCAAGGTCCGCAAGCCCGCCGACGCCGCCCGCTACCAGGCCGAGCAAGAGGCCGAGGCCCGCCGGATCGCGCAGGTCAAGGAGGCCGAGGCGGCCGCGGAACGGGCCCGGCTGACGGGTGAGGGCGAGAAGCTGCGCCGCGCCGCGCTCGCCGAAGCGGTGCGGCTGGAGGGCGAGTCGGAGGCGGCGGCGCTCGCCTCGAAGGGAACCGCGGAGGCCGACGCGATGCACAAGAAGGCCGACGCCTTCGCCCGCTACGGCGACGCGGCCGTCCTCCAGATGCTGGTCGAGGTCCTCCCGCAGGTCGTCGCCAAGGCATCCGAACCCCTGGGCGCCGTGGACAAGTTGACCGTGATCTCCACGGACGGCGCCGGCCAGCTCTCCCGGACGGTCGCGAACAACGTGGCCCAGGGGATGGAACTCCTCGGCTCGGTGTCGGGGGTCGACCTGGCGAGCATGCTGAAGCGCGTAGCCGGAGGAACCGGCGGCCACGCCCCTTCCGACACCCCCGTCGGCGCGAGCCCCACCTCCGCAGCAGCCTCCCCCAACGGCAAGATCGAAGTCACCGACTGACGCCACTGCACGGGCAGTTGCCACTCTTCTGACACTCTTCGCCAGAGAGGCGCGGCACAACTGTCGAGCGAACCCACACCCCCTCGCAAGGGCTGCCGGACCGGAACCATTCCCCGTCCGGCAGCCCCTTCGCACGATGCGAACGCCTCCCCGGCGAACCACCACGCCACCCAGACCACTTGGGCCGGCGTGCGCAATTCATCCGGAATCTCTTCAGCGAGGGCGGCGGAGTGGCCGCCCGGTCCTGGTCGAGGATCACGAGAACTCGCCGCACCGCCAGGCTCCCGATCAGCAAGTCGTTGTGCGATTTCGCCCCACCAGCCCACCGCCACCCGATCGTCCCTGGCGGTGAGCGAGGGACGCGGTGGCGGGGCCGCCGGGTCTCGTCTGGATTGCTTCCTTGTTCGGGCTTTGCGTGGAGATTTCGAAAAGATCACTGATACTTTTGTATAAGTGGTGAAGACTGCGGCGTAGCTGGGGGCGGGGGGACGGCAGTTGCGTCTGCGACGGCTGTGACGCCCCGCGCGGGTCACCCGCGTAGCGCGGAGGGAAGACGGAGTGACAGCGACTGGGCGGAGGCCGGGCGATCCGGATGAGACCCACGGACCGTCGGGCCGCCGACGGGGCACGCCCCGGGAGCCTCTCCCCAGTGAAGGGGACGGCGTCCGGACAACTACGTCCGCCGACCCCGAGCGCACGTTACGGATGAGAGTTCCACCGCCCGCATCGACCGACGAGACCGCGCTGGCGCAGCGGCCGGAACGGTCCGGTGGGCGGGCCGCCCGGCGTAGGGACGCGCCGTCGCTTTCCGCCCGAATACGCATCGGTGCGCTGCTGGGTGCCCTCGTCGCGCGACTGGCGCCGTACGCCCGCCGGGTCAGGCCGCGTTATCCGCGCCCGGGCCGCACCGGTTGGCGCCGCTGGGTGCCTTCCGGTCGGCAGTGGCTGGGCATCGCATCGACGACCGTCGGCCTGACCGGCCTCTTCCTGGCCATCGCCTACGCCGCCACCGACATACCCAAGGACCTCAACGCGTACGCCACCCAGCAGGACAACGTGTACTTCTGGTCCGACGGCACACCCATGGCCCGCACCGGATGGGTCCAGCGGCAGGCGATGCCGCTGAAGGAGATACCCGAGGACGTCCGTTGGGCCGTGCTGGCGGCCGAGAACGAGAGCTTCTACGACGACCCCGGCGTCTCGTTCAAGGGCCTCACCCGCGCCCTGTGGCGCACGGTCGGTCAAGGCGAAACCCAGGGCGGCTCGACCATCACCCAGCAGTACGTCAAGAACGTCTATCTGAACCAAGACCAGACCCTCAGCCGCAAGTTCACCGAGGCGATGATCGCTCTCAAGCTGGACAACCGGATGAGCAAGGACGCGATCCTGGAGGGATACCTCAACACCAGTTGGTTCGGCCGCGGCACCTACGGTATCCAGCGCGCCGCGCAAGCCTATTACGGCAAGGACGTCAGCCAACTCAACGCGAGCCAGGCGGCCTTCCTGGCCTCGCTGCTCAAGGGCGCCGGCCTGTACGACCCCACACTGAGCGCCGCCAACCACAAGCGGGCGGTGGAACGTTGGAAGTGGACCCTGGACCGGATGGTGCGGATCGGCAAGCTGTCGCCGTCCGAGCGGGCCGGGTACCGGGCCTTCCCCGAGCCGCTCAGGCAGAACCCGCTGTACGACACCGGCCAGCAGAGCGACTACCTCGTCGAACTCGCCTCCCAGTACGCCCAGAAGGCCGGGCACATCCCGGCCAGGGAGTTCGACCTGGGCGGCTATCAGATCTACACCACCTTCGACCGCAAACGGGAGGCGGCGCTCGACGGCGTGGTGGCCGGGGCGCGCAAGAAGGCCCGGCAAACCCACCCGGACGCGGCGACCGCCGCCCACTACGGCATCGCGTCGGTGGCCACCGACGGCCGCGTCCTCGCCGTCTACGGTGGCCCGGACCACCGGAAGCAGGGCTACAACGAGTCCAACGCCGGGACGGTACCGGCCGGTTCGGCCTTCCTGCCGTTCGTGTACGCGGCCGCTCTCGAACACGGCGTGGTCAAGCAACGGGACGCGCCCCGGGAGAAGGTCACCCCGCAGTCCCTCTACGACGGCGACGACGGCGTGCCCATCAGCACACCGGAGGGCCCTTACTGGAACCGCAGCGGCAAGAAGGTCGCCGCCCACAATGACGGCCGGAAGTCGTGGGGCCGGCTGACGCTGCGCGAGGCGCTCGCCAAGTCGGTGAACACCCCCTTCATGCAACTGGGTATGGACACGGGCCTGGACAAGGTCAGGCAGACGGCCCAGGCGGCCGGGCTGCTGCCCTCCACCATGGGGCCCCAGGTCCCCGCCCTGTCCCTGGGCAGTTCCACGCCGAGCGCGATCCGAATGGCCAGCGGCTACGCGACCTTCGCCGCCGCGGGGCAGCACGTCGAGCCGTACTCCGTGCACCACATCACCCGCAACGGTGCGACCGTGCGCCTGGACTCCCCCGAGGCCCGCCGCGCGGTCACCGCCGAGGTGGCCGCGGAGGTGACGCGGGCACTCACGGACTCGTTCCGCTCCGCCCACCCGGGCGCCGCTCCCGCTACGGCCGCGGTGTCCGGCAAGGCCGGCACCACCACCGGCGCCATCGGCACCACCGCCGCGGACGACGACACCGCCGACGACACCGCCGCCTGGTACGTCGGCACGGCCCGTGCCGTCTCGACGGCCGTGGTCGTCTACCGCATGGACCTGGCCAAGAGCCTCGAACCCTTGCCGCTGAAGGGGCTCGCGGGAACCCCCACCGACAGCGTTCCGTACGACATCTGGGCGGGCGTCATGAGCCCACTGCGCTGACCGACTGACCGGCGGACCGCCTGAACCCGCACTCGCACCCGCACCGCATCCGCACCGGAACCTCCCTTCGCAGATTTGAGCCCCGTATGAAGTCGACTCCAGGTCGCCGCCGCAAGGCCCGCGCACCCCGCCGCACCGTCCGTACCCGCGCCGCAGTCCTCGCGTCGGCCGTCCTCGTCGTGTGCTCGGCCGCCGCGGGGTACCTGGTGTTGAGCCAGACCGACGGCGATGCCCTGGCGTCCTCCGGCGACAAGGGCGGGTCGGTCGACCAGAGTCCCACGCAGCCCCGCAAGGAGCCGGCGTGGGACGGCAAACCCAAGGTCCTCGGGGACGGATCGACCTCCTACACCGGCCCGCAGAAGGGCCAGTTAGCGGTGAAGCCGCTCAAACCAGGTGAGCGGCCACCGCAGTTCGTCGTCTTCTCCTGGGACGGCGCACTGGAGGGCGACGAGCGGCTCTTCTCCCACTACCGCGAGTTGGCCAAGAACTACGACGCCCACATGACCTTCTTCCTCACCGGCATCTACCTGCTGCCCAAGAGCAAGAAGGACCTCTACCACCCGCCCCAGCACCCGGTGGGCTCCGCCGCGATCAGCTACCCCACCGACGAGCACATCCGCACCACCCTGACCCAACTCGCCGCGGCCTACCAGGACGGCAACGAGATCGGCACCCACTTCAACGGCCACTTCTGTGGCGCCAAAGGCGGCGGCGACTGGAGCGTGGAAGAGTGGAAGAGCGAGATCGACCAGTTCTACGACTTCGTGGAGAAGTGGCGGACCAACACCGGCTATCGGGACGTTACCGCCCTGCCTTTCGACTTCCGCAAGGAGGTGGCCGGTGGGCGCGCCCCCTGCCTGGAGGGGCAGCCGAACCTGCTCAAGGCCATGAAGAGCTACGGCTGGCGCTACGACGCGAGTTCCCCGGGCGACTTCCAGATATGGCCGACCAAGAAGGACGGCGTCTGGGATTTTCCGCTACAGATGCTGCCGTACCCCGGCGGCGACTACCAGGGCCTGTCGATGGACTTCAACTTCCTCTACAACCAGTCCCACGGCGAGGTCAAGGGCGATCCGGCCAAGTACGCCACCTGGGAGCAGCAGACCGTCGACTCCTACATGGCGGGCTTCAATCGCGTCTACTACGGCAGCCGGGCACCGCTGTTCGTCGGCAACCACTTCGAGGATTGGAACGGCGGCATCTACATGAAGGCCATCGACCAGGTGGTCAAGAACACCTGCACCAAGAAGGGCGTCAAGTGCGTGTCCTTCAAGGAACTCGCTGACTGGCTGGACGTGCAGCGGCCCGAAACGCTACAGCGGCTGCGCGGGCTGGATCCGGCACAGTCGCCGGAGTGGTCCACGGTCGTCAAGTGACCCCGAAACCAACCTGGTTCCCAGTGTGCACACCTCTTCACACCACGTGCACATCTCGTGCAAAAATATGGCCGTCCGGCCCATATACCGACACAGAGGGGAATATCGTTGAAATCGATAAGAATAGGCCGCGGGCGGAATCGCGCCACCGTGATCGCGGTGGCGGCAGCCTCAGTGGCCATAGGAGTCGTGCTACCCAACGGCAGCGCGGGCGCGGCGGTCGCTGACGACCTGCCCCTGGACTCGGCCACCAAGGCCACGTTTCAGCGGCTGGCCGACGCGGTCTTCGCCGATCGCACACAGTCCCTGGTGGACGGCGCCCGGAGCGGGCATCAGGAGTCACACCCGCAGCGGACGTCCGGCTTCACCGGAAAGGTACGACTGTCCGCGCCCCAGGCCCGCGAAGAGGGATCGACCCTCGACGCACTGCGCGCCCGCAAATCCCGCCTGGCCCAGCTCGGCGAGAAGTACAGCGGAGCCAGCACCGAAGTCACCCTCGACAGCACCAGGATGACGGGGCGACGGGCCACGGTCGACGTCACCGAGACCACGACCCTGGCCTACGAGAAGGCCGAGGGCACCGGTCCCAGGACCACCGGATTCCAGGCCCACCACCAACTGGCCTTCCAGGCAGACCACAAGGGTGACTGGCAACTGACTGGTGTCCGCGACACCGACGACGGCTACCTCGCGGTGAACCAGGTGGCCAAGCCCCTCGGCGTCGCGCCGGCCACCACCGACGCCCCGCCCTCAGCGACCCGCTCGGCCACCACGCGGCCCGCGCCGGCCAACCCGAAGAACTTCACGGCCACCGGGTACGACTACAACGCCATGGCGGCCTACGCGACGAAGTACTGGAGCAGATACAACCCGGACTACCCCGACTTCAATGGCGCCAGCGACGGCGGGGACTGCACCAACTTCGTCAGCCAGGCACTGAAGGCGGGTGGTTGGCAGCACGTGCCCGGCTACACGACGGACTTCCACAAGTGGTTCGGCAACTCCGAGATCCAGTCGGACTCCTTCGTCGGCGTCAACGAGTTCTCCTGGTTCGCCCTGTCCTCCAAGCGGGCCAGCAGCCTCGCCAACGTCTACCAAATGGACATCGGTGACGTGCTGCAGCTGGATTTCGACAGGGACGGTTCCAAGGACCATTCCATGATCGTCACCAACCGCAGCCGACAGGGCATGCCGTACGTCACGTACCACTCCACCAACACCTACAACAGGTCGGTGGCCAGCATCGTCGCGTCGTACCCCGACGCCGCGTACTACGCCTACCGCACCTGAACCGCGCCCACCCCGAGCGGCCTGCGCAGAGGCCCACGGCCACCGCACGATCCTCACTGTCCGCACCGTCCCGATGATCCGCGGTGGCCGTACGCGTTCCCAACCGACCCCACCACGAGGTCGCCCGCCCGGAAAGCGCCAACACCACCGTTGGGCCCGCCTGCCGCCGCAGGCGGGTTCAACGACGTGGGTGGGGGCGGCCGCGGTCGCGTCGTCCCGGCCGGTGAGGCGACGGGTGAACCCGTGGCGGTGGCGCCATAGCGAAACGCCCGCTTTCAGGAATCGCGCTGAAGCTGGAAGTCCAGCCATGCAGCGATGTCTGTGATGACCGCCGCGTCGACGTGCTGGGGTGCCATGTAGCCGGCGGGCGTTGACGGTCCTGCCCCTGGGAAGAAGAGGTGGTCGTCGGCTTCGTAGACCTTGACGGTGACGTCCGGACGCCCGGTCAACCCCTCTCGCCAGAGGGACAAGTCGTGCTCGACGGTGACCTGGTAGTCACGACCGCCCTGGAGGATCAGCAGCGGCTTGTCCAGGGCGGCGGCGGTGCCGACCGGGTCATAGGAGCACAGGTCCAGCCAGTACGAGGCAGGAAGACCGAAGGGGAGGTCCCCTCGGGGCGTTCGGGGCGACAAAGCGGTCTCGACGGTCTCGGCCTGACGGGTGATCTCGGCGAGGGCCGCCTCGGAGTGAGGGCCGGGGTCGAGGGCGGCGAGGTGGCCTACGACCCGGACGGCCGCCCGGTGCATGGGCTCGGCGTCACCCGCCAGGATCACGACGCCCGCGACGGAGGGCTCGGTCTCGGCGACCCGTGGCGCGACCTTGCCCCCCATGCTGTGACCGGCGACGAACACCCGGCTGGAATCAACGCACGGCTCCTCCTGGAGCAGACGCACGGCGGCGATGGCGTAGGGGGCGTACTCGCGTGTCATCGTGAAGTCGTCCGCGGCAGCCACCTCCGCCGCGTGCGTGAAGGTCACCTTGTCGTGGCGCAACACGGCCACGCCTCGGCTGGCCAGACCCCAGGCGAGATCCTTGAGGGGCTTGTTGGGTCCGCTGGTCGCGTCCCGGTCGAAGGGACCTCCACCGCTCAGGAGCACGACCCCGGGCCACGGGCCGTCGCCACGCGGAACGGTAACGGTGCCCGCCACGGCGAGAGCACCTGCTCCGAGGGTGACCTCGTGCTCCTCGAAGGCGTCCGGATCCGCGTAGGAGGGCGCCGCCCATGGTTCGCAGGCAGGGGGCGCGAGGCGTATCCCGTTCAGCAGGCTGGCGGAGTCGAGCGACATGACGGCGGTGAGCTGGCCTCGTTCGCAGACCACGGGAACGCTGACACGGATCAGGTCCTCCCGCAGGCGCTCGCTCGACGGTTCGCCGTGGTCTGTGACCGGACCGGTTCCCGCGGTCCCGGCGAGCCAGGCCGCCTGGAGGGCCTCGGCGGTCAGCGCAGCACGCAACGGCGGGGCGAACAGTGCAGCGATCTCCCTGAAACGGCCATCGCGCGCCAACTCGACCACCGACACGGCGGTCTCCTCCGCAGTCTGCATCCCTTTCACCTTTCTTAGTTTTTGGAAAGGTAGCATGTGTGAGAAAGTTGGGCCATGGACACCTTGGAACTCCTGGCGCATCCCGTCCGCCTCCGCGTGGTCCACGCACTGCGCGGCGGGCGGATCTTGACCACCGGGCAGCTGTGCGCCCTGATCCCGGACGTGTCCAAGGCGACCGTCTACCGGCACGTCGACCTTCTCGCCGCAGGCGGCATCATCGACGTAGCCGACGAACGGCGGGTGCGGGGCGCCGTCGAACGCCGCTACCGGCTACGGCAGGAACGCGCGGGCATCGACACGGAAACCGCACGTTCGCTCACCCCGCAGCACCACGAGCGGGCATTCGCTGCCGCCATGGCCGCCCTGGTCGCGGAGTTCGGCGCTTACCTGGAGCGCGAGGGCAGCGATCCCGTGGACGACCTCGTCGGCTATCGGCAGCACGCGATCTGGCTCAGCAGGGACGAACTCGTAGCACTCATCAGCGCGATGCAAGCCGCCATCGTGCCCCTCCTCGCCAACGAACCCACGCAGGAGCGCACCCGCTACCTGCTCAGCCCCATCCTCTTCCCCGCCGAACAGCAGGACCCGCTGTAGCCGACACCACCACCCAGCGGCTCCCCTATCGCCCACTGGGGAGGGACACCACCGCTCGCGATGAAACCGGACCGTCTGCGACGACAAGCGGACCAAAGCAGACCACTTGAGACAGGGACCAGACCAACAGACAGAGGACAGCCCAGCCACGGCTCCCCAGAGCGACAACCAACGTCGGTTGCAAACCAATTTGGGCACACGCAAACCCCACTGGGTATATCTCGCGTTGAGGGAAGATCACGGTTCAGGCATGGCGACGCCGTACCGCAGCGATCAAGAACCGTCATGGCCTGGCGGATTCCACGAGTTCCACCTGAGTGGTCACATCGGTCTGGTGCCCGGGCTCATGGGTGTGTGCGAAGGACGCACTCGATGAGGAGGACATGATGCAGTTTGTGTTGGTGATCCACCAGGGCACGTATCCGTTGCCGGGCACTCCGCAGGCGGAGTTGGTGTCGGAGGAGGACAGGAAGGCAGCCTACGCCGACTGGGCGGCAATCGGCACGATGGAGAACGTGACCGGTGCACCGCCGATGGGTCTGCCCAAGGACGCGACGACCGTCCGCGTGGAAGACGGTTCGGCCGTCACCACCGAGGGTCCGTTCGACAACACCTCGGTGGGCGGATTTCTGGTGGTCGAGGCCGAGGATCTGGATGCCGCGATCGCGATCGCGTCCCGCGTACCGCAGGCGCGACTGGGTGGCGCGGTCGAAGTACGACCGTCCGCCAGGTACTGGTGAGTTCCTGGCCCGGTGCGCGCGGCGCACCGGGCCAGGCCGCTCACTCGGCCTGGCCGAGGACGCTGGACGCGAGGCTGCGGACGCGGTCGGCGTTGCGGATGACGTCGATCCTGACGATCTTGTCGTCGGTGACGGTGAAGGCCATGACGGAGTACGGCTGTCCGTTCCGGGTGACCAGCGCGCCGACCGTGCCGTTGACCAGGACGGGGCGCAGTTCGCCACCGCGGGGCGCACGGGCCTGCTTGGCCACCGCCGCTGCACCGCGGACGACGCTTGGCGGTCGGGTGGCACCGAACTCGGTGCGCTGCACGACATCGGGGTCCAGGACCTGGACGAGGGCGTCGAGATCGGCGGTCCGCGCCGCTGCGTAGAAGGCGTCGACCACCTTCCGCTGGCGTGCGAGATCCCGATCGGGCCGGGGGATCTCCGCGCCGTTGACCCGGCGCCGCGCTCGGCTGGCGAGTTTCCGTGCGGCCGTGGGGGTTCGGTCGACGAGGTGGGCGATCTCGTCGAAGGGCAGGTCGAACATGTCGTGCAGCACGAACGCCAACCGCTCGGCCGGGGTGAGCCGTTCGAGTACGACAAGCAGCGCCAGGCCCACCGCGTCGGCCAGCAGCGCCTCCTGCTCGGGGTCGGGGTCTCCAGCCCGGACGACCGGGTCGGGCAGGTACTCGACCAGCGGGTCTTCCCGGCGGCGCCGCCGGGACCGTAGTTGGTGCAAGCACTCCCGCGCGACAACGGTGGTCAGCCACCCGCTGAGGTTGGCAATGTGTTCCTCGTCGGACCGGCTCAGCCGAAGCCAGGCGTCCTGCACCGCGTCGTCGGCCTCCGCCACCGAACCCAACATCCGATATGCCACCGCACGCAGCCGCGGGCGTTCCCGCTCGAAGTGCTCGGCCAGCCACTCGCTCTTGTTCACCAGTCACACCATCCCATCGTCAAGACTTACCCGGATGAGCCTCCAGAGGCCGCCGATGTGACGGCAGTGACGGAGAACTCTTCACCACAGGGTCAGGAAACGAGTCGGGGGTGGCTCTCCGGCGTGCTGAGCTGCCAGTTCGCCGATCGGGGGTGTCGTTGGATGGCCGCCCTCTCACCGCGACGGTGGAGGAGGCGGTGTCGATGGTGTCGTTGATCGTCGAGGAGCTGGAGGCCGCGGCTCGGATCGACCCCCGGTGCGGGAAGGTACCGGGCAAACGGCAGGTCGAACAGCTGCATCGTGATGCGGCCCGAGGCTCTGCGGCCCGCACCCTCGCGCACCAGACCTCCCGGCGGGCGATGGGACGGCTCGCCGGCCAGTGCGACGGGTGCCGTGGGCTGTGCGACCTGGTCAACGAAGCCCATCCCATCAGCTTCCCCACCAAGGAGCTTCCGGGCTTCCCGCCTGCTGTGTGCCGGACCGGCTCAAGCACCCTGCTCAGGTTGGCCGTTCGCTATGACTGGTGTCGGTAGGTGTCTGTACGGGGAGGAGGTGCGGGCGTTTGGCGGTGTGACCGTCGCCGGCGGATCGGCCGCGCAGACGTCTGCCCAGCCAGGGACCGAGGAAGGCGGCGGCCCAGCTCAGTTCATGCGCGGCCGCGCGCCATCCGACGGGAGAGGCCGTCTTCGGAGGCGGCAGGGGGTGGGTCCAGGTGTCGTCGCTGTCGGGCAGGGCGAGGGCATGGGCGACGGCGGCGGCGATCCGCTGGTGGCCGAGCGGACTGGCGTGGAGCCGGTCCGGGCTCCACAGGCGGGGGTCGGTGACCACGGGGTGGTGGCTGGTCTCGGCGACGGTGACCCCGTGGCGACGAGCCGCCTGGCGGATCCGGTCGTTGAGGGCGGTGACACGGGAGCCGAGGGGCCGGGCGAGGGGGGTGATGCGTGCGATGTCGGGGAAGGTGAGGGTGGCGACGCGGGCGCCCTGGGCGGTGAGCGCGGCGAACATCGCCTCCAGGTGCCCGGCGACTTCGTCGGCGTCGAACCGTGGCCGCAGCAGGTCGTTGACCCCGGCGACCACGGTGGCCAGGTCGGGGCGCAGGGCGAGGGCCGGGCTGAGCTGTTCGGTACGTACCTCCCCGGCGAGCCGGCCGCGTACGGCCAGATTGGCGTACTCCAGAGCGGAGTTGTGCTGTGCGAGCTGTTCGGCGAGCCGGTCGGCCCAGCCACGCAGGCCCACCGTGTCGTCGCCGTCGCCGAGGCCCTCGGTCTGGCTGTCGCCCAAGGCTACGTAGCGCGCGTACCGCGGGTCAGTGCCTGGCATGGGCCACCTGCCTGTCCCGCAGGATCTCGATGGTGCGTTCGCACCAGTCGTGGTTGCCCTGCTCGAAAGCCAGGCCGCGCAGACACGTCAGGTAAGGGCCGATGCGCTTGCTGTGGCGTAGGAACTCCTCTTCGGTGCGCTCGCCACGCATGGTGTGCAGCAGCCGGCCGAACAGGTCGGTCTTGGCCCGGGCGAAGGCTGCACGCTCGGCCAGTTGCGCAATCAGCGCCTCGGTGTCGACGTGGTCGGCTGCCTGTACCTTGACCGCCAGGTCGTCGCGGATGAAGGAGGGTTTGGTGGCGGTGGCCGTGAAGCGCTCCAGTTCCGCCAGGCCGGCGTCGGTCACCCGGAACAGTCGTTTGTTGGGCCGCGTGTCCTGGACCACCTCGCGGCCCGCGATCAGCCCGCCTTCTTCCAGTCTGGTCAACTCGGTGTACAGCTGCTGCGGTTGGGCGTACCAGAAGTTCGCCACGCCCAAGTCGAAGGACTTGGCCAGCTGATACCCACTCAGCTCCCCATCGAGCAACGCCGCCAGGACGGCATGGCGCAAGGCCATTGCATCGCCTCCCTCTTGGTGCCCCTGTTTCCGAACTTTTCACAGGGGACGCCGCTCATCGTACTCAAGAAAATGATTACTCACATCCATGACTATGGAGAGGAAGGAGGCATGGCCACAGCAACCTGTTTCCGCGCTGCCGTCGACAACCGCATCCCCGCAGCCCTTGACGACCTGCTGACCCACATCAACTAGCGTGCAGCAACCCACACTTGCCCCGTGACTCACGGCGTAGGTTCCACTGGTTGGACCGTACTTCTCGCGATGCGAGCTGCTCGTTACGATCCTGGCGAGTCCGTTTCCGGGAAGGGAGGCAGTGACGATGGTTGAGGCTGTGGCGCTTCCGACGCCGTGGCAGGTCAAGTTCCGGGCCGGTGACAACGAGGGCCGCGCGGACACGCTCAAAGAGGGCATGGGTGGTTCGGCGGGCATGCGGCCACACGAACTACTGGAGGCGTCGCTGGCCACGTGCATGACCATCTCCGCGCGGATGGCACTGGCCGACCTCGGCGTCACCGAGGGCGACGTCAGTGTGAGGGTGCACCTGGAGCGTGGGGAGTCAGCAACGCGGTTCCGATACGAGCTCGCCCTCGACCCCGCGCTTGAGGTTCACCGCCCCGCGATCGCGGAGCGCCTCGCGTGCTCGCCGGTGCGCTCCACACTGAGCAAACCGCTGGTCTTCGAACCTGTTCCAATGGGCGCATGAGACACAAGCATGTCTTTGGGGCCCTTGGAGAGGGTTAACGGCCGCTGGTCCGCGGGCGATCGCACGAAGCCGGGTGGCACATGGCTGGAGTTCAGCGCGGACGGGCTGCTCCAGCACGTATCGGACTCCGAAGAGCAGTTGATTCCCTGGGGCAGGATCATGTTGGCCGGCTTCACGTTCGGTGCCAAGCACCCGCCGAGGGGCAGCCACGGAGTCAGGACGCTCTTCGGCGGCGGTCGCGGCTATGTGCACATGACGCTGCGCCATCCCTATGAGGACTGGGTAGTCTCCTTCGACTGCCACAGACGACGGTATCGCGCCACGGAACTCGTCTGGTGGGAAACGCTGTTCAGCCAGACCGTTGCCGCGGGCGAGGCACACCGGTTTGGCGACGCGGACTGGCTGAGTCGCGCGATCGAGGAGCTGGTACGGCAGCGGCCACGGACAGCCCGCAAGATACGCCAGGCAGTGACCCAGGCCCGTAGTGCCTGATCCGCAGCGCGATGATCGTCCTGCGAATGGATCCGGTCAGGCCGCCCATTCAGCGGAGGGGATGGAGGCGTGTGCGCCGTCGGCGATGGGCCGAGGGGATCGACGGCGATGAAGGCCGTAAGCACGAGGTAGATCAGGGTCAGGGCTACCGCTTGGTCTCGCCTCGACGGCGATGGGTGATCATCCCGCCGACCCTCAGCACGATCCAGCAATGGTCGGCCGGCGGCGGGAATCCGACAGCCTGTCTGCTCAACGAGATCTACGAGAACAAAGCGATCAACGCGATCATCCAGTTGATCATCAATCGGGACCCGATCGCCATCGGCTCCGGCATCCCGCTCTTCGACGGGTCCTACGCACCGACCGGCCGCTCCCCGATTTCGACTGGGAGCTCCGCCGGCGGCCCGTCCGTCGCCACCCGCACCCGGCAATTTCCGTCCCGCCCTTCCTTTGTGTCCTGTCCGTCCCGTCCGGCGGAGTCGCCTCGACGCCAGGGGCGTGAGATGGCGGGCCGCGGCGTGAACGGATCCGTCTTCGGTACGGCTCACGTCGCATGGTCACCGTGCCGTCCGGATCCCCCCCCCGCGGGCCCGGGGACAACCGATGAGGCCCAATGACATGGGCATTGCCTAGGGTGCGTCCGGCTGGGGCAAGTTCACGATGCCACCTCATCGATGGGAGATTGGTCAATGACGTTCACTTTTGGTCGAGGCGGAGCGCGAGCGGCTGCGCTTGCGTTTCTGCTCATAGCGGCACTGTTAGTCGGCGCCAAGGCGACCACCCCTGCGGCGGCGGTGTCTGCCAAGAAGGGTCCAACCTCGGTGGCCTATGTCGAGGTGAACCGCAACAGCATGCTCAATGTCGGCAAGTACACCCTGGCCGAGGGCGGCGCCAACGTGTTCGACGTCGCGGTCATCTTCGCCGCCAACATCAACTACGACGCCACCAAGAAGTCGGCGTACCTGTACTTCAATGAGAACGTGCAACGCGTCCTCGACAACGCGGCGACCCAGATCCGACCGCTCCAGGCCAAGGGCATCAAGGTCATGCTGTCGGTGCTCGGCAACCACGAAGGTGCCGGCTTCGCCAACTTCCCGTCCAAGGAGGCAGCCTCGGCGTTCGCCAAGCAGTTGTCCGATGCCGTCAGCAAGTACGGTCTGGATGGCATCGACTTCGACGACGAGTACGTCGAGTACGGGAAGAACGGCACGGGGCAACCCAACGACAGCTCTTTCGTCTACCTGGTCTCCGCATTGCGTGACTACATGCCCAACAAGCTCATCTCTCTGTACAGCATCGGCCCGTCGGCGGAGAGGCTGTCCTACGGTGGCGTGGACATCTCGTCGAAGTTCAACTACGCCTGGAACCCCTGGTACGGGCAGTGGCAGGTACCGCGCATCTCGTTGCCCAAGTCGAGCCTGTCACCGGCAGCTGTCCAGATCGGAGCTACGCCTCCGAGCACCGCAGCCGACCTCGCCCGGCAAACCGTGGGTGAAGGCTATGGCGTGTACCTGACTTACGACCTGGACGGTTCCGACCAGCACGACTACATCTCCGGCTTCACCAGGGAGCTGTACGGCAGTGACGCCGTCTACACCCCTTGACCACAATCCGGCCGGTCATGGACGGAGCCGGAGCCGGAGCCAGAGCTGGATCGGGACAAGGTGATGGCGCCGTGGGAGGCGTAGGCATGTAGGCATGTAGGCCCTCCTGTCGTGTCTGGGAGGGCCAGTGGGCGGCAGGCGCCGTCGCTCACCAGGTGAATCTTGGTGGTGGGCCCGCCGCGCGAGCTTGCCCACGGGCGCTGCCTGGCCACGCGATCCGTCGGGCATGCCTGGGGCTTGTCCGACGGATCGGACAGGCCCTAGCTTCCGAGGAAGCGGAGCACCGCCAAGACCCGGCGGTTCGTGCCGCTGTCCCGTGGCAGCCGCAGCTTGTCGAATACCGCATTGGTGTACTTCTCCACCGCGCTCTTGGACACGAACAGTTGTTGTGCGATGCCGGTGTTGGTGTGTCCTTGGGCCATGAGGGCCAGGACGGCCCGTTCACGATCGGTCAGCAGGCCGAGCTCGTCGGCGTGGCGTGAGCGGGTCAGCAGACGGCGCACCACCTCCGGGTCGAACACCGTCTCCCCCTCGTTCACCCGCTCCAGTGCGGACAGGAACTCCTCCACCCTCGCGACTCTGTCCTTCAGCAGGTATCCCACGCCCCGGGTGTCCGCTGCCAGCAACTCCGCGGCGTATCTGTGCTCGACGTACTGCGACAGCACCAGCACCCCCACCCGGGGGTGTTCGGCCCGCAGCCGCAGTGCGGCCCGCAAGCCCTCGTCGGTGTGACTGGGGGGCATGCGTACGTCCATGACGGCGACGTCCGGCGGCCAGGCGGCGACCGCGGCCAGTAGCGCGTCCCCATCGCCGACCGCGGCGGACACCTCGTGTCCTTCATCGGCCAACATATGCACCAGGCCCTCGCGCAGCAGCGCCGAGTCTTCCGCAATCATCACTCGCACGGCAGCTCCGCAACCACTCGGGTGGGACCGCCCGGCGGGCTGTCCACGCTCAGGTGTCCGTCCAGGGCACGGATCCGGCGTGCCAGCCCGGCCAGCCCCGGGCCGCCGGGGTCGGCTCCGCCGCATCCGTCGTCGCGTACCGCTACGCGGACCAGGCGGGCCTCCTGGCCGATCTCCACATCGATCCGAAGGGCACCGGCGTGCTTGGCGGCGTTGGTGAGCGCCTCGCGTACCGCGAAATAGGCGGCCGTCTCCACGGCCGGGGTAGGACGCCGCGCCAGGTCGCCGGTGATGTGGACGGGGACGGGTGACCGTTCGGCGTCTTGGGCCAGGGCCTCGCGCAGTCCCAACTCGTCCAGCGTGGAGGGATACACCCGCCATGCCACCTGGCGCAGCTCCTCCACCGCCTGCTCGGCTTCGGCCTGTGCCTGTCGGTACAGTTCCGCGCTGTCCTTGCGACGCGCTCGTCCGAGCAGCATCGCCACCACGACCAGGCGCTGTTGCAGGCCGTCGTGCAAGTCACGCTCGATGCGGCGTCGTTCGGCGTCCACGGCTTCCACGATCCCTGACCGTGTGGCGGTCAGTTCGTCGAGCCGACGGCGCATCCGGGCCAGTTCGTCGGGGCCGAGGAAGCGGCGCACCAACCGTCGCTCCAGCTCGACGACGGCGGCCAGTCCGGCCAGGTCGAGGAAGAGCAAGAGCAGGCCGACGGTCAGGAGGTATCCGACGATCGGCCAGGTGGGGCTCATACCGTCGACGTCCTGGCCGGTCAGCCAGCGCGAAAGCCCGGTGACGACCGTCCAGCCACCCGTGGCCAACAACAACAGTGCCCCGCCGCCGAGTAGCCCGACAGGGATGCGGCACCACAGATACGCCGCGGCCCGCCGCGGCTCGATGCCCTCCGGACACACGGGCTCCCCGCCGAGCAGGACGGCCACTCGCCGCTGCTCCCATGCGGCCACACCGACCACCGGACCGCTCCGCCGCGCCACGCCCCAGGCAGCCAGGACAGCGAGGGCGGCGCACACCGAGACGGTGCCGAGCACGAGACCGGCGACCGTGCGCACGGGCCTCATGCGCGGTGCCGGGCGCTCGGACGACGACGCAGCCGCACCAGGAACCAACGGGCAACGGCCAGGAGGGCCAGCACCACCAGCGCCTTGGACACCATTCCCCCGTACTCCTCCACCAGCCGCCAGTTGTCGCCCAGCCAGTATCCCAACAGTACGAACGCGGTGTTCCACACCAGGCTGCCGGCGGCGGTCAGCGCGGTGAAGGCCGGCAGCGGCATGCGTTGGATCCCGGCCGGAATGGAGATCAGGCTGCGCACCACCGGCACCATGCGTGCCAGCAACACCGCGGCGCGACCTCGCCGTTCGAACCACGCCTCGGCCCGGTCGATCTCGTGCGGGCGGACGAGGGGGATGCGGGCGGCGAGCGCGCGGGTGCGGTCGCGCCCCAGGAGGGCACCCACCCCATACACGATCCATGAGCCGACGATGGAGCCAACGGTGGTCCAGACGATGACGGCCACCAGGCTCAACCGGCCCTGCCCGGCCGCGAATCCGGCGACGGGGAGGACGATCTCACTGGGAACGAACGGCAGAACGGTGTCAACGAGGTTGGTCACCCCCGCGCCGGCAGCACCGAGGACGCCCATGATGTCGACGGCCCACCCGGCGATACCACCGGCGGGTTCGGCAGAGGATGCGAGAAACGGCGCGGAAGCCGACATTGCGATCATGCCGCTCACGCTAGGCAGCACGCCGGCGCCAGACCATGCGGTTGACCGCCCGGCCGCACTGCGGTTTTCCGCAATTGCCTGCCGCCGGCGATGGGGACCGCTGCGCGTCGATACACCCAGAACCCGCCGGCCAAGCCAGAGGCGCGAGGTGATGCCTTACGCCACCCTCTGCACTTGAGCCGGCCGCGGGTGTTCTCAGGTACTGGCGGGGTGCCAGGGGGCGTCGGCCCGGGTGGGGCGTGCCTGGGCCGAGAGTCGCAGTGCGTGGACCGACCTGGCGCCGTCGGGAACCGGGCCGAGGTAGTGGTGGCCGGTCATATGGCACCAGGCGGGCAAGTCGAGCGGTGCGGCGGGGTCGGTGGCGATGACGTGGACGACGGTGCCCGGCTCCGCGCCGTCGATCTCCTTGCGGAGGCGGAACAGGAGGGTGGCACAGAGCAGGCCGGTGCCGTCGACGGTGATATCCGGCGCGGGGGTCTGTGGGTTCCTGGGGCTCATCGGCGGTATGCGGTGGCGGCGATGACGGGCAGAAGGGCGAGGGAGAGTGCGCCGCCGGTGAGGGCGAGGAGGGGGTAGCTGGTGGCGGCGACCATGATGCCGGAGGCCATGCCGCCGGTGGCGCCGGCGATGGCGATGGAGACGTCGACCAGGCCCTGGGTCTTGGCGCGAGTGGCCAGTGGTACGGCGTCGGTGATGATCGCGGTGCCCGAGACAAGGCCGAAGTTCCAGCCCAGCCCGAGCAGTGCGAGGGCGAGGGCTAGGAGGGCGACGGAGTCGCCGGGTGCTGCGGCGGCGAGGATGCCGGCGGCCAGGAGGGTGATGCCGGAGGCGGCGGCGACCTTCATGCGGCCGTAGCGGTCGACGAGCCAGCCGGTCAGTGGGGAGGGCAGGTACATGGCGCCGATGTGGATCCCGATGACGAGGCCGGAGGCGGCGGTGCCGTGGCCGTGGTCGTGCATGTGGACCGGCGTCATCGTCATGATCGCGGCCATGACGAGCTGGGTGAGGACCATGACCAGCGCGCCGAGGACGACGCCTCCGCGGCCGTCGCTCGTGTCGGCGACGTCGCCGGCGGCCGGGTGTGTGCTGGTGTCGGCGTCCTTGGCCTCGGCAATGGTGCGGGCCAGGAGCAGCGGGTCGGGTCGCAGCCAGAGGGCGAGGACGAGCGCGGCGAGGGCATAGGCGGCGCCGGAGAGGATGAAGGGTCCGGCGAGGTTCGGTATGCCGAGGGATTCGGTGAACGAGCCGGTGGGGGCGGCGAGGTTGGGGCCGGCGACGCCGCCGAGGGTGGTGGCGACCAGGACGGTGGAGACGGCCCGGCCCCGGTGGCCGGGTGCGGCAAGGTCGGCTCCGGCGTAGCGGGCCTGGAGGTTGGTGGCGGTGCCCGCGCCGTACACGAACAGGGCGATGAACAGCAGGACCGGATTGTCCAGGACCGCGGCGATGATGACGCCGGCCGATCCGATGGCGCCGGTGAGGTAGCCGGCGGCGAGACCGGGACGGCGGCCTCGGGCCTGGGAGATGCGGCCGACGGCGACGGCGGCGAGCGCGGATCCGGCGGTGAACAGGGCGCTGGGCAGCCCGGCGAGACTGGTGGAGCCGAGCATGTCCTGGGCGAGGAGGGCGCCGACGGTGACGCCTGCTGCGAGGCCCGCGCCGCTGAGGACCTGGGAGGCGACCAGGACGCGCAGGATGCGGCGCTGTGCCTGGTCGGGATCGGATATGTGGGCCGTCGTGCCGGCGGATGCGGTGCTGGTCATGGCCTCTTCCGGAAGCAGGGGTGCAGGCGTGGCGCACCGGCTCGGGCCTGGTTCGGGCCTGGTTCGGGAGGCTGCGGGCCGGTGCGCGCGGGATGGTTCGTCAGCTGGCGTCGAGGGCTTGGGTGAGGTCGTCGATGAGGTGGTCGGCGGCTTCGAGGCCGACGGACAGGCAGATCATGTCCGCCTCGGAGCCGCCGGCGGTGAACACGGTCTCGCTGGACCCGGCGCCGATCGGGTTGGCGGCTTCGACGCGGGCCTCGGCCAGCGCCCGGCGGGGAACGTCGGCGTAGGAGTGGCTGCTGGAGGGGTTGCCGCAGAAGCCGGCCAGGTACGGGGCCATCGCTTGCGCGACTCTCGGGCCGACCGCGGCGGTGGTGCTGTAGTCCAGACAGACCGGCCCGTCAGCCGGTCCCGGAGGCGGCGCAAGGTAGCCGCCCGGGCCGGTCACATCAGGTCCGAGGCGTCGACGGGCAGCTCCGACAGGCGCCACTCCAGCATGCCGTCGTTGAGGCGGATCGCCCGGCGCCCCAGGTCGGTCAGCAACCGCACGGCGTCGTGGGCCAGGACGCAGTACTCGCCGCGGCAGTAGACGACGATCTCGGTGTCCTCGGGCAGCTCGTTGATCCGCTCGGCGAGCTCCTCGACCGGGATGGAGATCGCGCCGGGAATGTGTCCGGCCTGGTACTCCTCGACCGGCCGTACGTCGAGCACGACGACGTCCCCGGCGGCGGTCCGGACCCGCAGTTCCTCACGGCTGAGCTCGACCGCGGTGTCCTCGCCGAGGTAGGCGTCGCGGGCTGCGGGCACGGCGGCCTGGTGGGCCTCGGCGACCTTGCGCAGGAGAGCGAACAGTTGGGCAACGTCTTCGCCGGCGAGGCGGTAGTGGATGCGCACGCCCTCGCGGCGGGTGGCGACGAAGCCGGCCTGCTTGAGGGTCTGCAGGTGCGCGGACGCGGTGGTCAGGTTCAGCCCGGCCGCCTTCGCCAGTGCGTCGACGGTGCGCTCGCCCTGGGCCAGCAGATCCAGCAGCTCCAAACGCTTTCCGCTGGCCAGTGCCTTGCCACTGGCCGCGAACGCGTCGTACAGACGCGTCTTCGTCCCGGTCCTTGCGTTCTCCGACACGACATCCTCCATAAATCCATGGATTATCGTAGATGAGTCTGAGGGATGTGACCACACGCGCCCGTCCTCCGAGATCTCGGAGGCCGCCGCGGGCCGCGGGGACGATCACCTCGTCCCGCTCGCCGACGAAGGGCTCGGGAACAGCGCCCACCTGCTCCACCTGGGCGACGGACGCGCCCTAACCATGCACGCCAGCCGCGACCCGCCCACCCTGCACGCAGCCGCCAAGCAGCACGCTCCGCACATCCCGTTCGCCGCGCATACGCATCTACACACCCGAGCCATATCAGCGAAGTGGACTGGCCTCGGCGGGACTGACCGCGCTTGCGGCGGGAGCATCCTGGCCTGTCGCGGCACACCCTCGGGGGCCACTTTCGCAGTGAGCGCGGTTTCCGGGCGACCGTCGGAACCGGAGTGCCGGGAGGCTATGAGCGGCAAGGTGTGTGCCCGCGTCCCCCAGGGCCAACTACTGGACTCGTTCCTGAATCCGACTGTCGCAGCCGGCGACCCGGCCAGGCGATGGCCGGGTGAACACCGAGGTGAGCGGGGTCGACTGAGTCCGCATACAGCGAAGGCCCGGTAGATACCGGGCCTTCACCTCTGAGTAGCGGGGACAGGATTTGAACCTGCGACCTCTGGGTTATGAGCCCAGCGAGCTACCGAGCTGCTCCACCCCGCGACGGCACGGTGAACTCTACGGCACTTCCTCGGTTCAACCGAATCGACGTCGGACCAGCGTGACCAGCAGGGATCAGCCTGACGCGGTGGCCACCATGGATCCGTTCCCGGTCCGATGACTCTGCCGCACCGCCAGCGCTGGCGCACGGGTCTCAAGTCCCGTTGACATTGGCAGGTTTGGAGTCTCCAAGCCCGGTCAGCGCCTGTGGCGGACCCGGTTGAACGCCGTCCGTGCGGCTCCGCCTGACTCGCCGGGGCGGCCTTCGACACCTGCTACGTGATCAACCACAACGCCACCGCCAAGTCGTACAGGCGGACCTACGACGGCACCCCGCTCAAGGTCGTCTGATGCCGGCCTGCGCAGGGAGATTGTGGGGCGGCACCGGTAGACCCTTTACTGCTTCGGAGTTGGCTACCAGGGCTGGGCAGGACCACCTCGCCGAATTGGACCTGCGTGTCCATCCGCCGAGCGTCGAAACCGCACCGGCTATGCGCCGTCACACACGGCATTCGAGTACCGGCTCGGTCTCCAGGAACGGACGGGGGCCGGGGCATCGTCCTGCCCCGGCCCCCCACAACCGCGAGTTCTCATGGGCTCCGCAGGAGGTCGGCCACACGGTGGAGGGCCGTCTTGAAGGCGGCGTACTCCCGCTTGCCCAGTGCCTTCGCGTGGCGTTCCTCGATCGTGCGCATGATGGCGGCGGCGGCCTCCATCTGGAGCAGGCCGCGTTCGGTGGGGTGGATCAGTTTGGCGCGGCGGTCCGTGGGGTCGGGTTTGCGTTCGACGTAGCCCAGGCGTTCGAGGTCGTCGATGAGGGAGCCGATGACTTGCTTGTGCTGTCCGGAGGCGCGGGCGAGTTCGCTGGCGCGGATGCCGTCGGTACGCAGGTAGGCGAGGACGGCGCCGGCGCGGGGCTGGATGTCGTCGAAGCCCTGCTCGGCGAGCGCGGTGAACAGCTCTCGCTGGACGGAGAAGAGGATCCGCGCGGCGAGCACGCCGAGGTCCGGTTCCGCTGCCTGGTGCCCGGTCAACGCCTCTCCTGTCTCGCCGCCCCTCGGCCACTGTGCTGTCTGACCAGCGATTTCAGTCAACGGTTCTTGCACTGCGGAGGGTCGAGGTATAGCGTCAAAAATAGTCATCAATGTTGACTATCAACATTAGTGACCAATCAGGCTGTGGCTCAACCCTCAAAGGAGCGGAAGATGAGCGAGCGCAGCAAGTTCCTGGAGTCGATCACCCGAGAGAACGCCGCCGTGGTGCTGGTCGACCACCAGGTGGGCCTTCTGTCCGGCGTCCGGGACATCCCCGTCGGAGAGCTGAAGCACAACGTGGTGGCGCTGGCGCGGGCAGCGACCGTGCTGCGCATCCCCCTGGTCGTCACCACCACCGCGGCCGACAGCATGTGGGGGCCGACCGCCCCCGAGCTGGTTCAGGCACTGCCGGCCGGCCAGAAGATCATCGACCGCAGCACGGTCAACGCCTGGCACGACGACCGGGTCCAGGAAGCCATCAAGGCCACCGGACGGCAGAAGCTGATCTTCGCCGGGGTGTCACTTGAGGTATGCGCGGCACTGCCCGCGATCTCCGCAACGGCCGCCGGGTTCGCCGCGTACGTCGCCGTGGACGCCTCCGGCACCTTCAGCCGGACCAAACGGGAGGCCGGACTGCTACGCATGCAGCAGGCGGGCGTCATCGTCAGCGACTACGCCACCCTCATGGTCGAAGCCCTGGCCGACAACGCCTCCCCCGAGGCCGGCGCCGTCTACGCCGCCCTCGACATGCCGTTCGCCGTCCTGGTCGGCCAGATCTCCGCCGCTTACCAGGCATAGCGGGTCCGACCGCCATGCCCCGGCGCCCTCCCGCATCCGTAAGCGCGGTGGCTGCGTTGCCTAACCCAGACGGTCGGCCCAGTCCTCCGGGACTCGTCCCGCGGGGCCGGGGGTGGGTTGATCGGCCGGGTGGCTCTCGGGGGGAGCCAGGTGCGGGCCCGAGGCGTACATCTCCGAGGTCTCGTAGTTCCAGAACCAGGTTTCGCCCGGTTCGAAGCTGCGGATCACCGGGTGATCGGTGGCCCGCGCGTGGGCCGTCGCATGCTTGGCGGGCGAGTCGTCGCAACAGCCGATGTGGCCGCACTGTGCGCAACGTCGCAGGTGGAACCACCAGCCGCCGCCGGCGTCGCACTCGGCGCAGCCGGTTCCGCTGGGTGGGACCGAGGGGTCGATTCCGTTCGGGGAACTCATGACGGCTCCTGTGGGGCACGGGGGTCGGCGGAGGCCAGCGGGAGGCGTACCTGGAAGCGGGTGTCGCCGGGGACGGAATGGAACCGCAGGTCCCCTCTGTGCGTGTTGACGACGATGCGCCATGAGATGTCCAAGCCGAGACCTGTCCCCTCACCCACCGGTTTGGTGGTGAAGAACGGGTCGAAGACGCGGTCGCGGATCTCCGCGGGGACTCCGGGACCGGTGTCGCGGAACTCGACGAGGAGATGGTCTCCCTCGCGTGCGGTGCGTACCGTCAACGTGCCGTCGGCGCCCGTACTGTTCATCGCCGAGACGGCGTTGTCGATCAGATTCGTCCATACCTGGTTGAGCTCGCCGGGGTAGGCCGGGATCTTCGGCAGGCTGCGGTCGTAGTCCTTGACGACGGTGATGTGGGGGCCGATCTTCGCGGAGACCATCAGCAGGGTGCTGTCCAGCAGTTCATGCACGTCCGCGACCTGGTAGGGCGCCCGATCGAGTTGCGAGTACTGCTTGGCCGCGGTGACGAGGGCCGAGATGCGGGTGGTCGACTCCTCGATCTCGTTCATCAACAGTTCGGTTTCCACGGTGTAGTTGAGCCACCGCACGGCGCCTTCGAGGGTGTCACTGTCCACGGCTGCGGCGATCTGGTCCAGCCAGTCGGTGTCGAGGCCGGCCTGTGCGAAGGTGGGTGCGAGCTGCCACCCGTCCCCGATGCCGTGGTCCTCCAGCCAGTCGGAGACGATGTCCTCCCGGTCCGAGGCTTCCAGCGCGCTCAGGGTGGTGGCCTTGGCGACGCGCTCGGCCGTGCGTTCCTGGACGTCGACGAGTGTCTCCAGGCTGTCGCGCCGGTACGGGCCTGCCGCGATGACGCCGAGCTTGTGGCGCATTCCGGCCACCCGCTCGCGAAGCGCGGACGTGGCCCGCACGGCCGCGGCGGCGGGGTTGTTCAGCTCATGGGTCAGCCCTGCGGACAGCGACCCGAGAGCCAGCAGCCGCTCTCGCTGGCCGACGGCCTCCTGGGCGCTCTTGGTGCCGAAGAAGAGGCCCTCCAGCAGGTGTACGGCCATGGGAAACCACTCGCGCATGATCGCGGCGAAGGTCTCCGCGGGCAGCACGAAGAAGCGTGAGGGCTCGATGACACGCAGGGAGCTGTTGTACACCTGCCGCAGGCGGTCACCCAGGTAGGACTGGAAGGCTCCCGCGTACACCCCGCGGCTGGAGCTCCGGTTGACCTCCACGTCGTAGTCCCCGATCCGGCGCGAGAGAACGAGGGTCCCTTCGAGCAGCACGTAGAAGCACGTGGCGGCGTCGCCCTCCCCGTACACGGGCCCGGGTTCGAACTCCTCCACGCGGCCTTCGCGGCAGAGCCGGGCGATCTGGTCGGGGGCCAGCTTCTCGAACAGGAACAGCGAGCCGAGTTCCTCCTGACTGCACGGCATCGACCGGCCGTTCATGACTGCTCCAGATATCGGTGCACGAGCATGACCGCCATGGCTCCCTCTCCGACTGCGGAGGCGACCCGCTTGGCGGACTCGGCGCGGGCGTCTCCGGCCACGAACACGCCGGGGACGTTCGTTTCCAAGTGGTAGGGCGGCCGGTCCAACTCCCAGTCGGCCGGCGGGCGCCCGTCCGCGGTCAGATCGGGGCCGGTCAGGATGAACCCGCGGGAGTCCCGGAGCACCGAGCCCGCCAGCCAGTCGGTCAGCGGGGCCGCGCCGATGAAGACGAACATCCACTGGGCGTCGACGAGTTCGGTGTGGCCGGTCGTCGTGTCGCGCAGGGTGATCTGTTCCAGTTGACGCGAGCCGTGGGCGGCCTCGACGACCGTGTTGGTGCGCACGGAGATCGTGGGCGTCTCCTCGACCTGCTGGACGAGGTAGTGCGACATCGAAGTGGACAAGGACGGCTTACGCACCAGCAGGGTGACCGACTTGGCGCTCCGGGCCAGGTATATCGCGGCCTGGCCGGCGGAGTTCGCGCCGCCGACGACGTACACGTCATGCCCTTGGCACGCGGCCGCTTCGGTCAGGGCCGAGCCGTAGAACACTCCGCAGCCGGTCAGCTCGGTCACGTGGGGCGCATCCAGTTGCCGGTACGACACGCCGGTCGCGAGAATCACGGAGTGTGCGGCGACGGCGGAGCCGTCCGAGAACCGCACGACGCGCGACGCGCCATTGATCTCCAGCCCGGTGACCTCGCGTGCGGTCAGTATCTCGGCACCGAACTTCGCCGCCTGACGCCGGGCCCGGTCGGTGAGCTGCGCCCCGGACACCCCGTCCGGAAAGCCGAGATAGTTCTCGATGCGCGAGCTCTGACCCGCCTGGCCTCCGGTCGCGGAGCGTTCCACGAGGACGGTCCGCAGGCCCTCGGAGGCCCCGTACACCGCCGCTCCCAGACCGGCCGGTCCGCCGCCGATGATGACGAGGTCGTAGAAGTCGGTTGCCGGGGTCGTCGCGAGGCCGACCCGGGCGGCGAGCTCCCGGTCCTCGGGCTCGATAAGGGCCGTGCCGTCCGGAGTGATCACAAGCGGGAGCCGCAGGCCGTCCTGGCCCGCGGCGCAGAGCAGCCGCCGGCCTTCCGGATCGTCGGACGAGTACCAGCGGTACGGCACCTGGTTACGGGCCAGGAACTCCCGTACGGCCGACGAACGCGCCGACCAGCGGTGTCCGACGACCTTGGTGATGGCGACCGGCCGGTAGTCGGTGGCCCGCCATGCCTGAAGGAGATCGTCGAGGACGGGGTACAGCTTCTCCTCGGGCGGCTCCCAGGGCTTGAGGAGGTAGTGGTCGAGGTCGACGACGTTGATCGCGTCGATGGCCGCGTTGGTGTCCGCGTACGCGGTCAGCAGCACCCGCCGGGCACCGGGGTAGATGTCCAGAGCCTGTTCGAGGAACTCGATGCCGTTCATCTTCGGCATCCGGTAGTCGGCCACGATCACCGCGACGGGGCCGCCGCGCAGCTTCAGTTCGCGCAGGGCGGCAAGGGCGGACTCGCCGGACTCCGCGCGTACGACGCGATACGACGCGCCGTAGCGTCGCCGCAGGTCACGGGCGACGGCACGCGACACGCCCGGGTCGTCGTCCACGGTCAGGATGACGGTCCGCGCCGAGCCGGCGGCCTGATCCATAGGCATCCCGTCCCCGGGTCGATCGCCCTTCCGCACCGACTTCACGTGCCTGACCGGCACGCCAGTGCGCCAGCAACGTCCATTTTATGGGCGATCATCACAGTTTGCTACGCAAGATCGGAAGCGCTGCTCTCGGCCGGGAGACGGCGAGCGGACCAGCCCTGCGCCGCGTACGCCCCGGCGTTGCGATACGAGGGCGCGGAGATCTTGTCGTCGCTGCGGGAAGTGGCTGCCTGGGCGATGATTTGAGCGGTGAGCTGTTGGGCTGCTGGGCGGCCGACAGTACTTCGCCGGGCCACGGAAACGACGTTCAGGCGGGTCGGGAACGGCAGGAGTTGATGATCATGGCTGAGCAGGCGGACATCGGCGTGACCGGGCTCGCGGTGATGGGCCGCAACCTGGCCCGTAATTTCGCACGCCACGGGCACACCGTCGCGCTCCACAACCGCACCGAGTCCCGCACTCAGGCGCTGATGGACGAATTCGGCGACGAGGGGCACTTCGTGCCCACCGAGTCGGCGGAGCAGTTCGTCGCCTCTCTGGCACGGCCGCGACGGCTGATGGTGATGGTCAAGGCGGGGGCGCCCACGGACGCGGTCATCGACGGGTTCGCGCCGCTGCTCGAACCGGGCGACATGATCGTGGACGGGGGTAACGCACACTTCGCCGACACCCGACGGCGTGAGGCCGCGCTGCGGGACCGGGGGCTGCACTTCGTCGGGACCGGCGTGTCCGGCGGCGAAGAGGGCGCGCTCCACGGCCCGAGCATCATGCCCGGTGGCTCGGCCGAGGCGTACGCATCGCTCGGCCCCCTGCTGGAGGACATCTCCGCCAAGGTCGACGCCGAGCCGTGCTGCACGCACATCGGGCCCGACGGTGCCGGCCACTTCGTGAAGATGGTGCACAACGGCATCGAGTACGCCGACATGCAGCTCATCGCCGAGGCGTACGACCTGCTGCGCCGGGCGCTGGGGATGGATCCGGCCCGCATCGCCGAGGTCTTCCGGACCTGGAACCAGGGCCGACTGGAGTCGTACCTCATCGAGATCACCGCCGAGGTCCTGGGGCACACCGACGCCGCCACCGGCAAGCCGCTCGTCGACGTGGTGCTCGACCAGGCAGAGCAGAAGGGGACGGGCCGCTGGACCGTGCAGACGGCACTGGACCTGGGCGTCCCGGTGAGCGGAATCGCCGAGGCCGTCTTCGCCCGGTCGCTGTCCGGCCACGCCGACCTCCGCGACGCCGCGCAGGGGCTGCCGGGCCCGGCCGGCCGGAGCCTCGGCGGGTCGGCGGCCGAGTCCTTCACCGACGACGTGGAGCAGGCCCTGTACGCGTCGAAGATCGTCGCGTACGCACAGGGCGTGCACCAGATCCAGGCCGGCAGCCAGGAGTACGGGTGGGGCATCGACCCGGGAGCCGTGGCGAAGATCTGGCGCGGCGGCTGCATCATCCGGGCCCGCTTCCTGAACCGGATCACCGAGACCTACAGCGGCACGGACCAGCCCGTGACGCTGCTGACCGCGCCCTACTTCCGGGCGGCGTTGGAGGCGGCGCAGGACGCATGGCGGCGGGTGGTGTCCTCGGCGGCCGAACTGGGCCTTCCCGCCCCCGGATTCTCGGCGGCGCTGGCCTACTACGACGCCCTGCGTTCACCGCGGTTGCCGGCGGCGCTCATCCAGGGCCAACGGGACTTCTTCGGCGCACACACCTACCGACGCACCGACCGTGAAGGGGCCTTCCACACCCTCTGGGGCGGTGACCGCACCGAGCAATCCGCCTGACCGGCTCCGATCGGCCGCCCGAGCCGTCAGCCGGCGTCCTGAAGCAGGAAGTGCCGTGCGCTGAGCGGACCGTCGAGCTGCATCAGCCGACCGCCCTCTCGCAGACCACCGAGGTCCAGCGCGGCGAACCCGAACTCGTCCAGCAAACCGGCCACGGCCGCCTTCGCGCCGGCGTCGTCGCCCGCGTAGAAGACGACCTGACGGCCTTCCTCGTGCTGGGGGTCGGCGGCGATGAACGCGGCGAACAGGGTGTTGAACGCCTTCACGATCCGCGCGCCGGGAAGGCGCTCGGCGACCCACTCGCTGCCCGTGAGGTCACCGACGTCGTACCGGCCCCGCCAGGGGTTGGCCGCGGCGAACTGATTCGTCGTGTCGACGACGATCTTGCCGGACCAGTCGGTAAGGCCGGTCAGGTCCGGTACGGCGAAGAACGGCACCGCGAGGACGACGAGATCCGGCTGCGCCGCCTCCTCGGCCGTCACCGCACGGGCCTTCGGCCCCAGCTGCGCCACGACCGCCTTGAGCGTCTGCGGGCCGCGGCGGTTGCCGATGAGTACCTCATGTCCGTGACGGACGGCCTTGTCGGCGACCGCCCGGCCGATCTCCCCCGCGCCGAGAATCCCGATGGGGCTGTGCGTGGTCATACTGCTCATCCTCGATCGTGTGTCAGGGCCGTTCAGGCCGTCCGCCACCAGCTGCGAGATCGACTCCAGCCGCTTCTTTCCGGAGGTGCTCCCGGCCTCGGAGGCAGGTGCAGCGGCGGCTACGCGCGTTTCGGGTTGAAGTCCAGCAACAGCGCCTGCCCGGCGGAGGGAGCCGGGGGCTCGGGCACGTCCACGACCTCCAGGCTCTTCTCCGGCTCCCCGAACCGGGTGAGGTGAATTGCGAGCATGGAACACGACTTCCTGTTAAGAGACATCGAGTACGGATGAAGAACTTGCCCGGCAACTCACACTCATCGCAGCATGGATATTCCGTCTCAGCGACTCAAAGCCATCGCTGTAGAGGGACCCTGCCATTCGCGTTCCGGCAGTTGTGGTGACTGAATATGGGGCACGGTGTCATCTCGGCACATGTATTCCACGGCCGTATCTGTTCACGACTCATTTTTCGGGCCTCCTGCCGAAAGTCACCCGATCTCCCGAAGTGCTCCCACAAAGACCTGCGTCACTTCGTCGGCATGGGAGAGCGCGATGGTGTGGGAGCCGCCGCTGATCTCGGTGACCCTCGCCCCGATCCGCTTGACTGCGGCGCGCTCAGGGTCGGGGTCGATGGCGTTGTCGGCACCGGCGCCGGCGACGACGAACCAGCTCGGGAGCTTCTTTCCAGCCCGGCTCGTTGGCTAGTCCGCGAGGAAGGCGAGGAGCGCCAGGCGTACCTGTCGGTGACGATCGCCGACTTGATGTCCTCGAATACCTGGCCGTCCACGCCCTCGGGGTTGTCCTCGGTTCTGAGGAGGAAGGGAGGAATCGCACCGAGCAGCGCCGCTCTGCGGATCCCGTGGGAACCGTACCGGGCCAGGTAGCGGACGACCTCGCCGGTCCCCATCGAGAATCCGACCAGCGCCACAGCCGTCAATCGCAGGTGATCGAGGAGGGCTTTGAGGTCGGCGGTGAACGTGTCGTAGTCGTAGCCGGTGACCGGCTGGCTGGAACGGCCGAAGCCCCGGCGGTCGTAGCTGAGCAGAGATCTGCCACAACCCGCTCCACTGCGACCGGGACCGGGACCGGCTTATTGCCCGGAATGCGGAAGCCTCCAGCTCAACAGGCTCAGCTCCTGCTCCCAACCGGGAGGTCCGGCCGGTCGATTCGGCCGGTGATTCGGCGGCCAACCAGGCGCGGTCCGCGGTGTTAACCGGGCCCGGGGACGCTCCGCGCGGCGGGTGGGCGCCGGATCGGGCGTTCTGGCAGCGGTGGCCGACCCCGTCGCAGGGGCGCGGCGGCACGGACCCACGGACCCACAAGTTCAAGGCCAAATGGTCATTCCATGTAGCATCTGCCAGCTCATCCTGTGTGATTCGCCTGTAGCTGCGGTTTCTGGCGGACTGTTACTGTCCGCGACTGCGAGCCGCGTTGAGTGCCGGCTCGTACGGGTTCCGTCTCCTGCCGTCGAAGGCTTCCCTGCCGCCTCGGACCCGTGGCGGCCGCTCCCCCCGAAGCGGTCGGTTCTTCTCGTGCATGGCTTTTCTCCGCGCTGCCCTCCCCCCGTGCGCAGCGCTGCAATCAGAGAGGGAGAGTCCGATGAAGACCACATTCCTGCCGCGCCTGGTGGCCGGCAAAGCGCTGGTGATTGGCGCTCTGCTGGCACTGGCGGCGCCCGGGGTCGCGTACGCCAACACCGTGAGCGTGACCGTGCAGACGCCCGGCGCGACCGCCGGGCCCACCACCACTTTCTCTGAGATCTCGACCCACGCGGACTGCGGCAGCGGTCTCGTCTCCGGCGGCGGTCT
Organism: Streptomyces sp. NPDC058000; assembly: GCF_042886435.1. Taxonomy (NCBI): domain Bacteria; kingdom Bacillati; phylum Actinomycetota; class Actinomycetes; order Kitasatosporales; family Streptomycetaceae; genus Streptomyces; species Streptomyces sp. NPDC058000. Next base: position 134,123 of record NZ_JBHVQS010000016.1, read on the forward strand.
TGAGCAGGCCATCGGTACCGGTACGTCGTCCAACGGCAACCATGTGATGGGCACCGAGCCCAGTTCGGACGGCTCCACCGAGTACACGGCACCACCGGTGTCGTCGGCACCGACAACACGCACTGGCTCGGCATCGGCGGCAGCGGCGGCGCGGTGAACAGCTCGTTCTCCACGACCCCGTACGCGGTGTGCTTCACCAGCAACCTGATCAACCACACCCAGATCGTCATGAACAAGGCCGCCGGGCCGACCGCCTCGGCGACACCGGTCGCGGTCACGGCGACCTGTCCGGCCAACACCGTGCTGCTCGGTGGCGGCGCCCGGACCACCCCGGCCAGCGTCGGCAGCCTCAAGCCGATCTCCAGCTTCCCCACGTTCGACAACTCCGGGCACGACTACGGCCTGAAGGCCGCGGCCGACGGGGAGACCAACCCCGACTCCTGGACGGCGGTCGGGTGGAACGGCGGCGGTGGCGGCACCACGAACGAAACCTACGCGTACGCGATTTGCAGCGGCAGTGGCATCAACGTCAGCGGTGTGACGGTGAAGGTCCACTACACCGAGGGGAGCACTTCGTCGTCGGCGGGTGCCAACACCGTCGTGACGGCAGGCTGCGGCGCCGACGGCAACCTGGTCGGCGGCGGCGCAGGCGCCAGCGGCGGCAACGTGACGACCACCGACTACACCGGCCCCGGCTCGGGCGGTGACCACCTCAACGGCAGCTTCCCCAGCGACTCCAGTGGCAACCCGGTCGGCGACGGCACCACCACCGCCTCGTACTGGTCCGTGGACGCCCACGCGGGCGGTGCCGGCTCCACCAACACCTACGCGGACGTCTGGGCGCTCTGCGCCAACGACGGCGTCTGACCGTCCGGATTCTGATCGTTTGTCAGATGGTGGTCCGCAGGCAGGCCCTGCCCGCCTGCGGACCGCCCCTTTCCTCACCTTGGCTGCCCACAGGGCCGGAGAAACAGTGTCAACACCCATGAGCGACAGCAGCCCGACCTCCCGTCGGACCATCTTCAGATCCAAGATGATGTCGGTGGCCGGCGCCACCGGCCTCGTCGCCACCGCGATCGTGCCCGTCGCCGCGGCCGCGGGCACGGCGAGTGCGGCCGGGCCCTGCGGCACCGGCGGCGTCTTCACCACGGCTCCACAGCCCACGTGCACCTACAACTCCGTGGGCACGGACACCTTCACCGTCCCGGACGGCGTGACCGCGGTCGGCATCGACCTGTACGGCGGCGAGGGCGGCAGCGCCGCCGGCTACATCGTCCCCCACCCGGCGATACCCGGCGCGCCCGGCGGACTGGGCGGCGAGAGCCGCGCGACCCTGCCTGTGACCTCCGGCCAGACCCTCCAACTCACCGTGGGCGCGGCCGGCATCCCCGGCTCGTCCCGGCACGGTGAGTTCGCCCGGCCCGGCGGCACCGGCCACGGGGCCGGCGGCGGTGGCGCGCACGGCGGCGGCGGTTCTGGCGGCGGCGGTTCGGACGTCCGGGCCGGCGCGTTCGGCGGCGCCGACCGCGTCCTGGTGGCCGGCGGCGGCGGTGGCGCCGGCAACGGCGGGCCCGAGCTGCCGGGCGGCGCCGGCGGTGGCCTGGTAGGCCAAGACGGCGGCCAGAGCAACGGCCCGCTGGGCTCGGGGCTCGCGGGCGGCGGCGGCAGCCAGACCGCGGCCGGCCACGGCAACCCCAACACCCTGAACGGAGGCCCCGGCACCCCCGGAATCGACCTCGACCCCATCACCAGCCAGCCCAATCCCGGCAGCGGCGGAACCGGCGGCAACGGCGGTGCGGGCGGCCCCGGCGGCGGCGGTGGCGGTGGCGGCTGGCACGGCGGTGGCGGCGGTTCCGGCGGCGGCAACCCGGGCTACTTCCCGGGCGCGGGCGGTGGCGGCGGCAGCAGCTACGCGGATCCGTCGGCGACCAATCTCGCGCTTCTCCAGGGCGCCAACCACGGCAACGGCAAGGCCATCATCACGTTCCGGTACGGGACTTCGGTCACGCTCAACGCGGACACGGCGTCCCCGCTGTTCGGTCACGCCGTCAACGTCACCGCCACCGTGGCCTCGGCCAACCCGGGCGCGGGCGACCCGACCGGGTCGGTCACCTTCTCGGACGGGACGACCACGCTGGCGACCGTGCCGCTCAACGGCGCCAAGGCCACATTCACCACCAGCAAGTTTCAGCCGGGTGACCACCCCATCACCGCCACCTACAGCGGCGACCCCACCTTCACGGCCGGCACCACGGCCGCGCCCACCGACATCACCGTCGGCTTCAGCCAGCCGTGCATCACGGACCACGACGGCCCGCTGACCGTGGCCGCAGACCAGTCGCTGTGCATCGCCCCTGGCAGTACGCAGAACGGCCCGGTGGAGGTGCGGCCCGGTGGGGCGCTGGCAGTGTCGGGTGCGGAGGTCAACGGCCCGGTGGTCTCGGACGGCGCCCTCGCCGTCACCATCTGCCACTCGGCCCTCGACGCGCAGGTAACCCTCACGGACACCAGCGGCTTCGTGCTGCTGGGTGAGGGTGAGGGTGAGCGGATGAACTGCGCAGGCAACGCCTTCAAGGCCCCGCTGACCCTGGACGCCAACACCGGCGGTCTGGAGGTTTCGTCCAACACGATGTCGGCGCCAGTGAGGATCGACGACAACAGTGGCAGCGGCCTGCTGTCCGAGGACCTCGTCCCGGAGTTCGAGGGCAACCAGGTCGGGGCGCCGCTGCGCTGCGCGGGCAACTCACCCGCTCTCCAGCAGTCGGGCAACACCGTGAACGGGCCGCGGACCGGTCAGTGCAAGTGAGCTGAGCCCAGGGCCCTGTCCGGCCGACCTCGCCGGACAGGGCCTCGCGCTGGATTCCACGGACGACGTGCACATATCGGCGCCGTAGACCTTGAGTGGCCGTTGTCGTACCGATCTCGGAGTGGCGCGTCGACCGGGAGCCTCGATCGGTTGAACGCCGATGACCGCAGGCATGAGTTCGGGGCCCGGTGGTGGTCCGATGGTGTCACCCAACTCGTTCAGCTCTCGGGGTTCAGAGGCAGTCGGGTCGGGTTCCGGTCAGCCTGGTCGGTGGTGGAGCAGGGTGGCCCGCAGCTCGTTCTCGGTGAGCTGCTCGGCGGAGCGGTGGAGCGTCCAGCGGTGGGCCTCACCGTCCATGGACCGCACCTCGACGACGGTCTCCAGCGGTGGGCAGCCGACTTCACCACAGATGAGTTGGCGGATTATGACGGCGGTGTCGTCGTCCAGGCCGAGCAGGGCGCGTACGGCGCCCTTCAGTTCGCGGAGGTGCGGGCTCGGCCAGGCGATTCCCGGGCGCGGTTCCTGGTACATGGGGGCACTCCTTGGTTCCGGAATGGGGGGGCGTGCTGCGCAGAGGGCGCTGGTGTGTGGGTTTGCCGGTCGCGCCGCACCCCGAGCCAGGACGCAGGCATCCCGGGCGGCTTCGTGGTGGTGGTTCAGTCGGGTGGTGTGCGGGTGGTGACCCGGTCGGGTGCCCTGGCGGGCGGTCGGGCAGCGCGGGGTTGCCTGGTCACGGTCATCTGCCAGATGGCGAGGAGCAGCAGCGTGCCGGTTTCGGCGAGGAGGCTGAGGACGGCTTGCGGCTCCGGCTGCAGACCGTGCTCGGTGAATCCGAACACTCCCACGGTGCGCGAAGCGGCGAAGCCGCCGAGAGCGCCGAGAGCGGCGCCTGCCGCGGCGGTCCTCAGCAGCAGGGGCGGTACCCCGATCAGCAGCAGGACGGCGAGGGCGAAGGAAGCGCTGGCCTGGAGCAGGAACAGGGGACCGATGATGTGGATGAAGCGGTACCCGTCGAGGTAGAGCTGGGCGTGAATGTATCCGCTGGCGGCGAGCGTCGCGGCGGTCATCGACCGCAGGGCGGGGGCGAGGAACCTGTGGGTGTTCATGCCAGCCTCTGTTCCTTGATGGCCAGTTCGCGGTCGCCTTGGCGGTAGCCGACGCTGCGGATGCCGAGTGCCTCTCTGAGCTGCCGGGCGGGGACGACCTGCGGAGTGGGGGCGGGGCCGCGGCCCGGTTTGGGCAGGGGGTAGGCGGTGGTGGTGGCGGAGTGGAAGGTGATGTTGCCATCTGTCTTGGTGAACAACTGGTGGACGTGCCCGTTGAGACAGGTGACGGAGGAGAAGCGGCGCAGCAGGGCGATGACCTTGAGGGCGTCGTCGGTGCTCCAGCCCCACTTCGGGTACATGGCGAACAGCGGGATGTGGCTGAAGACCACGATGGGGGTGTCCGACGACAGTCCGGCGATGTCCTTGCGAACGAAGTCGATCTGGGCGGTGCCGAGGTGGCCGAGCTTCTCCAGGCTCAGGGTGTTGACCAGGGCGATGAAGTGCACGCCGTGGGTGTCGAAGCTGTACCAGCCGTCGCCGAGCGTGCCCATGCCGAAGGTCCGCCGGTAGGCGCGGCCTGCATCGCCGATGGAATCGTGCTCGCCCGGCACGGTGAAGACGCGGTCTGTCTTCATTCCGGTCATCATCTGCTTGACCTGGTCGAACTGCCCGGCCGTGGACAGGTGGGTCAGATCGCCGCTGTGCATGACGAAGTCAGGTCTGAATCCGAGCGAGTTGACCTGCTTGATCGCTTCGGTGAAGGAGCCGACCACGTCCGTGTTGGCCGGGCCATGGAACCCGATATGGCTGTCGGAGACCTGCACGAACCGCAGCGCGCCGCTTCCCGCTTCGGCGGCCCCGGCGTTGGTGTCCAGGGAGCCGGCGATGTGGCTTATCACCTCTCCACTGGCCACGGTCAGCACCACAGCGCCGCCGAACCACCCTGCGTGCCGAAGGAGTTGACGTCGCGTCATACCGTGTTCGGTATCGGGCCGACCGGCGTCGTCGGCCAGCGCTCCGTCGTGACTGTCGTAGTTGCCGGTCATCGGGACACCTCCACGGTGGCGGTCATGAACGGATGGATGGTGCAGAGGTAGGCATACGTGCCGGGCTTGGTGAACGTGTAGCTGTAGGTGGCATGGGTGGCCAGGGCGGCCGACTGCAACGGGCCGCCCGATCCGGTACTGGTGACGGTGTGGGCGTCGGTGTCCTGATTGGTCCACGTCACCCTCGTGCCCACTTTGACCTTCAGCGCGGCCGGGGAGAAGGCGAAGTTGTTGATCGCCACCGCGCTCCCGGTCACCGGCGCGGCCGGCGCGCCCGGGCCCGTCGAGGGACCCATGGGCATGCTCATACCGGGCATCGGCGAGGCGCCGGGAGCGGAGCCCTTCCCCGACCCCGTGGCGCCGGGCATCCCTGCCGTCCGGTGCTGCCCCGGACCGGGTGTGATGGCGCCGGCTCCGCTGGCCGAGGGATGCGACGACTGGCCGCATGAGCTGAGGAGCCCCACCGCGCCGGCAGTGGCGATGACGGCGCCGGCCAGTCCGGCCGCAGCGCGTGATCGCCGGCCTGGTGTGTGAAAGTTCGGGTGCATGGTGTCCGTTCCTTACTGATCAGGTGGAGACGGGGACTGCGCCGGCTCGGCGCACGTAACCGCGGGAATATGGGGTGGATGCCGGGTTCATGAGGGCGTGCCCCTCCCGGACCCGGCGAACGAGCATGGGCGCCACCCCGGGCCGGCGTCTCGCCTCGACGTGCCCCGCGCCACACATCCGCCGTTGCGCGCCGCGAAGGTGCGGGCGGTAGGCGGCAGTTCCGCCTGGGTGAGCTTGGCCGGCGCCAGGAGCGCGTCCGTCGCGTGGTGTATCGCGGTCATCTCCGATCCGTCCTTTGCCGTATGGGGAATCGATGGGGATTGCGCGTGAGTCGGCTCTTGTCCGGCTCCACGGACGGCAGGAGTCCCACGGTTCGACCGATATGCACTTTTTCTGAGACCTCTTGGCATCGCCGCAGATCAGTCGCCCCCCCGGGCGCCGCACACGCTCGACCCCCTTGGCGCCACAAGGCTCGGCGGGGACATATCACCCGCAATGCACACAGAGCGTTACCGGCACCGCTCTGTGCGTTACGGGACAAAGCAGTACATATGCGCGATGATCAGCCCATGCCCTGGAGTTCCCGAAAACGTGGTGGTTCAAGGACCGATCCAAATCGCTCCGCGCACCGTGTCTCTGGTAAAGGGGCACTTTCGACCGCAGATGAGGAACTGCTGCGCACTCTGTACGCGGAGCACGCAGGAGCCCTTTTCCACTACGTACTGCGTCTGACCTCAGGAGATTGGCAATGGGCAGAGGATGTGGTGCAGGAGACGCTGCTGCGAGCGTGGCAGCATCCCGCCGCGTTCGATCCCGCACGCGGCCCGGCCCGGGCATGGCTGTGCACGGTCGCCCGGCACCTGGTCATCGATGCCCACCGGGCCCGGCAAGCCAGACCGGCCGAGGTCGGCGGCGAGGCCCTTCAGAAGGCCGCCGAGCAGACGTCGGGCGAGGACCAGATCGAGCAGGCGCTACAGAGCTGGGCGGTTGCCGACGCCGTCCGGTCGCTGTCCCCGGACCACCGCGCCGTCCTGCTGGAGACCTACTACCGGGGCCGGACCATGGTGGAGGCCGCACAGGTGCTGGGCATCCCGCTGGGCACCGTGAAGTCGCGGACGCACTACGCCCTGCACGCCCTGCGGCTTGCGCTACAGGAACGGGGCATCGAGCCATGACCGTGACGGGCAGGAGGTGGCGACCATGAGCGCGGACCACGACGCCCTCCGGCTGGCGCTGGGGGGATACGTCCTGGGCACGCTGCCCTCGGCGGAAATGGAACGGGTACGCAGCCACCTCGCGGAATGCGCCGAGTGCCGGGCCGAACACACCCGGCTGGCGGGATTGCCTGCGCTGCTGGCGACGGTGACCGAAGCCGAAGCCTCAGGCCAGACAGTGCCGACGGCCGACGGGGACCTGGTCGACCGGCTGGTGGCACGGGCCGCCGAAAGCGCGCAGGGCACCCAGCCCGAACGACCCGCCGCGCCCGCGGTATCGAAGGCGCCGGCAGGGGGCGTGCTGGAGAGGCTCCTCCAGCAAGCCGCGAACCGGCGCCGCAGGACCTGGCGTCTGCAACTGGCCGGCGCGGCCGCCTCACTGACGCTCATCGCGGCAACGGCCGGCGGCACCTGGCTGGCGGCCATCGGATCCGTGAGCAGCCAGGCGACGCCGCCCGGGCCGACCGCACCGGCTACCTGGCGCACCTTCTCGGGAAGCGATCGCACCACCGGAGTCTCCGCCTCGGTGAAGGTCTCACCCTCTGCCTGGGGCAGCGTCCTCCAGGTCTCCGCCAAGGGGGCACCCGCCGGAATCACCTGCCGGCTACAGGCGGTCGGACCCGGCGGAGCCAGGACGGACGGCGCTACCTGGCGGGCCGGCCAGTACCCTCCCGGCACCACGATCCCAGGGGCGGTTGCCATGTCCCCGGGAGCCATCGACCATTTCGAGATCCTCGCGGGCAACGGTCAGAAGATGGTCACGATCCAGGCGTGAGGCGAGGCCAGGGTCGTCATGTCACTCTGCGGCCTGACCGCTCGGTGACATGACGACAGCTGTCCGGTGTGAGCGCACGGCGGCACAAAAGGCCAAGAAGACGTCGCACCGAAGGGCCGTGCCGTCAGCGGCGAGAGAGCCAGGCAGTCGACGAGAAGCGAGCCGCATCAAGACCGGTGAGCCAGGGTGCTTCTCACGGCGCGCCGACGGTTTTCCGGTGGGCCGATGACCCGCACCCCGGCTCCGGCGACCCGGCTACGTCCTCAGCCGACTTGATGCGTGAGTGCGCCGGCCGACTTGATGCGTGAGTGCGCCGCCGGGGCGTGCACTCCCCCTCCCGGTGGCCGGTGGCGCCGCCCTGGGCCTCAGCAAGGGCCCGGCCGAAGTGATCCCCGTCCCGCGCGCAAGCAGAGATACGCGGTTCACCAAACGGCCGGCGACCTCAACTCACCTCTTCCTCCGGGGTCCGTGCAGCCCGGTCGCCTTTTCCTCCGAGGTCCGTGCAGCCCGGAGAAGACCGTCCAGGATGTCCGCGCGCCGAGGGCCGCGACCGAGTCGAGACGCGGGCAGGGACGCTCGTCCGGTCCTGCGGCGCGACGTTCCCACAGGGCCGTCCGGAAGACCACGGGCGAGGGAACGAGCTGCCGGTGCCCGGGCCGGCCGAGTACGGCATCGAGCCCTGGCAGAGGCGAGTGAGCCCGGCCAGGCCAAGCCAGGCCGCCGACATTGACGTACCCCGCAAGAAGTCGAGCAAAAGGGGCGAACCGCTCGAACCGCCCGGCATGCGTCGCCCGTGGAACTGAATGAGCGCGCCCTTCAGGATCCGGCCGACCGACAGCCCCCGAAGCCGTTGGGGGTCTCCCCCGTTCCGCTCTCCGCACCTCCACAGAAGAGCCAGAAGACCATGTTTGTGACCGATTCCCCCAGCCCGAGTTCACTGCTCGGCCAGCCCTGCCGCCACGAGGCGCTGCTCACCCTGCCCGCGCAGGAGGCGCACGTCTCCGCCGCTCGTCACTTCGCGGCCGATCTGCTGGAGACCTGGAGCGTGCCCGCAGGTGAGCGGGACTCCGCCGTTCTCATCGTCGACGAACTCGCCGCCAACGCCGCCCAGTACGGCCGCGAGCGCATGACCCTGCTGCTCGTCCTCGACGACGGCACTCTGCACATCGTGGTCACTGACTCCGGCATGGCAGTGGAGCGGCATCGCCCCGACATCGCCCCCGACGAACACGGCCGCGGCACCGGCATCGTCCAGCACCTCGCCCAGTCGACCGAGGTCCACCAGACACGCAGCGGCCGCGAAGTCCGCGCCTGCCTCAGGTGCTCGCCATGACCGGGCCGGTCGTTCCGCACGAACTGCGGCCCCTTGCCAAGGCCGGCCCCTGCATATCGACGGAGGTGTGAGCATGTACGTCACCCCGAACAGCGGTGAGGCAACCGGCGCCCCGCCCCCGCACGAGGCGTACGCGAATGCGCCGGACCTGCGCCGCGAGATACACCAAGTGCTCGCTCTCGGAGCCGAACGCGACGGCCGCCAGGCCAGGCCCGTCACCCGCCCCCTGGTCGATGCGACGGCCGCCGAACGCGCCTGGCTGCTACGACGGGCGGCCCTCATGGACCGGATGGCCCTCGACGACCCCGGCCCCGGCCCGGTCGCAGCCGCCGCAGAAACCGCCGAGCAACTCGTCCTGCACGACCGTCGCCATCCCGACCTGGTGGCCGGCCCGCACCACCCCGACGCGATCACGCTCGCCCCCGGCCACCGCCTCTACGTCCGTCAGGAGTACGCCGCCTGGATGACTGCCGGGCGCCCCGGAATCTGAATCGACCCCGATCCGACAAGGAGAAGGACTCATGACCCGCAAGGACATCGACACCCGGCACGCCCCCGCGGCAACCGGCCCACTCCACCCGCCTCACCTCATATGCCCGACAGTCATGCGTGAACACCACGCCGATCGGCGACAGGAACGGTCACGCCAGGGAAAGCCGATGAACGACGCACCGTGGCCGAACGCGGCACGCATCGCCCAGGCAGGCATGACGGCCGACGCGTTCGAAGGGGTGGTGTGACGATGTTCCGCAATGCGCTGGAACCCTGGCATCTGCTGATCCTGGTCGCGGTGGTGGTTTTGATCTTCGGCTCGAAGAAACTACCCGACATGGCCCGGGCGTTGGGCAAGTCCATGCGGATCCTCAAGAGCGAGACCAAGGCCCTGAAGGACGACGGCGTCTCTAACGAGCCACGCCCCGAGCCGGAGCCCGCACCGGGACCGGGACCGCGGACGATCTCGGATGCTCCAGGAGACACCTCCACCGCCCGCACCGCGCCCACGGACAGCACGACCGGCCACTGAGTCCGAGCCCGGTCCTGCGCGCCCCTGGCTCCTTTCCCCCATGGGACGCAGCCCGAAGCCTTCCCGGCCGGCAACCGGCGCCGTGGCGAGTTCGCGCCCCACCGGTTGACGGAGGCGATCAAGTACCAACGCAGAGCCGGTAGTTTCCGGCCTGCCGCACGAGATGAGGACGTGGCGTGCCCCAGTCAGCCCGCAACAAGGAGAAGGATCCCAAGGGGCGGATGCCGCTCGCGGAGCACCTTCGTGAGCTCCGCAACCGGCTCGCCAAGGCCGTCCTTGCCATCCTCGTCGTCACGATCGCCGCAGCCTTCTACTACAAGGGCATCGTCAACTTCTTCACCAGGCCGGTGCTGGACTCGGTCGGCTGCCCGACGTCCTTCGCCGATCTGGCCAAACAGACCGCGAACACCACCTGCGCGCGGATCACGATCAACGGCCTGCTCGCGCCCTTCACCCTGGCACTGAAGGTGTCCCTGATGGCTGGCGTCGTGCTGGCCTCGCCGGTATGGCTGTACCAGCTGTGGGCGTTCGTTGCCCCCGGCCTGCACAAGCGCGAGCGGAAATACGCCTACGCGTTCGTCGGCGCGGGCGTCCCGCTGTTCTTCGGCGGCGCCTTCTTCGCCTACCGGGTGCTGCCCACGACCTCGAAGGTGTTGATCGACTTCACCCCGCACGGGGTGGACAACCTGCTGCCGCTGGACGATCTGCTCGACCTCGTCACCCGCATGGTGGTCGTCTTTGGTCTCTCCTTCGAGATGCCGCTGCTGCTGGTGATGCTGAACCTCACCGGAGTGCTGTCCGGCCGGCGGATGCTCGGCCGGTGGCGCGGCACGATCATGGGGATCACGATCTTTTCGGCTGTGGCGACGCCGAGCACGGACCCGCTGACCATGTTGGCGCTGGCCACGCCGATCTGGGCGCTCTACTTCTCCGCCGTTGTCTTTTCGCTTCTCAATGACCGGCGCAGGGCCCGAAGAGAGGCAGCGGGACCCGGCGACGACGAGGCTTCCGACCTCGACCTCACGCCGCAGGGCATCGGCGAAGTGGAACCGGTGTCCGCCAGCCAGGCACTGCCCGGGCAGCCGGACGCTGGCGACGACCGCGCCGACGGGTGAGACGACGTGACCTGAGGGGGCCTTCAGTTGGTGTCGCACTCTCTGAAGCAGCTCGGGCGGGAGTAACACGCCGGAGAGCAACGCGGCAAGCATCCGGTCGAGGACGCCCGTCGTGGAAATCATGTCGCCCTCGCCGTTCCGTGACGTGGGTGCGTGACGTGGGTGCGTGCTTTTCATCCTTGGGCGGTGGGCCGGACGACGAGTTCGTTGACGTCCACGTCGGCGGGCTGGGTGAGGGCGTAGTGGACTGCTTCGCCGATCGCGGCGGCGGG